>DATGRS010000001.1:0-5312 GCA_035303365.1 Ornithinicoccus sp.
AGCGCAAGAGCGGGGACCCGTACATCACCCACCCGCTGGCCGTGACCACCATCCTCGCCGAGCTCGGGATGGACGCCGCCACCCTGATGGCCGGGCTGCTCCACGACACGGTCGAGGACACCGAGTACGGGCTGGACAGCCTGCGCCGGGACTTCGGCGACCAGGTCGCGGAGCTGGTCGACGGCGTCACCAAGCTGGACAAGGTCAAGTTCGGCGAGGCCGCGCAGGCCGAGACCGTGCGCAAGATGGTCGTCGCCATGGCCCGCGACCCCCGCGTCCTGGTGATCAAGCTGGCCGACCGGCTGCACAACATGCGCACCAGGCGCTTCCTCAAGCGCGAGAAGCAGGAGCAGAAGGCGCGGGAGACGCTGGAGATCTACGCGCCGCTGGCCCACCGCCTGGGCATGAACACCATCAAGTGGGAGCTGGAGGACCTGGCGTTCGCCATCCTCTACCCCAAGATGTACGACGAGATCGTGCGGCTGGTGGCCGAGCGCGCCCCCAAGCGCGACGAGTACCTGGCGACCGTCATCGACGAGGTCCAGGCCGACCTGCGCGGCGCCGGCATCAACGCCACCGTGACCGGCCGGCCCAAGCACTACTACAGCGTCTACCAGAAGATGATCGTGCGGGGCCGCGACTTCGCCGAGATCTACGACCTGGTCGGCATCCGGGTCCTGGTGGACACCGTCCGTGACTGCTACGCGGCGCTGGGCACCGTGCACGCCCGGTGGAACCCGGTGCCGGGGCGGTTCAAGGACTACATCGCGATGCCGAAGTTCAACATGTACCAGTCGCTGCACACCACGGTGATCGGTCCCGACGGCAAGCCGGTCGAGGTGCAGATCCGCACCCACCAGATGCACCGTCGCGCCGAGTACGGTGTCGCGGCGCACTGGAAGTACAAGGAGGACGGCGTCAAGTCGGTGGGTGCCGACGGCGGGCCCGGGCAGATGGAGGGCATGGAGTGGCTCCGGCAGCTCCTCGACTGGCAGAAGGAGACCTCCGACCCGGGCGAGTTCCTGGAGTCGCTGCGGTTTGAGATCGGCGGTGCCGAGGTCTACGTCTTCACCCCGGGCGGCGACGTCATGGCGCTACCAGCCGGTGCGACGCCCGTGGACTTCGCCTACGCGGTCCACACCGAGGTGGGTCACCACTGTGTCGGTGGGCGGGTCAACGGCAAGCTCGTGCCCCTGGACAGCACGCTGACCAACGGGGACGTCGTCGAGATCCTGACCAGCAAGGCGGCCGAGGCTGGTCCGAGTCGTGACTGGCTCAACTTCGTCAAGAGTCCTCGGGCGCGCAACAAGATCCGACAGTGGTTCTCCAAGGAGCGCCGCGAGGAGATGATCGAGTCCGGCAAGGACCAGATCGCCAAGGTGCTCCGCAAGCAGAACCAACCGCTCCAGCGCCTGATGTCGCACGACACGTTGACGGCTGTCGCCAACGACCTGCGCTACACCTCCGTCGACGGGCTCTATGCCGCCGTCGGGGAGAACCACGTCTCGGCAGCTCACGTGGTGAAGCAGCTGGTCGCGACGCTGGGCGGCGAGGACAGCGCGACAGAGGACCTGGCGGAGGCGACGCTGCCGAGCCGTGGTCGCACCCGGACTCTCGACGCTGGGGTCACCGTGGTCGGCACCGACGACGTGTGGGTCAAGCTGGCCAAGTGCTGCACCCCGGTCCCCGGCGACCCGATCATGGGATTCGTGACCACGGGGAACGGGGTGTCGGTGCACCGCACGGACTGCACCAACGCGGAGTCCCTGCGACGCCACCCGGAGCGCATCCTCAACGTGGCGTGGTCGCCGACCGAGACCAGCGTGTTCCTGGTGCAGCTCCAGGTCGAGGCGCTCGACCGGGCCGGCCTGCTCGCCGAGATCACCAGGGCGTTGACCGAGCAGCACGTCAACATCCTGGCGGCGTCGGTTCAGACAGGGCGGGACCGGGTTGCGCTCTCGAAGTTCACCTTCGAGATGGCCGACCCGAGCCATCTGGAGTCGGTCATCCGCGCCGTGCGCCGGGTGAGTGGGGTGCTGGACGCCTACCGGATCACCGGCACCTCACAGACCGACCCGCACCGGCGACACCGCACCGCCTGACCAATTTTGATAGCGGTGTTGCACGCCGGCCCCGCAATTTCGTAGCGGTGTTGCACGCCGGCCCCGCAATTTCGTAGCGGTGTTGCACGCCGGCCCCGCATCTTCGGAACGGGTCTTGCACGTCCGACGCACGGCCTCGTATCGGTGATGCCCGTCCCGCAGGGAAGACTCAGCCCGGGAAGAGGAACGCAGCCAGCGCCCCGGCATACATCGCCTGGTCCGCCACCCCGCACGCCTCGCGCGTGGAGTGCATCGACAGCGTCGGCGCGCCGAAGTCGACCGTGGTGGCGCCGGTGAGCGCCGACGTCATCGGGCCGACGGTGGACCCGCAGGGCAGGTCGGTGCGGGTGACGAAGGTCTGGACCGGCACGCCGGCCCGCTCGCACGCGAGCCGGAACTCCGCTGCGCCGATCCCGTCCGTGGCGTACCTTGCCTGCGCGTTGATCTTGAGGACCGGCCCGCCGTTCATCCGCACCCGGTGCCCCGGCTCGTGCCGGTCGGCGTAGTTCGGATTGGTGGCGTGGGCCATGTCACCGGAGGCGATCACCGTCCCGGCCAGTGCCCGCAGGTAGTCCTCGCGCGATCCTCCGCGGGAGATCACGATCCGCTCCAGGACGGCGGGGAGGAAGGTCGACTGTGCCCCGCGTTCCGTCGTGCTGCCGACCTCCTCGTGGTCGAACAGCGCCACCACCGGCACGGCGGCGGCGTCACGCGCCCGGCCTTCCTCCACCGAGGTAGCCAGGGCCACGGTCGCAGCGAACGATGTGGCGAGGTTGTCCAGCCGTGCCGAAGCGAGCAGGTCGCGGTCCCGTCCGATGCGACGCGCCGGGGTGAGGTCGTGGGTCATCAGGTCCCAGCCCAGGATGTCTCGTGCTTCCACCTCGAGCCGCTGCGCGACGAAACCGACGAAGTCGGCCGGCTCGGAGCCGATCCCCCAGTGCGGGACGAGGTGCTCCTGCGGATTGAGCCGCAGTCCCTCGGTGCTCACCGTCCTGTCCAGGTGCGGAGCCAGCTGCGAGACCCGCAGCAGCGGTTCGTCGAGCAGCAGCAGACGTGCCTCGACACCTGCTGTGCCACGCACCGCGACGCGTCCGGACAGGCCGAGGTCCCGGTCCAGCCAGGTGTTGAGCAGAGGACCGCCGTAGATCTCGACGGCCAGCTGCTGCCAGCCGTGCCGCACGACGTCGGGCTGCGGCTTGATCCGCAGGTTGGGGGAGTCGGTGTGCGCCCCCACCACCCGGAACCCAGCCCCAGGCGGGGTGTCCGCCTCGGTGCTCCAGGCGATCAGCGAACCGCCCCGGACGGTCAGGTAGCGCCCCGGCTGGGTGGGGGTCCCGTCGGTCTCGGCGACGCGGGTGAAACCGCTGTTCTCCAGCAGGATGGCGGCGCTCTCCACCGCATGGAACGGGGAGGGTGAGGCGTCGAGATAGGCGGCCAGGCTGCTCGCGACGTCGTCCTGGTCGAAGGAGTGCCCCACGCTCAGCTCCCGAACTCGGAGAGCCCGCCCCGGGCGGAGTCGAGCCACTGTCGGCGCGCATCCAGCGCAGCCTGCGCCTCGGCGATCTTGCGGTCGTCCCCAGTGGCCTTCGCGGCCTCCAGGTCCTGCTCCAGGCCCTGCACCGCCCGCTCGAGCTGGTCGACCATCGACTGTGCCCGGGCATTGAGCTCAGGGTTGCTCTTGGTCCACTTGGCGTCCTCCAGGTCGCGGACCGCCTGCTCCACCTTGCGCAGCCGCCCCTCGATCCGCGCCATGTCCTCCCGCGGGACCTTGCCGGCATCGTCCCACTTCTCCTGGATGGTGCGCAGCTGGGCCTTGGCTGACTCGAGGTCCTTCACCGGGACCAGGGTCTCGGCCTCCTTGAGGAGCTCCTCCTTGACCGCCAGGTTGGCCTTGAACTCCTCGTTCTCGGCCGCGACGACCTCGTCCTTGGCGTTGAAGAAGGAGTCCTGTGCCGACTTGAACCGCTGCCACAGCGCGTCGTCGTCTGCCCGCTGGGCCCGACCAGCACGGCGCCAGTCCTGCATGAGGCGCTTGAACGCGCCAGCGGTCGCCCCCCAGTCCTTGCTGTTGGCCAGTGCCTCGGCCTCGGCCACCAGCTTCTCCTTGGCCCTCTTGGCCTCGGCGTGCTGGGAGTCGAGCTCGCTGAAGAAGGCCTTTCGTGCCTTGTCGAAGGTGCTGCGCGCCGAGCTGAGGCGGTGCCAGAGGTCGTTCTCCACGTCCTTGTCGAGCTTTGGGCCCTTCTTCTGCAGCGCACGCCACTCGTCGAGCACGGTACGCATCCGTGCGCTGGCGGACTTCCACTGCACCTGGTGCACATCGGCCGCCGCGAGCTGCTCCGCCTCGGCAACCAGTGCCTCCCGCACCGTTCCGGCCTCGGCCTTCGCCTTGGCACGCTGCTCGGTCTCGGTGCGCTGCCGGTCCTTTACGGAGGCCTCGATCCGGCTGACCCGGTCCCGGAGCGCCGGCAGGTCGCCGACGACGTTGGCCTCACCGATCTGGTCACGGAGGGTCTTCAACGCCTCCCTGGCCTCGTGGGCCGACAGGTCGGTCTGGTTGAGGCGCTGCTCGAGCAACAGCGTGATGGCCGCGAGCTCGTCGTACTTGCGCGCGAAGTAGGCGAGCGCCTCCTCGTGGCTGGCCTCCGGGTAGGAGCCGACGGCACGCTCCTCGTCGCCGTCCTTGACGAAGACTGTGCCGTCCTCGGCGACCCGCCCGAACTTGACCGAGTCAGACGTGACAGGCGGCGTGGGGACGCTGGGCACCGCCGGACGCGCGCTGGGACGACGGCCCGCCAGTGCCGCGGGGGAAGGAATCGGCGGTGTCGGTCGAGGCTTGGGTGACGGCGGCTGCTCAGCTGCCGCCACGGCTGCGTCCGCTGCCGGTTCCGCCGCGGCGGGCTGCACCGGCTCGTCGGTCGTCGCAGTCTCGGCCGACTCCTCGCTCACCGTGGGCTGCGCACGCCTCGGGGTCGGCTCCGGGCTGGCTTCTTCTGTCGGTTCGGGACCGGGGTCGGGCGTTGCTGTGGGGCTGGGCTCGGGTGCGGGCGCGTCAGTCGGCTCAGGACCTGGCTCGGGTGCGGGGTCAGGCGCCGGCTCGGGTGCGGGGTCAGGCGCCGGCTCGGGTGCGGGATCAGGCGCCGGCGAGGGAGTGGGATCCGGCGAGGGAGTGGGATCCGGTGTGGGGTCTGGCGTCGGCCCAGGAAGTTGTCC
>DATGRS010000002.1:0-3292 GCA_035303365.1 Ornithinicoccus sp.
GTCGTTCCTGGGCACGGTGCTGTCAGGCGCCAGCGTGGGCTTCGACGGCGCGCGGTTCAGTGGGGCGCACGTGCGCTTCACCGGCAGCCGGTTCGACCGCAAGACCGTGCGGTTCGACCGTGCCGAGTTCACCGGCGGGACCGTGTCCTTCGATGGCGTGCGGGCCGGCGGGGGGATGGTCTCCTTCGGCGAAGCCCGTTGGGGCGGGGGCAGCCTGCTCCTCGGTGGCCTGCGTGACGGCGACGGGGCACTGCTCGGCAACTGGCGCGGAGACGCTCCTCCCGGCTGGCCCGGGCGGCTCCAGGGTCCCGACACGACGAGCATCCGCTACGGATCCACCGACCTGGGCACCCGCAGCAGGGCGTGACCGCACGCTCGTTCACGACGGTTGGGCCGCCGCATCGTCCGCGTGGCGCTGGCTGGCCGGGGGGCCCCGAAGGCAGGCAGCGATACGCGACGGCTCACTGAGTTGGGGTATAGTGAGGCCGCGCCGGAGACATCCGGCGTCCTGTTTGCGCAGGTCAGGCACCCCCTGACGGCGCGTTCAGGGCCAGGTAGCTCAGTTGGTACGAGCGTCCGACTGAAAATCGGAAGGTCGGCGGTTCGACCCCGCCCCTGGCCACAGAGTTGAGAGGGCTCCGAGCACAGCTCGGAGCCTTCTCCCGTCCCTCGGGCAGCAGGCTCGCGACTACCCACGCGCTGGCCCTGGACTTTCAGGGACCCTAGGAGACAATGGTTGTCGTGCTGCCCTCCAGCAGTCCTGCTGCCCGCCTGTCCGAGCGGGTCGCCAGGCTTTGTGCGCGCGCTCAGGACCCGCTAGAGCTGTTCGATCACGTCGCTGCTCTCGTGCGTACGGTCGTCCCGTACACCGCGGCGGGGTGGATCCTGATCGACCCGGACACCATGCTGATGAACGGCGTCTATGCCGAGGGCGTGGACCGGGACCTCCACCTGGAGCTGATCGCCCATGAGCTCACGGTCGACGACATCAACAAGTTCTGGGAGCTCGCCCATCGGGGCACGGCTGCGGCCGCCCTGAGCGCCAGCACGGAGGGGGACCTGCGGCGGAGCGCCCGGTGGGCACGGTTCTACGGCCCGAACGGGTACGGAGACGAGCTGCGGGCGGTCTTTGCCACCGGGCGGGTGGCGTGGGGACATGCGTGCCTGAGCCGTGACGGCGACGACCCCTTCTTCAGCCCGCGTGAGGTCGAGCTGGTCGCGTCCATTGCTCCTCACGTGGCTCACGGGATCCGGACGTGCTACCTGCTCGGAGACCTTACCGGCGCAGGCCCGGCCGCGTCCCCGGCGCTGGTGATGTTGGCCGACGATGGGAGTGTCGAGTCCGCGACACCGCAGGCCGTCGAGTGGCTCGGCGCTCCCGATGACCCGCTGTTGGAGACCACCATCGTCCTGCACGAGGTCGCTCACTGGGCCAGGCTGCTCGCCGAGGGCGACGAGGTGCCGACGGCCTCGCCACCGTGGGCCGCCCCGGGGCTGCACCAGCCCGTCCCACCCGCTCTCGCCAGAGTGCGCTCACGCACGGGTGAGTGGCTGGTTGTGCGAGGAGTGCGTATGCCGCGCACGGGCCTGAGCAGCGGTGCCCAGGGGACTACCGCCCTGGTGCTGGAGCCAGCTCGCCGTGCGGACATGGCGCCACTGCTGGTGCGTCTCCGTCAGCTCACCGACCGAGAGCGCGAGGTCACTCAGTTGCTCCTCGTCGGTATGTCGACCGCGAGGATCGCCCATGAGCTGTGGATCAGCCCCGAGACGCTGCGCGGTCACGTGAAGTCCGTGTTCTCAAAGCTGGGTGTGTCGAGCCGGCCGGAGCTCGCCGCGCTCCTCTCGCAGGAGCCGCGAGTTCGCGTGCGACCCGACGCGACTGCCGGCCGACGTAGCCCGTGATCCCGGGGCGATATGCGTAGCCGAGGAACCGCAGACCCGGCAGCACCTCACCACCGGCGCCGTCCACCGGAAGCCCCCTGTCTGAGAGGACGTCGAGGTGGCCCACGAGTCGGTCCAGGCCTGTGTCGAAGCCGGTCGCCAGGATGACTGTGTCGGCGGGGACAAAGCGGCCGTCAGACAGACGCGCTCCCGCCGGCTCGAGCCCCCTGACAGCCGGGACGATCACGAAGCGCCGCTCGCGAATGGCATCGATGACCTCCTGGTCCACGACGGCTGTTCCCGCTCCGCGCCGCATGAGGGCCGTCATCGCCCCTTCGGTGGGCCTGGCCAGGCCGTATGCCGTGAGGTCGCCGGGGATCCGGCGCTGCAGGTTATCGAGCAAGCGGTCGGTCCAGGCGGTCGGCAGCCGCAGGAGGACCGGCACGAGCAGATCACCGGGCACACCCCGCGTCTGCCGCAGCAGGACGTTGGGCGGCGTCCGGACCGACAGACTCACGTGCGCGGCACCTCCGCGCGCCAGTTCGTGAGCCAGCTCCATACCGGTTGACCCGGCCCCCACTACCACCACGTCCTCACCAGCGAACGGCCCCGGGTTCCGGTAGGCACTGGCGTGCAGCACCTGCCCATTGAATGAGGAGTCTTGGCTCCACCGAGGACAGACCGGCCGGTTGGCGAGCCCCGTCGCCACCACGACATGGTGACTGGACAGCCGACCCGAGTTGGTCGCGAGCGACCACCCCTCGCGAGTCGGGTCCAGCCGCAACACGTCCACCCCGGTGTGCACCCGCACGTGGCGCGCCTCGGCATACTCCGTCAGGTAGCCGACGTACTGGTCCCGGCTGGGGAACTGACCCCACTCCCTCGGGAATGGCGCTCCGGGCAGGGCGGAGTGCAGCCGGCTGGTGTTGAACCTCAGCGAGTCGTAGCGCCCCGCCCAGGCCTGCGCCGTTCGTGCCCCCTTCTCCAGCACCGTCGCTGAGACCCCTCGCCGGGTGAGCTCGGCCGCACAGGAGAGGCCTGCCGGTCCGCTGCCGATAACAAACACCTCGTCGTCCATGACCGCTCCAGTTCCCGACCGCCCTTCGGCCTCGCCAGCCCAGAGTCCCGCACGTCGGCGCCACAGAGCCATCCCCCAGTTGGGGGGTTTAGCCGGGGACTGGCTGCTCGCCCAGGCCCCGTTACCGGATCGAGGGTGTGCGGTGGCCCAGCGGCTCTGTTCCCGGCCTGGGCGCCGCGGTCTGGCGTGACGCAGAGTCACGCTCGGCCCGCAGGGTGGCGGCGACGAGCACCGCCGCTGCTCCGGCATACGCGATGCCGAAGGCCATCCGCCCGACCGGCGGCAGGGAGAACTGCGGCAGCACGGCGGCCACGGCCAGACCGAGCGGCCACG
>DATGRS010000003.1:0-23010 GCA_035303365.1 Ornithinicoccus sp.
AGCGGCGGCAGACCAAGGAGTGTGACCCGGCAGAGCTGCCGGGGAGCGCAGACAACATCGACTGACGGAGAATCAGTGCCCACAATCAACCAGCTCGTCCGCAAGGGCCGCCAGGACAAGGTCAAGAAGACCAACAGCCCGGCCCTGAAGGGCAACCCGCAGCGGCGCGGTGTCTGCACCCGCGTCTACACCACCACCCCGAAGAAGCCGAACTCTGCCCTGCGCAAGGTCGCTCGCGTGAAGCTGACCAGCGGCATCGAGGTCACGGCTTACATCCCGGGTGTGGGTCACAACCTGCAGGAGCACTCCATCGTGCTCGTGCGCGGTGGCCGGGTGAAGGACCTCCCGGGCGTCCGCTACAAGATCGTTCGCGGCTCGCTCGACACCCAGGGTGTCAAGGGCCGCAACCAGGCTCGTTCCCGGTACGGCGCGAAGAAGGAGAAGAAGTAATGCCTCGTAAGGGCCCCGCTCCCAAGCGTCCGCTGATCTCCGACCCGGTCTACGGGTCGACCCTGGTCACCCAGCTCGTCAACAAGATCCTCGTGGACGGCAAGAAGTCCATCGCCGAGACCATCGTCTACGGCGCCATGGAGGGTGTCCGTGCCAAGACCGGCACCGACCCCGTCGCCACGCTCAAGCGTGCCCTGGACAACGTCCGCCCCGCGCTGGAGGTCAAGAGCCGCCGCGTCGGCGGTGCGACCTACCAGGTCCCGATCGAGGTGAAGCCGAACCGCTCCACCACCCTGGCCCTGCGCTGGTTGGTCGGCTACGCGCGTCAGCGTCGTGAGAAGACGATGACCGAGCGTCTGATGAACGAGATCCTGGACGCCAGCAACGGTCTGGGCGCCGCGGTGAAGCGCCGCGAGGACACGCACAAGATGGCCGAGGCCAACAAGGCCTTCGCCCACTACCGCTGGTGACGCTGGTCTGACGACCGCGACCACCCGACATACGCAACGAGCTAGAGAAGAGAAACTGTGGCACTCGACGTTCTGACGGACCTGACGATGGTCCGCAACATCGGCATCATGGCCCACATCGATGCCGGCAAGACGACGACCACCGAGCGGATCCTGTTCTACACCGGTGTCAAGCACAAGATGGGTGAGACCCACGACGGTGCCTCGACGACCGACTGGATGGAGCAGGAGAAGGAGCGGGGGATCACCATCACCTCCGCGGCCGTGACCAGCTACTGGAAGGGCTACCAGATCAACCTGATCGACACGCCCGGTCACGTGGACTTCACCGTCGAGGTCGAGCGCAACCTGCGCGTCCTGGACGGCGCGGTCGCCGTCTTCGACGGCAAGGAGGGTGTCGAGCCCCAGTCCGAGACCGTGTGGCGCCAGGCCGACAAGTACGGCGTCCCGCGCATGTGCTTCATCAACAAGATGGACAAGATGGGCGCGGACTTCTACTACTCGGTGCAGACCATGGTGGACCGCCTCGGCGCGACCCCGCTGGTCATGCAGCTGCCGATCGGTGCAGAGTCCGACTTCGTCGGCGTCATCGACCTGGTCCGCATGAAGGCCCTCACCTGGCACGGCGAGACCGCGCTGGGCGAGGACTACGACGTCGAGGACATCCCCGCCGAGCTGCAGGCCAAGGCGGAGGAGTACCGCAACCTGCTGGTCGAGAAGGTCGCCGAGGCCGACGAGGAGCTTCTCGAGAAGTACCTCGGTGGCGAGGAGCTGACCGAGGAGGACATCAAGGCGGGCGTCCGCGCGCTGACCCTGGCCGGCGAGGTCAACCCGGTCTTCTGTGGCACCGCGTTCAAGAACAAGGGCGTCCAGCCCCTGCTCGACGCGGTCGTCGACTACCTCCCGAGCCCGATGGACCTTCCGCCGACCGAGGGCCACAAGCCCGGCGACGAGGAGACGGTCATCAGCCGTCGGCCGAGCACCGACGAGCCCTTCGCGGCCCTGGCGTTCAAGATCGCCACGCACCCGTTCTTCGGAACGCTGACCTACATCCGGGTGTACTCCGGGGAGATCAGCGGCGGGCAGCCGGTGATGAACGCGACCAAGGGCAAGAAGGAGCGTCTGGGCAAGCTGTTCCAGATGCACGCCAACAAGGAGAACCCGGTCGACAAGGCCTCCGCGGGGCACATCTACGCCGTGATCGGGCTCAAGGACACCACCACCGGTGACACGCTGAGCGACCTGAGCCAGCCGATCATCCTGGAGTCGATGACCTTCCCGGAACCGGTCATCCACGTGGCCATCGAGCCCAAGACCAAGGGTGACCAGGAGAAGCTCGGCACCGCGATCCAGAAGCTGGCGCAGGAGGACCCGACCTTCACGGTCCGCCTCGACGACGAGACCGGCCAGACCATCATCGGTGGCATGGGCGAGCTCCACCTCGACATCCTGGTCGACCGCATGAAGCGGGAGTTCAAGGTCGAGGCCAACGTCGGTGCGCCGCAGGTCGCCTACCGCGAGACCATCCGCCGCCCCGTGGTGAAGTACGACTACACCCACAAGAAGCAGACGGGTGGCTCCGGCCAGTTCGCGAAGGTGCAGATGACCTTCGAGCCGCTGGACACCAGCGAGGGCGAGCTCTACACCTTCGAGAACGCCGTGACCGGTGGCCGCATCCCGCGGGAGTACATCCCCAGCGTCGACCAGGGCATCCAGGAGGCCATGCAGCTCGGTGTCCTCGCGGGCTACCCGCTGGTCGGCATCAAGGCGACCCTGCTGGACGGCGCCTACCACGACGTCGACTCCTCGGAGATGGCGTTCAAGATCGCGGGCTCCATGGTGCTCAAGGAGGCCGTCCGCAAGGCGGACCCGGTCCTGCTCGAGCCCGTCATGGCTGTCGAGGTTCGCACGCCCGAGGACTACATGGGCGATGTGATCGGTGACCTGAACTCCCGCCGTGGCCACATTCAGGCCATGGAGGACATCAGTGGCGCCAAGATCGTCCGTGCAGTGGTCCCGCTGTCGGAGATGTTCGGGTACGTTGGTGACCTTCGGTCCAAGACCCAGGGTCGCGCCAACTACACGATGCAGTTCGACTCCTACGCCGAGGTTCCCCGGAACGTCGCGGAGGAGATCATCAAGAAGATCCGTGGTGAGTGAGCAGTAGACTCCCACCGGAGTTTCGACCACCACACTTGCAAGATGTCGCCACCACGACAAGGAAATAGTGGCGATGACCCAATCGAGTCCTGAGGAGGACCCAAGTGGCTAAGGCCAAGTTCGAGCGGAGCAAGCCGCACGTCAACATCGGCACCATCGGTCACATCGACCACGGCAAGACGACGCTGACGGCAGCCATCTCCAAGGTCCTGCACGACAAGTACCCAAGTCTCAACGAGGCGTCGCCGTTCGACTCGATCGACAAGGCGCCCGAGGAGAAGCAGCGCGGCATCACGATCTCCATCGCGCACATCGAGTACCAGACGGAGAAGCGTCACTACGCGCACGTGGACTGCCCGGGTCACGCCGACTACGTCAAGAACATGATCACCGGTGCCGCCCAGATGGACGGCGCGATCCTGGTGGTTGCGGCGACCGACGGTCCGATGCCGCAGACCAAGGAGCACGTCCTCCTGGCTCGCCAGGTCGGCGTCCCCTACATCGTCGTGGCGCTCAACAAGTCCGACATGGTCGACGACCCGGAGATCATGGAGCTCGTCGAGATGGAGGTCCGCGAGCTGCTGTCCTCCTACGACTTCCCGGGCGACGACCTGCCGGTCGTCCAGGTCTCGGCGCTCAGGGCGCTCGAGGGCGACGCCGAGTGGGGCGACAAGCTCATGGAGCTCATGAACGCTGTCGACGAGTCGATCCCGGAGCCGGAGCGCGAGACCGACAAGCCGTTCCTGATGCCCGTCGAGGACGTCTTCACGATCACCGGTCGTGGCACCGTCGTCACCGGTCGTATCGAGCGCGGGATCCTGAAGGTCAACGAGGAGGTCGAGATCGTCGGCATCCACGAGGGTCCGCCCGCCAAGACGATCGTCACCGGCATCGAGATGTTCCGCAAGCTGCTCGACGAGGGTCGCGCCGGCGAGAACGTCGGGCTGCTGCTGCGTGGCACCAAGCGCGAGGACGTCGAGCGCGGCCAGGTCGTCTGCAAGCCGGGCTCGATCACCCCGCACACCGAGTTCGACGCGAACGTCTACATCCTGTCCAAGGACGAGGGTGGCCGTCACACGCCGTTCTACGACAACTACCGTCCGCAGTTCTACTTCCGGACCACGGACGTCACCGGCGTCGTGCACCTGCCCGAGGGCACCGAGATGGTCATGCCCGGTGACAACACCGAGATGCGCGTGGAGCTCATCCAGCCGATCGCCATGGAGGAGGGCCTCAAGTTCGCTATCCGCGAGGGAGGCCGTACCGTCGGCGCCGGCCGGGTCACCAAGATCCTCAAGTGATCTGACGCACTAGCTGCCGCCAGGCTCGCCTGGCACAGTTGAGGGCCCGCAACCTGCACAGGTTGCGGGCCCTCTGCCCGTCCAGGGCAGGGCCCGTCTCTTCCTGCACCGGATCAGTCCCCGTCAGCCCAGATCCGGGTCGGCGCCGCCCGGGTTGCAGCGTGCTGCCATCATCTCGTTCCCGTCCACTACCGGCCGCCATGGCTCGAGGTGCCACACGTCCTTTCCGGGCGCGAAGAGCACGTGACAGGTGAACTGCTCCTCCATCCCCTCGGTGTCCGCGTCGGGGTACAGGGCGAGCAGCTCCTGCCAGGCGGCGTCCTGGACGCCACGCAGGCCGCAGCGGCGCAGCAGCCCGGTCGGCACCACCTCCAGGGAGGGCCGGCCGTCGACCTGGATCCACGTCGCACTGTCGACCAGCGGGTTGCCGCTGCGGCACACATCGACCGCGGCGCTGGTGAGTCGCGCGTCGTCGACCGCACCGGTGTGCGCTGGGTCGTCGGCTGCGCTGGTGCCGGTCGCGAGGTCCGCGACGGCCTCAGCGGTCGCCGTGGCGACGGGGGAGTATGCCGTCCGGCTGGCGGAGCTGTCGGACCCACCGTCCGGGGTGCTGGTGCACGCGGCCGTGAGTGCCGTCATACCGCCGAGCAGGGCCACCGCGGCGACGCGGGGGACGGCAGGGACGGGCACGGACAGGACCCTACTCAGCGCGGCGCCATTGGGCGGGAAAGGCCCGCGCAGGGTAGCGTCAGGTCGGTTCCCACGACGGATGGGAGAAGGACTTTGTTGGACAAGACGAGGAGAGCCATGTCGGACCTTGATACTTCGATGAGTGGCCAGTGGCGCTTTGATCCCGAGCACACCCGGATCGGCTTCTCGGCCAAGCACGCGATGATCACCACGGTCCGGGGCGCCTTCAACGACGTCGATGGCGTGATCGACCTCAACGCCGAGAACCTCACCGAGTCCAAGGTGACGGTCCGCCTGAAGGCAGCCAGCGTCGACACCCGCAACGAGAAGCGCGATGCGCACCTGCGCAGCCCGGACTTCTTCGACGTGGAGAACTACCCCGAGATCGTCTTCGTCAGCAGCACGGTCGACGAGGTCGAGGAGGGCAACTTCATGGTGGTCGGCGACCTGACCATCCGGGACGTCACCAAGCAGGTCGCGATCCCGATCGAGCTCCTGGGCATCAACCGCGACCCGATGGGCAACCTCCGTGCGGGGTTCGAGGCCACACGCCGGCTGAACCGGCGCGACTACGGTCTGGAGTGGAACCTCCCGCTGGACACCGGTGGCGTCCTGGTCTCCGAGAAGGTCACCCTGGAGTTCGAGATCTCCGCGATCAAGACCGAGCCCGAGCAGCAGGGCTGAGGACGTAGAGCGGGCCGGGTCGACCACAGTCGACCCGGCCCGTTGCCATGTCACATAGCACGCAGGACGGCCTGTGGGCGGGATCTCAGTGACCGGTCCTGCCCCGGATTTGGGCCGTGCCGCCCAGTCATGGCACACTAGACAGGTTGCTTGACGCACGGCGCTGACCCATGTTGGTGTCGTCAGCCACTCAGCACGCTTATGGCACTTATCGGGTGCCTGGCGGGCGAGGCAGCGCAAGCCCCGGCCAGGCCGGGCTCCGAACACCCAACACCAGAAGAGTTTGTCGTCTGGTGCCCGGCAGTAGGGCGACACGCCCGACCTCGGGGGTCGGAGGCCACCTGGACGGCCGATAGCCAGTAGTACGACGAGAGAGAGTCAGACAAGCGATGGCGGGACAGAAGATCCGCATCCGGCTGAAGTCCTATGACCACGAGGTCATTGACAGCTCGGCGCGCAAGATTGTCGACACGGTGACCCGTGCCGGCGCGACCGTAGTCGGCCCGGTGCCGTTGCCGACGGAGAAGAACGTGTTCTGCGTCATCCGGTCGCCCCACAAGTACAAGGACAGCCGTGAGCACTTCGAGATGCGCACGCACAAGCGTCTGATCGACATTGTCGACCCGACGCCGAAGGCCGTCGACTCGCTCATGCGTCTCGACCTGCCGGCTGACGTCAACATCGAGATCAAGCTGTAAGGGCTCCACCATGACTGCTATTACCGAACGCAGCGTCAAGGGCGTCCTCGGCGAGAAGCTCGGCATGACCCAGGTCTGGGACGCCGACAACCGCCTGGTGCCCGTGACCGTGATCAAGGCGGGCCCCTGTGTCGTCACGCAGGTGCGCAACGCCGAGACCGACGGTTACAACGCGATCCAGATCGCCTTCGGCGCGATCGACCCGCGCAAGGTCAACCAGCCCACCAAGGGCCACTTCGACAAGGCCGGGGTCACCCCGCGCCGCTACGTCGCCGAGCTGCGCACGAGCGACGCCGCTGACTACGAGGTCGGCCAGGAGTTCTCGGCCGACACCTTCGAGAGCGGCCAGACCGTGGACGTCACCGGGAAGACCAAGGGCAAGGGTTTCGCCGGCGTCATGAAGCGTCACGGCTTCGCCGGCGTCAGCTCCTCGCACGGTTCGCACCGCAACCACCGCAAGCCCGGTTCCATCGGTGGGGCCTCCACCCCGGGTCGCGTCTTCCGCGGCCAGAAGATGGCCGGCCGCATGGGTGGCGAGCGCCAGACCACGCAGAACCTCACCGTCCACGCTGTCGATGCCGACAGGGGCCTGCTGCTGATCAAGGGTGCCGTTCCGGGCCCGCGTGGCAGCGTCGTTCTCGTCCGCACCGCAACCAAGGGGGCCTGACGCGATGACGACCATCACCATCACCAAGCCGACCGGTGGCGAGTCCGGCACCGTCGACCTGCCCGCCGAGATCTTCGACGTGCAGACCAACGTGCCGCTGATCCACCAGGTCGTGGTGGCCCAGCTGGCCGCCGCGCGCCAGGGCACGCACGCCACCAAGACCCGCGGCGAGGTCCGCGGCGGTGGCCGCAAGCCCTACCGCCAGAAGGGCACCGGCCGCGCCCGCCAGGGTTCGATCCGTGCACCGCAGTTCGCCGGCGGTGGCATCGTCCACGGCCCGCAGCCGCGTGACTACAGCCAGCGGACGCCCAAGAAGATGAAGGCCGCCGCCCTGCGCGGTGCCCTCTCCGACCGGGCACGACACGGGCGCATCCACTGCCTGAGCGCTCTGGTCGAGGGCGAGACGCCCTCCACCAAGACCGCCTGGGCGGCGCTGAGCGGTCTGACCGAGCGTCCGAACCTGCTGGTCGTCGTCGACCGCGCGGACGAGGTCGGGCTGAAGAGCCTGCGCAACCTGGCGGACGTGCACGTCCTGTTCGTCGACCAGCTCAACACGTATGACGTGCTGTGCGCCGACGACATCGTCTTCACCGAGGCGGCACTCACCTCGTTCATCGAGGGCCGCAAGGTCGAGGCCGACCGGACCCCTGAGGAGGGCACCAAGTGAGCACCGCACTCGAGGCCAACAAGGACCCGCGCGAGATCCTGATCTCCCCGGTCGTCTCCGAGAAGGCCTACACGCTGCTGGACCAGGGCAAGTACACCTTCGTGGTGGACCCCCGCGCCAACAAGTCCGAGATCAAGCGCGCCGTGGAGTCGATCTTCGACGTCAAGGTCGAGTCGGTGCACACGCTCAACCGCGTGGGCAAGGCTCGCCGCACCCGGTTCGGTCTGGGCAAGCGCAAGGACACCAAGCGGGCGATCGTCACGCTTCGCGAAGGCACCATCGACATCTTCGGCACGCTCTGAGCCGGTAGTCGAGACGAGAACCGAGGACTTATAGATCATGGCTATTCGCAAGTACAAGCCGACAACGCAGGGCCGTCGTGGCTCCAGCGTCGCCGACTTCGCCGAGGTGACCCGCTCCACGCCGGAGAAGTCGCTGGTTCGTCCGCTGACCAAGTCCGGTGGGCGCAACAACGCCGGTCGCATCACCACCCGGCACATCGGGGGCGGCCACAAGCGTGCCTACCGCGTCATCGACTTCCGTCGGCATGACAAGGACGGCGTGCCCGCGACCGTGGCGCACATCGAGTACGACCCGAACCGCACGGCGCGCATCGCGCTGCTGCACTACGCGGACGGGGAGAAGCGCTACATCATCGCGCCGAACCGGCTCCGCCAGGGCGACCCGATCGAGCAGGGCCCGTCGGCTGACATCAAGCCCGGAAACAACCTGCCGCTGCGCAACATCCCGGTCGGTACCGTCATCCACGCCATCGAGCTCAAGCCCGGTGGCGGCGCGAAGATCGCCCGCTCGGCCGGGACGCGCGTCCAGCTGGTCGCCAAGGACGGTCCCTACGCCCAGCTGCGTATGCCGTCCGGTGAGATCCGCAACGTCGACGCCCGCTGCCGCGCCACCATCGGCGAGGTCGGCAACGCCGAGCAGAGCAACATCAACTGGGGCAAGGCCGGCCGGATGCGGTGGAAGGGCAAGCGCCCCTCCGTCCGTGGTGTCGTCATGAACCCCGTCGACCACCCGCACGGTGGTGGTGAGGGCAAGACCTCCGGTGGCCGCCACCCGGTCAGCCCGTGGGGTCAGCCCGAGGGCCGTACCCGTCGTCCGAACAAGCCCAGCGACAAGCTCATCGTTCGTCGCCGCCGCACCGGCAAGAAGCGCTGAGTAGGGAGCAAGCGAACACATGCCTCGTAGTCTGAAGAAGGGCCCCTTCGTCGACGACCACCTCGTCAAGAAGGTCGATGCCCAGAACGAAGCCGGCACCAAGACCGTCATCAAGACCTGGTCCCGCCGCTCGATGATCACCCCCGACATGCTCGGCCACACGCTGGCCGTGCACGACGGCCGCAAGCACGTCCCGGTCTTCGTGACCGAGTCGATGGTCGGCCACAAGCTCGGTGAGTTCGCTCCGACCCGGACGTTCAAGGGTCACGAGAAGGACGACAAGAAGGGTCGCCGTCGATGACCACCAACACCACTGAGGAAGCCACCATGGACGCCAGGGCTCAGGCGCGGTTCGTCCGCGTCACCCCGCAGAAGGCTCGCCGTGTCGTGGACATGATCCGCGGCAAGTCGGCCGACGAGGCCATCGCCGTCCTGCGGTTCTCGCCGCAGGGGGCCAGCGAGCCGGTGCTGAAGGTGCTCAACAGCGCCATCGCCAACGCGCGCTACGCCGCCGACCAGACCGCGCAGCCGTTCGACGAGCGCAAGCTCGTCATCACCGCGGCCTACGTGGACGAGGGCCCGACGATGAAGCGGTTCCGTCCGCGTGCCCAGGGCCGCGCCAGCCGCATCCTGAAGCGCACCAGCCACATCACCGTGCTGGTGGGCGAGAAGCAGGGAGGTGCCCGCTAATGGGGCAGAAGATCAACCCGAACGGCTACCGCCTCGGGATCACCACGGACCACCGCAGCCGCTGGTTCGCCGACTCGACCAAGCCGGGTCAGCGCTACCGCGACTACGTCAAGGAAGACGTGGCGATCCGCAACCTCATGTCGACCGGCATGGACCGGGCCGGCATCAGCAAGGTCGAGATCGAGCGCACCCGTGACCGCGTGCGGGTGGACATCCACACCGCGCGTCCGGGCATCGTCATCGGCCGCCGCGGCGCCGAGGCCGACCGCATCCGCGGTGAGCTCGAGAAGCTCACCGGCAAGCAGGTCCAGCTGAACATCCTCGAGGTCAAGAACCCCGAGATCGATGCCCAGCTCGTGGCCCAGGGGATCGCCGAGCAGCTGGCCGCCCGCGTGACCTTCCGTCGCGCGATGCGCAAGGGCATGCAGTCCGCCCTGCGCGCCGGCGCTAAGGGCATCCGGATCCAGTGCTCCGGTCGACTCGGCGGCGCCGAGATGTCCCGCTCGGAGTTCTACCGTGAGGGTCGCGTGCCGCTGCACACGCTGCGCGCGAACATCGACTACGGCTTCTACGAGGCCCGCACCACGTTCGGCCGGATCGGCGTGAAGGTGTGGATCTACAAGGGCGACCTGACGGCCAAGGAGCTCGCCCGCGAGCAGGCCGCCGCCGGCCCGTCCCGTGGCCCCGGCCGTCCGCGTCGGGACGACCGTCCCGGCCGGGACGACCGTGCCGGCCGTGGCCCGCGTCGTGGCGACCGCCGCGACCAGCAGGCCAGCGAGGCCCCGGCTGCCGAGACCGCCTCTGAGGCGCCTGCCGAGGCTGCGGCCTCCGAGGCCCCAGCACGTTCTGAGGGAGAGCAGTCCTGATGTTGATTCCACGTCGAGTCAAGCACCGCAAGCAGCACCACCCCGGTCGGAGTGGCGCTGCCAAGGGCGGCACCGCGATCACGTTCGGTGACTACGGCATCCAGGCCCTCGAGCCCGCCTACGTCACCAACCGTCAGATCGAGTCCGCTCGTATCGCAATGACCCGCTTCATCAAGCGTGGCGGCAAGGTCTGGATCAACATCTACCCGGACCGTCCGCTGACCAAGAAGCCCGCCGAGACCCGCATGGGTTCGGGCAAGGGCTCGCCGGAGTGGTGGGTCGCCAACGTCAAGCCCGGCCGCGTCATGTTCGAGCTCTCCGGTGTCCCGGAGGACGTCGCGCGTGAGGCGATGCGCCTGGCAATGCACAAGCTGCCGATGAAGTGCCGCTTCATCGCGCGTGAGGGTGGTGACATCTGATGGCGGTCGGAAGCAAGGACCTGACCCCGGAGCAGCTGCGCGGCCTGGAGGCCGGCGCACTCGCGGACGCCCTCGCGGCGGCCAAGAAGGAGCTGTTCAACCTGCGATTCCAGTCGGCCACCGGCCAGCTGGAGAGCCACGGTCGACTGCGTGCGGTCCGCAAGGACATCGCGCGCATCTACACCGAGATGAACGAGCGCAAGCTCGGCATCGGCCGCTCGGCCGAGGCCGACGAGACCACGACCGAGAAGGTGGGCTGACGATGAGCGAGACCGTCGACAACCCGGTGCCCGAGACCGACACCACGACCGAGACGTCGGCCCGCAACGACCGCAAGGTCCGCCAGGGCTACGTCGTCAGCGACAAGATGGACAAGACCGTCGTCGTCACCGTGGAGGACCGCGTCAAGCACGCCCTCTACGGCAAGGTCCTGCGCCGCAACAGCAAGGTCAAGGCACACGACGAGGACAACGCCGCCGGCATCGGCGACCGCGTCCTGATCATGGAGACCCGCCCGCTGTCCGCAACCAAGCGGTGGCGCGTGGTGGAGATCCTCGAGAAGGCCAAGTAAGAACCATTCATCCACAACGTTCGGCAAGGCTCACCCGGTGCTCCCGGGAGAGAACCGGTTCGACGACAGGAGTTTGACAGTGATCCAGCAGGAGTCGCGACTGCGTGTCGCGGACAACACCGGTGCGAAGGAGATCCTCTGCATCCGCGTGCTCGGTGGTTCCGGCCGCCGTTACGCGGGAGTGGGCGACACCATCGTGGCCTCGGTCAAGGACGCCATCCCCGGTGGAAACGTGAAGAAGGGTGACGTCGTCAAGGCGGTCATCGTTCGCACCAAGAAGGAACGCCGTCGTCCCGACGGTTCCTACATCAAGTTCGACGAGAACGCGGCAGTGATCCTCAAGCCCGACGGGGACCCCCGCGGCACGCGCATCTTCGGCCCGGTGGGTCGGGAGCTGCGCGACAAGAAGTTCATGAAGATCGTGTCGCTGGCTCCGGAGGTGATCTGACGATGGCGAAGCTGCGCATCAAGAAGAACGACCTCGTCCAGGTCATCAGTGGCCGCAAGCAGGATGAGGGCGGCGACCTGGGCAAGCAGGGTCGCGTCATCGCCGTGTACCCCGAGACCAACCGGGTGCTCGTCGAGGGCATCAACCGTGTCACCAAGCACACCAAGGCTGGTGACAACCAGGGCGTGAACACCGGCGGCATCCAGGTCGTCGAGGCCCCGATCCACATCAGCAACGTGGCCGTCGTGGACCCCGAGACCAAGAAGCCGACCCGCATCCGCACCCGCGTCGAGAGCGTCGAGCGCGACGGCCGGACCAAGCAGCAGCGCACCCGCGTGTCCGTGCGCTCCGGTAAGGACCTGTGATGACGACCGAGACCACCACCGAGACCACCGCTGCGACGGAGCGCGTCGTGCCCCGTCTGCGGCAGCGGTACAACGACGAGATCAAGTCGACCCTGTTCCAGGAGTTCGGCTACGCCAACACCATGCAGGTTCCCGGGGTCGTCAAGATCATCGTGAACATGGGTGTCGGCGAGGCGGCCCGCGACAGCAAGCTGATCGAGGGCGCGATCCGCGACCTGGCCACGATCACCGGTCAGAAGCCGGCCGTGACCCGCGCCCGCAAGTCGATCGCGCAGTTCAAGCTGCGTGAGGGTATGCCGATCGGTGCGCACGTCACGCTGCGCGGCGACCGCATGTGGGAGTTCCTGGACCGTCTGCTGTCCCTGGCGCTCCCGCGCATCCGCGACTTCCGTGGCCTGTCCCCGAAGCAGTTCGACGGTCGGGGCAACTACACCTTCGGTCTGACCGAGCAGTCGATGTTCCACGAGATCGACCAGGACAAGATCGACCGTGTCCGTGGCATGGACATCACCGTGGTGACCACCGCCACCAACGACGACGAGGGCCGCGCCCTGCTGCGCGCGCTCGGCTTCCCGTTCAAGGAGAACTGACCCGTGGCGAAGACTGCACTTGTCAACAAGGCCAACCGCAAGCCGAAGTTCAAGGTTCGGGGCTACACCCGCTGCCAGCGCTGCGGCCGTCCCCACTCGGTGTACCGCAAGTTCGGCCTGTGCCGGATCTGCCTGCGCGAGATGGCGCACGCGGGCGAGCTGCCCGGCGTCACCAAGTCCAGCTGGTAATCCCGCTCCCACATCATCCACGCACTGCTACATCGCAGGTCGGCCGCCCAGCGGGGCGGCTGAAACCGCGGTGAGGAAGGGCACGAAGCCCAATGACCATGACCGACCCGATCGCGGACATGCTGACCCGCATCCGGAACGCCAACTCGGCGCACAAGGACCAGGTAAGCATGCCGTTTTCCAAGCTCAAGTCGCACATCGCGGAGATCCTGCAGGCCGAGGGTTACATCGGCGGCTGGTCCGTCGAGGACGCCGAGGTTGGCAAGACCCTGATGATCGACCTCAAGTACGGCCCCAACCGCGAGCGCTCCATCGCCGGCGTGCGCCGGGTGTCCAAGCCCGGCCTGCGTGTGTACGCCAAGTCCACCGCCATGCCACGCGTGCTCGGCGGCCTGGGAGTGGCCATCATTTCCACCTCATCCGGCCTGCTGACTGACCGTCAGGCCGCCCAGAAGGGTGTAGGTGGGGAAGTCCTCGCCTACGTCTGGTGAGAACGGAGGATTAAGACATGTCTCGTATTGGACGACTTCCGGTCACCGTGCCCTCCGGCGTGGAGGTGACCATCGACGGCCGCAGCGTCACCGTCAAGGGCCCCAAGGGCCAGCTGGCGCACACCGTCGCCGAGCCGATCACCGTTGCGACGGGTGACGACGGCGCACTGCAGGTGGCCCGCCCCGACGACGAGCGCGAGTCGCGCTCGCTGCACGGCCTGACCCGTTCGCTGCTGGCGAACATGGTCGAGGGCGTGACCAACGGCTACACCAAGAAGCTGGAGATCCACGGCACCGGCTACCGCGTCGTGGCCAAGGGCTCGGACCTCGAGTTCGCCCTGGGCTACTCGCACCCGATCCTGGTCAAGGCCCCTGAGGGCATCTCCTTCCAGGTCGAGAACCCGACGCGCTTCGCCGTGTCCGGCATCGACAAGCAGCAGGTCGGCGAGGTGGCTGCGAACATCCGCAAGCTGCGCAAGCCCGACCCGTACAAGGGCAAGGGTGTGCGCTACGAGGGCGAGCACATCCGCCGCAAGGTCGGAAAGGCTGGTAAGTAAGCCATGGCAATGATCATCAAGCGTGCCAAGGGCAAGGGTGCCGCGCGCATCCGCCGGCACAGCCGTCTGCGCAAGAGGATCGTGGGCACCGCAGCACGTCCGCGCCTGGTCGTGAACCGCTCCTCGCGCCACGTCTTCGTCCAGCTGGTCGACGACGACACGAGCAGCACGCTCGCGTCCGCGTCGACCATGGAGGCCGACCTGCGCGCCTTCGACGGCGACAAGACGGCCAAGGCCAAGCGGGTCGGCGAGCTGCTCGCCGAGCGCGCGAAGGCAGCCGGCGTCGACGCCGTCGTCTTCGACCGTGGCGGCAACCGCTACGCCGGTCGCGTCGCCGCGATCGCCGATGGCGCACGAGAGGGCGGTCTGTCCCTGTGACCGCGATCAACCTGAACGAGAAGAGGACCGTCTGATGGCTGACAACCAGCGCCGTGGGACCGGTGCCACCAGCGGCACCGACAACAGCTCGGACCGTCGCGGAGGCCGCGGCGACCGCCGGGACAACCGTGACCGTGACAACCGTCGCGGTGGCCGTGACGAGGAGCGCAACCAGTATCTGGAGCGCGTCGTCACGATCAACCGTGTAGCCAAGGTCGTCAAGGGTGGCCGCCGCTTCAGCTTCACCGCGCTCGTCGTGGTGGGCGACGGCGACGGCACCGTGGGCGTCGGCTACGGCAAGGCCAAGGAGGTGCCCGCGGCCATCGCCAAGGGTGTCGAGGAGGCCAAGAAGAACTTCTTCCGCGTCCCCCGCGTCGCGGGCACCATCCCGCACCCGGTGCAGGGTGAGGCCGCTGCGGGTGTCGTCATGCTGCGCCCCGCCAGCCCGGGTACCGGTGTCATCGCCGGTGGTCCGGTGCGCGCGGTCCTGGAGTGCGCCGGCATCCACGATGTGCTCAGCAAGTCGCTGGGTTCGGACAACTCCATCAACATCGTGCACGCCACCGTGCAGGCGCTGAAGGAGCTCGAGCAGCCGGAGGCGGTCGCGGCACGTCGCGGTCTGCCGCTGGAGCACGTGGCCCCGGCCGCCATGCTCAAGGCGCGCGCAGAGGCGGGTGCCTGATGGCTCAGCTGAAGGTAACCCAGATCAAGTCCGAGATCGGTGGCAAGAAGATGCACCGCGAGACCCTGCGTTCGCTGGGCCTCAAGCGCATCGGCCACACGGTCGTGAAGGAGGACCGCCCGGAGTTCCGTGGCATGGTCCGCACGGTCGCTCACCTGGTGACCGTCGAGGAGGTTGACTGACGATGGCTGACACCGTCGACAAGGGTGCCCCGAGCACCAGTGCACTGAAGGTGCACCACCTGCGTCCCGCACCGGGCGCCAAGACCGCCAAGACCCGCGTGGGTCGTGGTGAGGCGTCCAAGGGCAAGAGCGCAGGCCGTGGCACCAAGGGCACCAAGGCCCGCTACCAGGTTCCCGAGGCGTTCGAGGGCGGGCAGACGCCGCTGCACATGCGGCTGCCCAAGCTCCGGGGCTTCAAGAACCGGTTCAAGACCACCTACCAGGTCGTGAACCTCGACAAGCTGTCCGAACTCTACCCGCAGGGTGGCGCGGTGACCGTCGAGGACCTGGTGGCCAAGGGCGCGGTCCGCAAGAGCCAGCCGGTCAAGGTCCTCGGCACCGGGGAGATCACCTCGGCGATCCAGGTCACCGGCGTGCGCTTCTCCGCCAGCGCCAAGGACAAGATCGAGGCCGCTGGCGGTTCGGTCACCGAGGCCTGAGATGCACCCCCGGCACGTCGACCACGGTCCACGCGCCATGACCCACGCATCATGACGAAGCCCCGGAGTGCCACAGGCACCCGGGGCTTCGTGGGTCACCGCCCACGGGTGTTATCGTCACCCGGATACTGCTTGACCCCGCCGTTGCGGGATCCTTGGGAGGAAAATCCTCGTGCTATCCGCGTTCGTGCGGGCGTTCAAGACGCCTGATCTTCGCAAGAAGATCCTCTTCACGCTCGGCATCCTGGCGGTCTTCCGCCTCGGCAGCCACATCCCTGCGCCCGGCATCGACTACGGCCTGGTGCAGCGCTGCCAGGACATGGCTACGAGCACCAACGCCGCACTGGGCATGGTCAACCTGTTCAGCGGTGGCGCCCTGCTCCAGCTCTCGATCTTCGCCCTCGGCGTGATGCCCTACATCACGGCGGCGATCATCGTCCAGCTCCTCACCGTGGTGATCCCGCGGTTCGAGGCGCTGAAGAAGGAGGGTCAGGCCGGCCAGACGAAGATGACGCAGTACACCCGCTACCTGACGATCGGTCTGGCGGTGCTGCAGTCCTCCACGCTGATCACCTTCGCGCGCAACCCCTCCTCATTGTTCGGCACCTCGTGCTCGACGGTGATGCCCGAGGAGACCATCCCGGTGATCGTGATGATGGTGCTCACCATGACGGCGGGGACCGGCCTGATCATGTGGCTGGGTGAGCAGATCACCGAGCGCGGTGTCGGCAACGGCATGTCGCTGCTGATCTTCGTGGCGATCGCCGCTGGCTTCCCGACCTCGCTGGCGGTCATCCAGCAGCGCTCGTGGGTGACCCTCGCGCTGGTGCTGGCCATGGGCCTGGTCATCATGACGCTGGTCGTGTTCGTCGAGCAGTGCCAGCGCCGGATCCCGGTGCAGTACGCCAAGCGGATGATCGGCCGGCGGCAGTATGGCGGGACCTCCACCTACATCCCGCTGAAGATGAACATGGCGAACGTCATCCCGATCATCTTCGCCAGCTCGATCCTGATGCTCCCCACCATGATCGGGCAGTTCAACACCCCGGCGGACGGGTCCGCCCCGCCGTCCTGGGTAACCTGGGTCAACCGCTACCTCGGGATGGGCATCAGCGGCCAGGACACGCACTGGCTCTACATGGTGCTGTACACCGCCATGGTGATCTTCTTCGCCTACTTCTACACCGGTGTGACGTTCAACCCGACCGAGGTCGCGGACAACATGAAGAAGTACGGCGGCTTCATCCCGGGCATTCGCGCCGGCCGTCCGACCGCGGAGTACCTCGCCTACGTCGTCAACCGCATCACCACCCCCGGCGCGATCTACCTCGCGATCGTCGCGCTGATCCCGCTGATCGCCTTCAACGTCCTGGGAACCACGCAGGACTTCCCCTTCGGTGGCGCATCCATCATCATCATCGTGGGTGTCGGGCTGCAGACGGTCAAGCAGATCGAGTCCCAGCTCCAGCAGCACGACTACGAAGGGTTCCTCCGCTGATGCGCATGATCATCCTCGGCCCCCCCGGCGCAGGCAAGGGCACCCAGGCAGCACTGATCGCCGAGCAGCGCGGCATCCCCGCCATCTCCACGGGCGACATCTTCCGGGCCAACATCAAGAACGAGACCGAGCTCGGCCGCCAGGTCAAGGAGATCCTCGCCACCGGGGGCTACGTGACCGACGAGATCACCAACGCCGTCGTGCGCGACCGGCTCACCCAGTCCGATGCCGCCGCCGGGTTCCTGCTCGACGGCTACCCGCGCACCCTGGGACAGGTCGAGGCTCTCGACGAGATGCTCGCCGACCAGGGCGCCGGCCTGGACTCCGTCCTGGAGCTCGTGGTCGACACCGACGAGGTCGTCCAGCGGCTGCTGGACCGCGCGCAGGAGCAGGGTCGCGCCGACGACACGGAGGAGGTCATCCGCGCCCGCATGGAGAAGTATGCCGAGGAGACCGCTCCGCTGGCACTGGTCTACCGGGGTCGCGGACTGCTGCGCGAGGTCGACGGGATGGGTTCGGTGCCGGAGGTCGCGGCACGCATCCAGCGGGCGCTGGACACCCGCACCAACGGCGTCAACGGCTCGCCCCTCTGACGCGGCTCGTCTGAGCACCCACACCATGTCGTTCCTGCGCCGACCCAAGATCGAGTCCAAGACCACCGAGCAGATCCTCCTCATGCGCGAGGCGGGGCTCATCGTGGGCCGGACCCTCGAGCTCGCCCGCGAGCGCACCGTGCCCGGGATCACCACAGGGCAGCTGGACGCCCTCGCCGAGGAACACATCCGCAGCCTGGGCGCCGTCCCCTCGTTCAAGGGCTACCACGGCTTCCCGGGGTCGCTCTGCGTGAGCGTCAACGAGGAGGTCGTGCACGGCATACCGGGGGAGCGGGTGCTGCGCGAGGGCGACCTGGTCTCCATCGACTGCGGCGCGATCTATCAGGGTTGGCACGGAGACGCGGCGATCTCGCTGATCGTCGGCGGGCCGGAAGCCGGCCGCCCGCAGGACGTCGCCCTGGTCGAGGACACCGAGGCGGCGATGTGGGCCGGCATCGCCGCACTGCGGGCGGGTGAGCGCCTCTTCGACGTCGGTGACGCCGTTGAGGACAGCATCGACGGCGCCGCCGAACGGCGCCGTGCCGCAGGCACCGACATCGTCTACGGCATCCTCGAGGACTACGTGGGGCACGGCATCGGGACCTCGATGCACATGGACCCGCACGTGCCGAACTACTCGGTCTCGTCCAAGGGCCCGACCGTGCCGTCCGGTGCGACCCTCGCCATCGAGCCGATGGTCACCCTCGGCACGATCGAGACGACCACGCTGGAGGACGACTGGACGGTCATCACCAACGACCGGTCCCGCGCGGCCCACTGGGAGAACACCGTCGCCGTGGCGGATGCCGGCCTGTGGGTGCTGACCGCACTCGACGGCGGTGCCGCCCACCTGGGCGCTGCCTATCACCCCCTCGCGGAGCAGTAAGGACGTGGACGGACGATCGGGCCGTCGACCCTCCGCCTCGGGCCGGCGCGATTGGTGTCAGAGCCAGTCCGTGGCGTAGACTTGACCGTCGGTCCACGTCTGGGCCCCGTGAGGGGTGCCCGAGTGCGGACCATGCAGTGCAATCAACCCTGTGACCGCGACGGTTCCCTGGTCGACCACGGTCGATCGCAGGACCCGCCACGGACACTCAGAAATGTGGAGGACATGGCGAAGAAGGAAGGCGTCATTGAGATCGAGGGCACCATTGTGGAGGCCCTCCCGAACGCGATGTTCCGAGTCGAGCTGACCAACGGTCACGTTGTGCTGGCTCACATCTCGGGCAAGATGCGTCAGCACTACATCCGGATCCTCCCCGAGGACCGGGTCGTGGTGGAGCTCAGCCCGTACGACCTGACCCGCGGACGCATCGTCTTCCGTTACCGCTGACCCGGGACGGGCCACGGCCCGAACCGACAGCATCCACCCACCAGATCCGAAAGACGGCACCAGAACATGAAGGTTCAGCCGAGCGTCAAGAAGATCTGCGACAAGTGCAAGGTGATCCGCCGCAACGGGCGGGTCATGGTGATCTGCGAGAACCTGCGCCACAAGCAGCGCCAGGGCTGATCACACCGGGCGGCACCAGCCGCCCAGCACAGGTCGCGGCTCGACCACGACGACAGCACAACTGAAGCAGTACGCAGCACCCGACCCCCGACATGCGGGACGTCACCCTCGGCACGGAGGCCGAGGACCGCGGGCCCAGTGCCCACCTCAGAGGATGCGGACCGGTGTTGCCCCAGACCTCCGTACGACAACAGGAGAACAGCCACATGGCACGTCTCATCGGTGTCGACCTGCCGCGCGACAAGCGCGTCGTGGTCGGACTCACCTACATCTTCGGCGTGGGCCGCACCCGCGCCGAGCAGACGCTGGCTGCGACGGGCGTCGACCCGTCCACCCGCGTCAAGGACCTGACGGACGAGCAGTTGATCCTGCTGCGCGACCACCTGGAGAGCGCCTACCGCCTCGAGGGTGACCTGCGCCGTGAGGTTGCCGCCGACATTCGCCGCAAGGTCGAGATCGGCAGCTACCAGGGCCTGCGGCACCGCCGCGGTCTGCCCGTGCACGGTCAGCGCACCAAGACCAACGCCCGCACTCGCAAGGGTCCCAAGCGGACCGTCGCCGGCAAGAAGAAGGCCACCAGGTAACCCCCGGTTACCCGGTCACCCTCACTTGCTCCCACCGTCAGGAGAACTGAATGCCCCCCAAGAGCCGTAGCACGGCCGGCGCCCGCAAGGTGCGCAAGAAGGAAAAGAAGAACGTCGCCTTCGGGCAGGCTCACATCAAGAGCACGTTCAGCAACACCATCATCTCGATCACTGACCCGACCGGTGCGGTGATCGCGTGGGCCTCGTCCGGCCAGGTCGGATTCAAGGGCTCGCGCAAGTCCACCCCGTATGCCGCGCAGATGGCTGCTGAGGCTGCCGCCCGCCGCGCCATGGACCACGGCATGCGCAAGGTCGACGTGTTCGTCAAGGGCCCGGGTTCCGGTCGTGAGACCGCGATCCGCTCGCTCACCGCTGCCGGCCTCGAGGTTGGTGCCATCTCCGATGTCACCCCCCAGGCCCACAACGGTGTCCGTCCGCCCAAGAAGCGCCGCGTCTGAGATCCGGAAGGGAAGGTAAGGAAACAACATGGCCCGTTACACCGGACCCATCACCAAGAAGTCCCGCCGGCTCAAGGTCGACCTCGTCGGTGGCGACAAGAACTTCGACCTGCGTCCGTTCCCCCCGGGGCAGCACGGCCGCCGCCGCAGCCAGGAGAAGGAGTACCTCACCCAGCTGCAGGAGAAGCAGAAGGCCCGCTTCACCTACGGCGTGATGGAGAAGCAGTTCCGCCGCTACTACGCCGAGGCCGCCCGTCGCCCCGGTCGCACCGGCAGCAACCTGCTGACCATCCTGGAGTCCCGCCTGGACAACGTGATCTACCGCGCCGGTCTGGCCCGCACCCGTCGTGCCGCCCGCCAGCTGGTCACCCACGGCCACTTCGAGGTCAACGGCGTGCGCGTGGACGTCCCGTCCTACCGCGTGGAGCAGTACGACATCATCACGGTTCGCAAGCAGTCCGTCGAGACGTTCCCGTTCGAGCTGGCCCGCCAGACCTTCGGTGACCGTCCCGTCCCGGCCTGGATGAAGGTCGTGCCCGGGTCGCTGCAGATCCTGATCCACCAGCTGCCGACGCGTGACCAGATCGACACGATCCTCACCGAACAGCTGATCGTCGAGCTCTACTCCAAGAACTAAGCAGGTGGGGGCTTCGCCCCCGCCGACCCCCACGGCCAGGAGCTCGCAAGCTCGCGAGTTCCTGGCTGTTCCGGGAAACGAGTGCGCGCAAGCTCGCTCGTTTCCCGGGTTCGCTCCGCGAACGGGAGGTATGCCGGCACTCACCTGACGGCATACACACCGACAGCCCGAAGACAGAGTCGGCTGCCGGGCGAGCTTCGGCTCGCACATCACTGGGCGTCAAATAGCGGTCGCCCGTGGAAAGGAACACACCGTGCTCATCGCACAGCGTCCCACCCTGTCCGAGGAGGTCATCTCCGAGTCCCGGTCCCGGTTCGCCATCGAGCCGCTGGAGCCCGGGTTCGGCTACACCCTCGGCAACTCCCTGCGCCGGACCCTGCTGTCCAGCATCCCCGGTGCCTCGATCACCAGCATCCGCGTCGACGGCGTGCTGCACGAGTTCTCCACCATCCCGGGGGTGAAGGAGGACCTCACCGAGATCATCCTGAACCTGAAGACCCTGGTCGTCTCGAGCGAGCACGACGAGCCGGTCATCATGTACCTGCGCAAGCAGGGTGCGGGTCCGGTCACCGCCGCGGACATCGCGCCGCCGGCCGGCGTGGAGGTGCACAACCCCGACCTGCACATCGCGACCCTGAACGACAGCGGCAAGGTCGAGATGGAGCTCACGGTCGAGCGTGGCCGCGGCTACGTGTCGGCGCAGCAGAACAAGTCCGGTGACCAGGAGATCGGCCGGATCCCGGTCGACTCCATCTACAGCCCGGTGCTGGCCGTGACCTACAAGGTCGAGGCGACCCGTGTCGAGCAGCGCACCGACTTCGACCGCCTGGTGCTGGACGTCGAGACCAAGAACTCGATGGCCCCGCGCGACGCGATGGCCTCCGCCGGCAAGACGCTGGTCGAGCTGTTCGGCCTGGCCCGCGAGCTCAACGTCGAGGCCGAGGGCATCGAGATCGGCCCCTCGCCGACCGACGCCGCCCTGGCCGCCGACCTGGCGCTGCCCATCGAGGAGCTCCAGCTCACCATCCGGTCGTACAACTGCCTCAAGCGCGAGGGCATCCACACGGTGGGTGAGCTCGTCGCCCGCAGCGAGGCCGACCTGCTCGACATCCGCAACTTCGGCGCCAAGTCGATCGCCGAGGTCAAGGAGAAGCTGGCCGGCATGGGCCTCTCCCTCAAGGACAGCCCGCTCGAGTTCGACGCCGGCGGCTACTACGACGGCGCCGACTACGGCACCGACGAGCTGGCCTGAGCCACTGGGCCGGCCGACGACGGCCGGCTCCCCGACCCTGTACGAGGAGTAAGAGATGCCCACCCCCACCAAGGGTTCGCGGCTCGGCGGCGGCCCGGCGCACGAGCGGCGCATGCTCGCCAACCTGGCGACGGCCCTGTTCGAGCACCGGCGGATCACGACGACGGAGACCCGCGCCAAGCGGCTGCGCCCGCTGGCCGAGCGCCTCATCACGTTCGCGAAGCGCGGCGACCTGCACGCCCGCCGGCGCGTGCTGACGGTGGTCCGGGACAAGAGCGTGGTGCACGAGCTGTTCACCGAGATCGCCCCGATGATGGCGGAGCGGAACGGCGGCTACACGCGCATCACGAAGATCGGCCCGCGCAAGGGCGACAACGCCCCGATGGCCGTCATCGAGCTCATCCTCGAGCCGGTGAGCCCCAAGCAGGCCACCGTGCGCGAGGCGGAGAAGGCCGCTGAGCGCGCCGCCGCACCGGCCGCGAGCGACTCGCCCGAGAGCCCTGAGTCGGCAGACTCGCCGGAGAGCCCCGAGTCGTCGGACTCGCCCGAGAGCGCGGAGAGTGCCGAGTCCGCGGACAGCGCCAAGGGCGTCGTCGGCGAGACGA
>DATGRS010000004.1:0-6869 GCA_035303365.1 Ornithinicoccus sp.
CGTCCAGCGTGGCGGCGTCGATGGTGGCGCCGACGCTGTTGACCATCCACAGGTCGACGGGGTTGCCGGGTGCACCGGCGGGCGCAGCGGCGGCGCCCTTGCCCGCACCGCCGAGGTCGGCGATCAGCGCGGCCCGCTCGGAGGCTCCGGTCTCCCGCAGGGTGTCGACGACCACCTGTCCGCGAGCCGCGTCGGCGGCCTGACCGGCCTTCCTCGCGGTCTCCTGGCCGTAGTCGCGGGCCGACTCGCGCACCTCGCGGGCGGCCTCGAGCCCGGCGCTGTCCGCGCGGGCGGCCACCGTCGCCAGGTCGGCGGAACCGGTCAGCTCGATGATGACGCTGACCTCGCCGGCCTCGTCGGTCTCTAGCGCCTCGGTGACCGCCGGGTCGATCTTCGGGGCCCCATCATCGGTGAGGCCCTGGCTTGCTGCGGCCACCTTGGTCAGGTCGGGGCGCACCAGCGCCGCCTCGAGGTCCGCCTCTCCGCTCGGCCCTTGGCTCGATCCGGCGGCACCGGCCTCACCGGCGACCCCGGCCGCTGCCGGGTCGATGTCGGCCACCTGGACGTCCAGTCCGTCGAGGAGCGACACCCCACCGGCGAGCTCGCCGTCAGCGGTGGCGTCTGCACCGAGTGCGGCACCGGCTTCCGCGGCCGAGCCGCTCTCGTCCTCGGGGTCCGCGGCCGTCAGGCCCGCGCCCAAGAAAGCGGCCGCGTCACCAACTGGTGCCGCGGCCGAGGTTCCGTTCAACGGCGGCGTGCCCGCCGCCATACCCGGGGTCAGTCCCGTGAGGGTGACGACCATCGCCCATCCGAGGACGATGGTGAGCAGGCGGGACCAGGTTGACTGCAACATGTCTTCTCTCCAGAGGCGGGCCGCGGCTCACTGCGGTGTGAGCCAGCACGTGGCTCTTGGAACGTACGACTGCGGCCAGCGGGACGGGAAGAGACTTGACCAAAGTCGCCACCGGTTTTGACCATTACTAGGGGGTATCGTGTCCGTCCCGTGATCTCGCACGGGCGGCTAGGTGAGGCCGATCGCCACCTCCGATGGCCCTGGTGGCTCACCCCCGTTTCGGGCGATCGCAAGGGTCAGATCTGACCGATAGTGACGGCTGTCCCACGGTGTGTCACGATCAGGATGCACCAACGCGAGACCCCCACCATCGGAGTTTCATGGAAGCACCCCAGCGCGCAGCGCTGCCGACGAACGACGAGCTACGTCGCACCATCAACGACCGGGAAACCATGCTCGCCGACCCCACGCTGACCGACGTGATACGGGTCCGAGCCGAGCGGACTCTCTCCTCGACCGTTGCCATCCTGGACCTCTCCGAAGGGGACCCAGCCCGCGAGGCAGCCGCCCGAACGGTTGCCTGGCTGGCAGAGTCGGTGGGTGCTTATGTGCGGCTGCCGCCTGCCTTCGCCCAGGCGCATGCTCCGGTGGGCCGCCACGCCCCGCTCCTCGAGCTGGCCGACCAGCTCGACCTGCTCGGTCTGACGCTCGACCACGTCTATGACGCGCTCTCGCGGAGCGACGAGGAGTCGCTCGCGCGGCAGCTGGACGTGCTCGCCGAGCGGTTCCCGGCTGACACCGACCCGAGGAACCTGGTGCAGACGCCCATCGGGCCGGAGCACCTGGACGACGACGCCGTGCGGTCCAACGGGCTCGACGTGGGCGATGACGGCATCCCGCGCGTACCTGTCCCGGAGCAACCGGATCCGAACCACGAGGCCCCCTCCGAGGAGACGCCGTGACCGGCAGAGTGGTCGCACCGGCGCCGCCGGCCGGTCCCGGCATGACTCCCCATGACCAGGCCATCGACCACTACCTCAGCGAGCTGGCGCGGTGGCGGCTGCACCGCGACCATGAGCTGCGGGCCCTGGACCAGGTCGTCCGCACGCACGAGGACCGGGACGGGCTCAACGAGGACATCACTCTGGCCATGACGCTGTGGCACGCGATCGCGCAGCGCCACGACCTGCTCCTGGCAACGTGGCAGGACGCCCAGGCCGGCCACAGCGAGCGAGAGTGGGTCGGGCACCTGATCTGGGGGGTTCTGGAGCTCCCGGACGGTGACGCCCGGGCCTTGGCCATCGCCCTTCCCGAGGCGCTCCGGCTCTCCGACGCGCTCGCCGGGTCGCTCCGCGCCAGGGTGCACATGGAGGACGAGGAGTCGGTCGGCGACCGGCTCGCCTCACTCGAGCACGACTCCGACCGCCTGCGGCTGCACCTGGAGGACCGCGCCAGCGGCGTCGCCGACGACGACTCATCCGGTGCGCCATCCGAAGGCGACGGGCCCGCCGGGGAGAACGGGGACGACACGGCCGCCGCGGACCCCACCAACGTCTCAGACCCGATGACGGCCGCGGCCCAGGTGGCGGAGACGAAGGAGGTGAGCGACCGTCTCGAGACCATCGAGGACGAGGTCGCTGAGCTGCGTGAGGACCCCACGGGCGAGGGCGCTCTCAGCCGCGTCGGTGACCTCGAGTCCCGACTCGCTCGCCTGGAGCGAGACCTCATCGTGACGGCGGCCAGTCAGGCCCACGAGCGTGCCGACCCGGCCCACGCCACGGCCGAGCGTGAGCACCTCATTGCTCGTGGGGAGGCGGTGCGCAGTCTGGCCGAGCGCGTGCTCAACAGCGTGACGCCCGCTCCGCGGCTGGGTATCCCTGACGTGACCGCCCTGGGGGACGTCCCGGAGGACGAGGACGAGCTGACGGCCTACATGGCGAACCTGGAGCGTGTCGGTCTTGCCCTGGACCAGGCCCACGCGACGTATGCCGCGGCGCTGGCCGAGCACGCCCATCTCGCCGACCGGGCGGAGAGCCTGGCCAAGACCCTCGCCGGGTGTGGCGCCCCGACCAGTGTCGACCTGGCGGGCATGCTGACCGCGGCCAAGGAGTCGTTGGAGAACCGACCCGCCGACCTGCAGCGCGCGTCGGCCCTGATCGCCGCCCAGGAGGCCTACCTCCGGCAGCTGAGGCCGGACGCGTGAGGAGGAAGTGGTGACAGACCACGACCCGGAGCGCGGCGGACGCGTCGAACCGGCTCGCTCCGTCGGCCCGGTCGAGGACGCGGTCGAGTGCCCCAACTGCCACGCCACCACGGTGGGCGGCCAGCCGTTCTGCGGGTCGTGTGGCTACGACTTCGTGACGGGTACGGCTCCCGATCCACCGGACGAGGACGAGTCCCCACCGATCCCGACGGCGCTGCAGTCGGCTGAGGTCCACGACGTCTATATCGACCCCCGCCGCGACGTCAACGACATCGAGCTGCCCACCACGCCGGAGGAGCTCGCCCTGGATGAGGCGGACCTTCCCCGCCGGCCGAAGGTGCCGCCACCCACACCGCCCCCCTCGACGGCGGAGCATGTCGCGCACGAGCGCCCTGAGCAGCTGCCACCGGCCAGGCTGGAGACGGCTGACTGGGTCGCTGAGGTGTGGGTCGACCACGCGTGGGCCGAGACCCGTGACGTCGACCAGCCGTTGCCGGAGGCGGGTCTTCCCGAGGTCGTCCCGCTGACCGCGGACCACGTCGTCATCGGGCGCACCAACGTCGAACGCGGTCTGCACCCCGACCTGGATGCCGGGACGGACATGGGCGTGTCGGTGCGGCACGCACAGCTCACCACGGACGGCGAACGCTGGTGGATCGAGGACCTCGACACCTCGAACGGCACCTATGTCTCGACGGTTGGACTGCCGTTGCCGGAGCGCCCGATCGAGCGCGGCCAACGAGTCCTGATCGACGAGGACGACCGTGTCTACCTCGGCGGGTGGACGCGCATCATGCTGCGGCGCCAGGGAGGCGTCTAGACGAAGATGACCTGCGCGCCCTCGCTGATCTCGATGAAGTCGGCGGCGCTGATGACACCCTCGACTCCGGAATGCAGGTCGGCCTCGATGAGCTTCATCATGTCGAAGGTCAGCTTGCAGGCATACATGTGAGCTCCGGCCGCCTCCATGAGGTCCAGGAACTCGGGGACGTCCGGCACGTCCTCCTCGGCCATCATCCTCTTCATCATCCGCGTGCCGAAGCCCGTCATGCCGGGCAGGTGGCTCAGCGCCTGTGGCATCGAGGCGTGCTCCAGGCCGGGGCGCAACCGCCCTAGGTCGGGCATGTGCATCGCCGTGTTGCCGGCCATCGTGAACCGCAGCTTGTCGTTCGTCTTGTTGTTGACGATGTCCACGCCCCAGAAGGTGAAGAAGATGTGGACCTCCGCACCTTCGGTCAACGCGGCGTTGCCCATGATCAGGGCGGGGTAGGCCATGTCGAGGTTGCCCTTGGAGCAGATGAAGGCGATCTTGCGCGGACCCGCATAGGCGGAGGCCGCGGCAGGCTGCTCCCCGGTCTCGGTCAGGACACCGGCGCCGTTCACCGGGATCGTCCTGGGGCCGAAGTCCGGCATGATGAAGCCCGGCGGGGGCGACGTGACACGGGTGGCGGGGTCAGCTGTCGTTGTTGTCATGGCGCGTTCCTCTCAGACACAGCCAACGGGCTTGGGCAGGCCGGCGAGCCAGGCCATCTTCTTGGCCGGCTTGCCGGGATAGAGGGCAAAGAGCTCCTTGACCCCGAAGCCGCCCACGGTCTGCATACGGCGCAGTGTCGGGGTGACGCCGGTGGTCACCGAGTCCTCGCGCATGAAGCGCAGGGGCGCGAGGTGCGCCTCGTCGAGCTCCACGCCGATGAGTGCGGCCAGGTCTGCGGCGAGGGACTCGTCCCACTCGTCGCGGCGGGTGAGGAAACCTTCGGTGTCGACCTCGAAGGTGCGGTCATTCAGGACGTTGGTGGGCATCGTCTACTCCTTCGGGGTGCGCTTGCCAGCCATGGACATGTGGGCGGGGACCGGCATCTTGTGGCCAGGCAACAGAACGTTCCAGTAGAGGTGCTCGAACCCGAGCTTGCCGAGGTGGTTGATCCGGGACGGCTTCAGCAGCTTCATCGGCCCAACCGCCGGCAGCGGATAGTTGCCGAGGAGCGGCTCGGTGTCGTAGTTGAAGTCGAGCAGCAGGGCCTGTCCGCGGCCGGACTCCACGAAGCAGTTCGCGTGGCCGTCGAACGAGTTCGGCAGCGGGCGGCCGTCGACCGCTGCCAGGAAGTTGTCGATGAAGAGCTCGGTGGCGAAGTGGGCGACGGACCCGGCCTTGGAGGTCGGGATGTCGCTCGCGTCGCCGAGGACGAAGATCCGCTCGTGCTTGGTCGACCGCAGGGTGTGCTTGTCCACGGGGACGAAGCCGGCGTCGTTGCCGAGGCCGGAGTCCATGATGAACTGCTGCCCCACGTTGGGCGGGATCGTCACGAGCAGGTCGAACGGCAGTTCCCGGCCGTCGTAGGCGACCAGCCGCTGGTTGTCGTTGTCGATCCGCTCGACGGTGAAGTCGGCGGCCAGCCGGATGCTGCGATCGGTGAGGAGGCCACCGAGCGCCTGCGAGGCGACGGGTTTGGTGAACGCTCCGTCGAGCGGCGTCACAAAGGTGATGTCGACCTTGTGTCGGAGCCGCCGCTTGCGCAGGTGGTCCTCGACGAGGAAGACGAACTCCAGCGGCGCCACGGGGCACTTGATGGGCATCTCCGTCACGTGCACGAGGAGCTTGCCGTGGTCGAACGTCTCAAGGGCTCCCTTGAGCGCGGTGGCGCCCTCGAGGGTGAAGAACTCGTGGACCTTGTCGCGCCAGAGCGCGCCATCGGCCATCCCGGGGACCATGGTCGGGTCGGGTCTCGTGCCCGAGGCGATGACCAGCCAGTCGTAGTCCAGCATCCGTCCGTCAGCGAGCTCGACCCGCCGCTCGTCGGGATGGACCCGCCGCACCTCACTCTCGATGAACGAGACGCCGTCGTCGATGAGTGGCCGCCTCTTCCGGCGGACCCGGTCCGGCTTCATCCAGAACGGGATGAACAGCAGCCCGGGCTGGTAGAGGTGCTCGTCGTCACGGTCGACGACGTTGATCGACCAGGTGCTGTCAAGCACCTTGCGCAACTGGTTGGCGGCCATCGTGCCAGCGGTGCCCGCCCCGAGAATGAGGAGCGTGTTCATGCTGTTCACGATACCTCCTACGGAATGTAGTAGATAGACCGGAAGGGCCTAAACAGGGCGATGTGACCGACCAGACAGTCGCCCGAACCAGGGGGCGGGACGGAGCTAAGACCGTCGACAACCGGTGCGCGCAGTGGAACACTCGAGGCCTTGCCGGCCCACTCGACTACGCCTTAGGGAACGACATGACCAGACGTCCACATCCGCCGTTCAGCGGCGACGAAGCGAGCACGCTGCGGGGGTTCCTCGACTACCACCGCGCGGTCCTGCGCGAGAAGTGCCAGGACCTGACGGCCGACCAGCTCAACCAGACACTCGCGCCCTCCGACATGACCCTTGGGGGCCTGCTCAAGCACATGGCGGTGGTGGAGTCCGGCTGGTTCTCCGAGGACTTCACCGGTGGGCCGCTGATCGCACCGTTCGACAGCGTGGACTGGGAGGCTGATCGCGACTGGGAGTGGCACACCGCCCACCAGGACACCCCGGAGCAGCTGCTTGAGCTCTACGACGCAGCCATCGAGGAGTCACAGCGCATCACCGACCAGGCGCTCGCCTCCGACGAGGGACTGGACACCCCCACGGACCGGCCGAATCGCCACGGCGAGCACCCAAGCCTCCGCTGGCTGCTGGTGCACATGATCGAGGAGTACGCCCAGCACAACGGGCACGCCGACCTGATCCGCGAGTCGATCGACGGCCGCACGAGGTTCTGAACGCCTGGCAGCCGCTCGGCGAGAGGGACGCGAAGGGGGCTCGGTCAGTGACACGCTCCGCTGGCGTCTGATCATCCCGGTTCGCCGCGTGCCTTGCGTCGGACGACGACGAGGATGTTGA
>DATGRS010000005.1:0-3690 GCA_035303365.1 Ornithinicoccus sp.
GGCGTGCCGCTTGAAGTAGCCGAGCTCGATGTCCCACCGCTCCCCCAGGCCGGTTGTCAGCTCATCGGGCGCGAACTCACCGAGCACCTGGCCCAGCGAACCTGCGGCGGTGCCGGTGTTGCGGGCGACACCCGCCGCGGCCATCCGGGCGGCCACCAGGCCCGAGACGTTGGCGGCGCCCATCCAGGCGTTGCGGACCGGGTTGCCGTCCAGCGCGGTGGAGAAGTGACCGGCGATCGGCAGCCCGGCTCCCGCGTCGATGGCCGCCGCGGTCCGCTCGCCGTCCAGCCCGAGGATGCGGGCACACCCCGCAGCGGCACCGGCCACTCCCCAGCTGCCGTGCGGGTGCGTCCCGGGCCGCAGCCGGGTGGCGCGGCCGAACCGAGCTGCCACCTCGTATGCCGCCAGGATGGCCGTGAGGACCTGCTCACCGGTCGCGTGGGTCGCCGAGGCCAGCGCCAGCACGGCAGGCAGGCCGTGCGCGGCGGGGTGACCCTTTGCGTACTTGTGCCCCTCGTCGAGCTCCAGCCCGACCAGGGCAGCGGCGTTCAGCCAGGCGGCCGAGTCCAGACTGACCAGCGCCGAGCCTCCGACCAGCGGAGCAGGGCCGGGGTCCGGCTGCCAGGCCGCGACCAGCGCCCGATGCTCGGACTGTCGGGCACCGGCCGCCATCACGCCGAGGGAGTCGAGCAGCACCAGGGCCACGCGCTGCCGGACCGACTCCGGCACGTCCGCCCACCGGAGGTCGGCGACCCACGCACCGAGCTCGGCGGTGGTGGTGCGGGCGGCCTCCTGTCCAGGTGGCGTGAGTGACGGCATACGGTCGGTCACAGCCCGAGGTAGGCCTTCCGGACCCGCTCGTCCTTCGCGAGCTCCGGCCCCGGACCACTGAGCACGATGCTCCCGCTCTCCAGGACGTAGGCGCGGTCGGCCATGTTGAGCGCCTGAGCCGCGTTCTGCTCGACCAGCAGCACCGAGACGCCACGGTCCCGGATCGCCCTGATCGCCTCGAGCACGGCCCAGGTGAGCTTGGGCGACAGACCGGTGGAGGGCTCGTCGAGCATCAGCAGCTTCGGCCCGGTCATCAGGGCGCGCCCGATGGCCAGCATCTGCTGTTGGCCTCCGCTGAGGGTCTCCGCGAGCTGCTTGCGGCGCTCCTGCAGGATGGGGAAGAGGTCATAGACCTCGTCGAGCTCCTTGCCCCTGCCGCCGTCCCGGCGGCGGGTCCACAGGCCCATTCGCAGGTTCTCCTCGACGGTCAGCGGCCCGAAGAGGGCCCGCCCCTCCGGCACCTGCGCGAGGCCGCGGGCCACCAGCTGGCTCGGCCGGACGCCGACTGCGGAGCGACCCTCGAAGGTCACCTCGCCGCCGGTCGGCCGGACCAGGCCGGAGATCGTCTTGAGCGTGGTCGTCTTGCCTGCACCGTTGGCGCCGACCAGGGCGACAATCTCCCCGGAGCGCACCTCGAGGTCGAGCTCGTGCAGGATCTGCAGTCGGTGGTAGCCCGCTGACAGGCCGCTGACCTCAAGCACTGGGTTCCTCCCCGAGATAGGCCTCGATCACCCGCGGGTCGCTGGTGACGTCCTGTGGGCTCCCGTGGGTGAGCACCTCGCCGAGGTTCAGCACGAGCACGGAGTCGGACAGCCGCATGACGGCCGCCATGATGTGCTCGACGAAGACGAGGGTCATCCCCTCGTCGGTCCGCAGCTCCTCGAGCAGATCCAGAACGGGTTCGCGCTCGGCGGGCACCAGGCCAGCCAGCACCTCGTCCAGCAGGAGGACCCGTGGCTTGATGGCCAGGGCGCGGGCCAGCTCCAGCCGCTTGAGCGCGGCCGTGGGCAGTCCCTCGGTCGGGGAGTCGCGCCACTGTCCCAGCCCGATGCGTTCGATGATCTCCGCGGCTCGGTCCCGGGCGGACGACGCGTGGCCGCCGCCGGCGAGCACGGCCACCGTGACGTTCTGCAGGACGTCCATCGAGTAGAACGGGCGCATCAGCTGGAACGTCCGGGCCATGCCGGCCGCGGCGATGCGGTGCGGCGGCTGCCCGGTGATGTCGTGTCCGTCCAGCTCGACCCGGCCGGCGTCGGGCTTGATGGACCCGGCGATCAGGTTGAACGCGGTGGTCTTGCCCGCGCCGTTGGGGCCGATGACACCGAGGATGCCGCCCTCGTCGACCTCGAAGCTGACGTCGGAGACAGCGCGCAGGCCCTTGAAGGACTTGCTGAGCCCCTCGACCTTGAGCAGGCTCATCGGCGGATCCACCTCTCGCGGATAGCCCCGTAGATGCCCTTGGGGAGCACCAGGATGATGACGATCAGCAGGATGCCGTAGAGCACCACGTCCAGTCCGCCCCGCCCGGCGAGGAAGTCGAGGAACGCAGGCGGCTCACGGAGCAGCGTCGCGGTGACGTCGCTGAGCGGGCCCAGCACGACAGCGCCGATGAGCGGACCCCAGATCGTGGCAACCCCGCCGATGACGGCCGGGAGGATCGCCTGGATCGACTGGGCCGAGCCGAACGCCAGGTCAGGGTCGATGAACAGGTAGTACTGCAGGAAGAGCGTCCCCGCCGTGGCCATGATCGCCCCGGAGACCATCATCGTCAGCAGCTTGAAGCGCATCACCGGGATGCCGAGCGCGGCGGCAGCCTCGTCGTCGTCCCGGCTGGCGACCGCGAACTGCCCCGCCTTGGAGCGGGCGAACAGAATGCTGACCAGCAGGGCCAGGATCATCAGGCCCAGCGCGATGAAGAAGTAGTTGGCAGAGGTCGGCGCGAACTGCATCCACCACCAGGACTCCTCGACCTTGAGCGGCACGTGGTAGCCGACCGCCCGGTTGACGAGGTCGCTGTTGGTCGCCCAGAGCCGCAGCATCTCGGCGAAGGCCAGGGTCACCAGCGCGAAGTAGGCGCCCTTGAGCTTGTAGCGCAGCGCCAGGAACCCGAGGACCAGGGCAAAGAGCGACGCGAGGACCATCCCCGCGGCCATCCCGATCCAGGGCGAGACCCCGTGCTCGACCTGCAGCCAGGCGGTGGCGTAGGCGCCGATCCCGAAGTAGGCGGCGTGGCCGAAGCTGAACAGCCCGCCGAAGCCACTCATGATGTTCCAGCTGATGCTCATGATGGCGAAGAGCAGCACGCGGATCGCCACGGCCTCGGCCGCGGGGTCCAGGAGCATCGGCAACGGGATGAGCACGACCGCCAGCACGGCTGTGACGATGAGGTGCCTGCTCCAGGGCAGCTTCGGCAGGCGCGTGCGCGGTGCCGACTCGACGGTCTCGGTGGTCATCAGCTGGACCTCCCGAAGAGTCCTTGCGGCCGGAGCAGGAGGACGAGGACGAAGACGATGAACACGGTCAGCAGCGGACTCTGGCCCGGCAGCAGCAGCGCGCCGAGCTGTTCGGCCAGGCCGACGACCAGTCCGCCGAGCAGCGCGCCCACCACGTTGCCCATCCCGCCGAGCACCACGACCACGAACGCGATGATGTTGAACAACGCACCGGTCACCGGCTCGATCGTCACCAGCGGGGCCACGAGCACCCCGGCAGCTCCCGCACAGGCGGTGCCGATCGCGAAGGTGATCATGTAGATGCGGCGGGTGTCGATGCCCACCATCTGCGCTCCGGTGTCGTTTGCGGCCACCGCGCGGATCGCGGTGCCGAGGCTGGTCCGGCGCAGCAGGAGGAACAGCAGGG
>DATGRS010000006.1:0-30797 GCA_035303365.1 Ornithinicoccus sp.
GAGGACGTGACGGTCGCGCCCGCCAAGAAGCAGGTCGACGAGGACATCGGTGACGACCTCGACCTGCTGCTCCAGGCCGCCGAGCAGGTCATCACCACCCAGTTCGGCTCCACCTCGATGCTGCAGCGCAAGCTGCGGGTCGGCTTCGCGAAGGCGGGCCGTCTGATGGACCTGATGGAGTCCCGTGGCATCGTCGGCCCCTCCGAGGGCAGCAAGGCCCGTGATGTCCTCGTCCCGCCGGACGACCTCGAGGTCACGCTCGCCCTCCTGCAGGGTCAGGACCCGCCGGAGGCGGAAGCCGCCGACGAGCCGTATGACGCCACGGACGACGTCCCCTACGACGCCACAGGCGACGTGCCGTACGACGCGCCGCACGACGTCGATGAGCCCGGACCACCCGTCCCGGCCGCCGCCTCCCGCGGCTATGACGACCCGCTGGGAGGTGCCGACGGGGACGGTGTGCCGGAGGAGGAGTCCGAAGATGCCTGGGCGCTCACCGGCCGGGACTGAGTAGGCTCCTTCACCGTGTTCGAGAACGCCGGCGCAGCCGGCCACAACCGGTGGCAGCGCACGTGGGCAGTCCTCCGGGACCACCCTTCGGGCGTGCTCCTGACGGTGCAGCTCCTGGGCGTCCTGATCTTCCCCTTCACCGAGTCGGGCGGGTTGGGCCGCACCGCGCTCTCCGCGTTCGGGCTCGTGGTGCTGGCGGTCGCGGTGATGGCGGTCAACCGGACACCGTCGACCCGGCGGGTGGCGTGGGTCCTCGGGGCCCCCGTCTTCGTGCTGACGATCCTGGAGGCGGTGCTGCCCCAGAACGACACGGTGGAGCTGCTCAGTTACATCTTCCACGCGATCTTCTACTTCTACACCGCGGTGTCGCTGCTGCGATACATGTTCGCCGACACCTGGGTCTCCCGCGACGAGCTGTTCGCGACCGGTGCCTGCTTCACCGTGCTGGCGTGGGCCTTCGCCTATACGCACGGTGTCGTCCAGCTGGTCTGGCCCGACTCCTACCTGCACTCCGGGCACACTGGCCCGCTGACGTGGATGGACCTGTTGTTCCTGTCGTTCACCACGTTGACCAACACCGGGCTGTCCGACATCGGCCCTGGCCCTGAGGCCAACATGGCCCGGGCGGTGCTGATGCTCCAGATGCTCGCCGGGGTGAACTACATCGCGCTGGTGGTGGCCCGCCTGCTCGGGCTCACGCTGGTCAAGTTCCGGCGGTGACGCGCCGCACCACGATCCTGCCCGGACTGGCGCTCAGCACCGGGCTCGGGCTGGTCGCCTACCTGCTTGGACGGCAGGTGCCCGTCATCGGTGGGCCGGTGCTCGGCATACTCCTGGGCCTGGCAGTGGGAACCTGGCTCGGGCCGTGGCCGGCCCTGACGCCCGGCACGGCCTTCGCGGCCAAGAAGGTGCTGCAGACCGCCGTGGTCCTCCTCGGGTTCGGTCTCTCGCTCACACAGGTCGCGCGGATCGGGTGGGAGACGCTGCCGGTGATGCTCGGCACCCTCGTCCTGGCCCTGGCGGCCGGTCCTCTCATCGGACGCTGGCTGGGAGTGGCCGAGGACATCCGCACCCTCGTCACGGTCGGCACCGGCATCTGCGGAGCCTCCGCGATCGCGACGGTCAGTGCGGTCACCGGTGCCACCGGGGTCGCCGTGGCGGTGTCGGTCGCCGTGATCTTCGTCTACAACGCGCTGGCGGTGGTGCTCTTCCCGCTCCTCGGCCACGCCCTGGGGCTGTCCCAGGAAGGTTTCGGGCTGTGGGCCGGGACCGCGGTGAACGACACGTCGTCGGTGGTCGCCGCCGCGACGGTCTACGGCGCGGCCGCCACCTCGCACGCCGTCGTCGTCAAGCTCACGCGCACGCTGATGATCATCCCGATCGCGGTGGGGCACTCGGTGGCACGCGGGCGTCAGGTGCCACACGGACAGGCCGGTATGCCGTGGCGCCGGCTGGTCCCGCTCTTCCTGGTGCTCTTCCTGCTGGCAGCCGCGGCCAACTCGATCGGCGTGGTGCCGGACAGCTGGTCCGATCCGGTGCGTCAGGCCGCCGCCTACCTCACCACGGTGGCCCTGACCGCGATCGGCCTGTCCACACCCGTCCGGGCCGTGCAGCAGGCGGGATGGCGTCCCCTCGCGCTCGGTGGCGTCCTGTGGGTCCTGGTCGCGGTGAGCAGCCTGGTGCTGATGCGTCTCACCGGCCACTGGTGAGACCTCTTGCCGCTGCCGTGGCGGGAGCGCCCCGGCCGCTCGCCTAAGGTGGACCCCATGAGCGTGACCGACCCCGACGCGCCGGCCCGCAGACGGACCGTCGCCGTGGTGACCCTCGGTTGCTCACGCAACGAGGTCGACTCCGAGGAGCTGGCGGGGCGGCTCACCGCCGGCGGATGGACCCTCGTCGACGACGCCGCCGAGGCAGACGTCGCGGTGGTCAACACCTGCGGCTTCGTCGAGCAGGCCAAGAAGGACTCCATCGACGCGCTCCTGGAGGCGGGGGACCTCAAGGAGACCGGGCGGACTCAGGCGGTCGTCGCCGTCGGCTGCCTGGCCGAGCGCTACGGCACCCAGCTCGCCGAGCAGCTGCCGGAGGCAGACGCAGTCCTCGGCTTCGACTCCTACCAGGACATGTCGAGCCACCTCCAGTCCATCCTGGACGGACACAAGCCGGCCTCGCACACCCCCCGGGACCGGCGCACCCTCCTCCCGCTCGCACCGGCCGCCCGGCAGGACGGCGCCTCGGGCGTCGCCCTCCCGGGACACCAGCAGATCCAGCCCGAGCAGTTCGTCGCCGCCAACTCCCAGGGCACGGACCACGTCGCGACAGCCTCCGGTCCACCTGTGATCCGGGCCCGCCTGGACGGACGACCCTGGGCACCGCTGAAGATCGCCTCGGGCTGCGACCGGCGCTGCGCGTTCTGCGCGATCCCGATGTTCCGCGGCTCCTTCGTCTCGCGCCGACCCCACGAGATCATCGACGAGGCCCGCTGGCTGGCCGAGCGCGGTGTCCGCGAGGTCTTCCTGGTCAGCGAGAACACCACCTCCTACGGCAAGGACCTCGGCGACCTGCGCCTGCTGGAGCAGCTGCTGCCCGAGCTGGCCGCGATCGAGGGGATCGAGCGCGTCCGGGTGTCCTACCTGCAACCCGCCGAGATCCGACCTGAGCTGCTCGATGTGATGGCACGGACCGCTGGCGTGACGCCATACTTCGACATCTCCTTCCAGCACGCCTCCGGACCGCTCCTGCGCCGGATGCGCCGCTTCGGTGACCGTGAGTCCTTCCTGACGCTGCTGCGGATGGTCCGTGAGCGGGTTCCCCACGCGGGGATCCGCTCCAACGTGATCGTCGGCTTCCCCGGGGAGACCGAGGCGGACCTCACTGAGCTCACCACCTTCCTGGAGGAGGCCGAGCTCGATGTCGTCGGTGTCTTCGGCTACAGCGACGAGGACGGCACCGAGGCCGAGTCGTATGCCGGCAAGCTGCCTCGCGACGTCATCGACCAGCGGGTCGCGGTGGTGACCGAGCTGGTCGAGCAGCTCACCGCCCAGCGCGCCCAGGACCGCGTGGGGGAGCAGGTCAGCGTGCTGGTGGAGGAGATCGAGGACGACGGCTCCGGGGAGCGTGTCGTGATCGGCCGGGCCGAGCAGCAGGGCCCGGACGTCGACGGGTCGACCGTCCTGGTGGGCTGGCCGGCCGGTGAGATGCCCGAGGTGGGCGACATCGTGCCGGCGCGAGTCGAGGACACCGAGGGGGTCGACCTGATCGCCCGGGTCGCCGCCGCAGCCACCCCGCTGGGTGAACCAGCGCCCACGGCACCGCAGGTCACCTTGGTCCGAGAGGTCGCCTCGTGACCCCGGCCTCAGTCCCGACCCCCGGCCCCGACCCAGCGGCGGTCCCGGCCTCGCCCCGAGCGAGCTCGTGGAACCTCCCCAACGCGCTGACCATGCTGCGGATCGTCATGGTCCCCCTGTTCCTGTGGCTGCTGCTGTCCCAGTCGGGGGAGTCGGCGCCGCACCGCTGGTGGGCCGCGGTGGTCTTCGCCGTCGCCAGCTTCACCGACTGGCTCGACGGCGACCTGGCACGCCGCCGCCAGCTGGTGACGAACTTCGGCAAGGTGGCCGACCCGATCGCCGACAAGGCACTGATGGGGTCGGCACTTGTGGGGCTGTCGATCCTCGGCGAACTGCCGTGGTGGATCACCGTGGTCATCCTGATCCGCGAGCTTGGCATCACTGCGCTGCGCTTCTGGGTGATCCGCCGAGGCATCATCCCGGCCAGCAAGGGTGGCAAGCTCAAGACGATGCTGCAGGCGATCGGTCTGCTGCTGCTGATCCTGCCGCTCACCGGCTTCCTGCACGGTCTCGGCCTGTGGGTCATGTACGCCGCCGTGGTCGTCACCGTCGTGACCGGCGTCGACTATGTCGTCCAGGCGCTGCGGCTGCGTCGCACGACGACCACGGAGTGAGGGCACCGCTCGGCATGGATGGGGAGCACGCCGCTCTCAACTCACGCGCCGGGCGCTGCGTGGCGGCTCTGACCGGATCGGGACTCACCATCGCGACCGCCGAGTCGCTGACGGGCGGACTGCTCGCCGGGGCACTGACGTCCGTGCCCGGTGCGAGCGAGGTCGTGCGCGGCGGCGTGGTGTCCTACGCCCTTGACATAAAGGCGGACGTCCTGGGTGTGCCGCGGCAGCTGCTCGAGGACCAGGGGGCGGTCAGTGCCGACACCGCGCTCGCCATGGCGGACGGGGCACGACGCGTGACCGCCGCCGATTTCGGGGTGGCGACGACTGGTGTCGCCGGACCCGACCCGAGTGAGGGCAAGCCGGTCGGCACGGTCTTCGTCGCCGTGACAGCCGGGCCGGGGCTGAGGGCGCGGGAATCTGGGCGGGCTGTCCGGGCGTTGACCCTGCGAGGCTCACGCGAGGAGATCCGTCAGCAGACGGTCGAGAGCGCCCTGGACCTGGTGCTTGAGGTCGTCTCGGGGAGCGAGTTGGCCCGCTGAGGCGACAACTGGGGCGGCTCCTGTCGGCCCGGCGTTGTACGGTTGAGGTAACGGCAGACGAGGCGAGGGAGGTTTGGCAATGGTTCTTCTCCGACGGGAGTTGGGCGACGTGCTCCGGGAGGAGCGTCAGCACCAGGGCCGGACCCTGCGCGAGGTCTCGGCCGAGGCGTCCTGCTCCTTGGGCTATCTGAGCGAGGTCGAGCGCGGTGAGAAGGAGGCCTCCAGCGAGCTCTTGGCCTCCATCTGCAAGGCGTTGGACATCCCGATGTCCCAGATGATGACCGATGTGGCCGACCGGCTCAGCCTCGCCGAGGCCGCGGAGAAGCAGCTCACCTCGATGCTCGCGGACGGGCTGGCCAAGCCGATCCGGCACGACACCGTGGTCACCACGAAGCGCCGCCTGATCAGCTCCGCCGCCTGACCTGCCGTCGACCGGTCGCCACGGCGCAGCCGCCCTGGTGCGTCGAATTGACGTGCAGCATCACTCGTTGCGGTCGGAGGCGGCGCTCGCGTTAGTCCCGAGGAGGCGTTCGCTGAGGGCCATCCACCCCGCGAATACCGCTGCTCCGGTGCCGAAGGCGTGGAGGTCCGCGCCCCAGCGCCGGCCAGGCGTCGCGGCCGCGCGAGCCAGGACCAGCCCACCGGCGAGGTTGGCCGCTCCCCAGATGGCGTTCACCGTCGGCCCTGACCGACGCCCTGCCAGCGGCGTCAGGTGCTCCTTCCCCGCTACCGCCGTCGCGAGATGTTCGATGCTGTTGACGGCGAGCGCCCCCGCGATGAAGGACTTGGTCTGACTGCTGTCGTTCCATCGCATGTCTCCCTACTCTCCCTGCCTTGACGACGGGAGGCAAGCTGATGGCCGAGGGCCCGAGGCGTCAGGTTGGGGTAGCAGCCGGAGACAGGCGGCAGGAAAGTTGGGGTCATGGGTTCCGGCAACCGGGCAGCTCAACCCGTTGACAGTGATGAGCGAGGCATCCTCACGGGCTGGTTGGCGTTCCACCGTGATGCCCTCGCGGCGAAGTGCGGACGGTCTCACCGACGACCAGCTGGTCGCGCGAGCGGTGGAGCCGTCGACGTTTTCGCTGCTGGGTCTTGTGCGGCACATGGCAGAGATGGAGCGGGCCTACGGCGGGTGGGCGCTTGGCCCAAGGGATGTGCTGGAGTGGGTGTGGGGCAGCTACCTGAACGACGCCGAGGACGACTTCGACTGCGACCTCACGATGGTCGGGGAGTCGCTGCGCAGCCCGGGCGGGACTGAACGGCGCGGGCACGGACTGACGGCTCCGAATGGCGGGTCGACACCGGCTATCACTTCTTCCTCGATGTCGAGTGCTTCAACCATCTGACCGATGCGCAACGCGCAGCGGTTGGTCGAGGTGGACGCCGGTGCGGGCGCACGATGCCCAGTTCCTTCTTCTGGTGTGGTCGGGACCACGCCGGGGCCGTTTGCCGTCTGGAGCGAGTCGGGAAGATGTCGCGGCTGCGCCGGGGAGTCCACCGGACGACGCGGAATCGTTTCCGCGGGGAGAGTCGTGGACGGAAGCCCTACCACGCCAAGGTCCCCCGCTGAGGCGCGGCATCAAACCGCGGTGGTATCACCGTGCCCGCAGCTGACCGCGGGCAGTGGCGTTCGGTGCCTGCCACCTCCATGGTGCCTGGCGAAAGGGGGGCTAGGACTCGAGGACGTGGGGTGACCCCTGGCACCGGGGGCAGTAGCTGATTTCCCGCTCGCGCGGTTGGGCGCCGATCGTCCCCTGACGGATGGGAGTCCCGCAGCGGGGGCACGGCCTCCCCTCCCGTCCGAAGACGCGAGGGCGCCAGGGCAGCCAGCCATCAGCTGGGACCCGCCCCACAGCACCCCGCAACGCCCCTGGACTGAGCTTGCACGAACGCACCAGCCAGAGCCGGGCCGTGTCGACAACGGCGCCTAGCAGCTCAGGGTCCATCTGCCCCACCGGAGTCCACGGGTTGGCCCGGTGCTCGAACAGCGGCTCACTCGCATAGATGGTGCCGATGCCTGCCAGGTTGCGCTGGTCCAGCAGCGCCTCTGCCACCGGGCGCGAGCGGTCACGCAGCAGGTTGGACAGGGCCAGGTCGCGGTTGAAGCCGCGGTCCAGCAGGTCGGGGCCGAGGTGGCCGACCAGCCGGTCCTCGTGCGTGGTCTCGACCAGGTCGAGCATCCCCAGGCGGTCGCCCACGGCGATGGCAGAGTCCGTCCAGAGGACCGCCCGGACGGTGTGCTTGCGGGTCGCAGCCTGCTGGGGTGGACCGGAGTCACCGCTCGTGCGGTGAAGCACTCGCCATGAGCCGTCCATCCGCAGATGGCTGTGCAGGGTGAGGCCGCCCTCGATCCGGTGAAGCAGGTGCTTGCCGCGCGGCACGACCTCGAGAGTATGCCGGCCAACCAGGTCCTTGGTGGCGAGCGCCGGCACGCGGAGGTCTGCCCCGAGCAGCAGGTCGCCGGACAGCGCGGTATGCAACCTGCGGGCCGTCCGCCAGACCGCGTCACCCTCCGGCACGGTCCCTGCCCTCGGTCCCGCTCACCGTCGCAGCCGCAGGCCCTGCGGTGCGGTGTGGAAACCAGCCTCCTGCAGGGCGCCGGCCAGGGGATGACCGGAGTTGAGTGCCGACGACCCGTCGATCTTGGCCACGGTGAGGGAGGCGAGGCGTCCGCTGCGCACGAGGCCCGCGACGGCCCTCGCTGTCAGGGCCGCGGTGCCCGCGTCATCGTCATAGGTGAGGGCGGTTCGGCCGCCGCGCTCGAGGTAGAGGACCAGCTCCCCGCCGACCGTCACGACCAGCGCCCCTGCCTTGCGCCCCGGCCGGTGCGACTCCTCGCCGCGATCCGGCCAGGGCACGGCCGCGCCGTAGGGGCTGGCCGGGTCCGTGGCCGCCAGGACCAGGGCGTCGTGCTCCTCGCCGCTGAGAGCACGCAGGCGGTCGACGGCGCCGCTGGACCCGAACTGGGACGCACCCAGGTGCTCCACGAAGTAGCCCCGTCGCACGCGGCCGGCCTCCTCCGCGGTGGCCAACACGCGGTAGACGCCCGCGAAGCCACCCGCGACTCCTTCAGAGACGACGCTGCCGCGGGTCAGCACCCCGTAGCGGTCCAGCAGCTGCTCAGCCGTGGCCACCGCGCGGGTCGTCGCGTCGGACTCGACCGGAGGGAGCGCCGACCAGCGCCCGACAGCCGTTGCCGGCCCCGACCGGGTGGGCATCGCCGGTCGCCCGGTGCGGGAGGGCCCGCGCGGCGCCAGCGCCACCCCGCCTCGGGACCAGCGGCTGGAGCGTGCGCCGGACTGGCGCTGCCGGTGAGCTCCGCGGCCCCCGCCGACCAGGGCACGCACTGGTGCCAGCGTGTCGCCGGTGACCCGGCCCGCCCACACGAGTGACCACAGCTCCGCGAGGAGCGCGGTGTCATCAGTGCGGACGAGGCTGTCCGCGAGCGCACGGAAGAAGTAGGCCCCGCCTCCCGCGAGCAGGTCGAACAGCTCGGTGCCGACCTCCCGAGCATCAGGCGTGGCGTCGTCCGGCACGTCCGGCGGCGTCATCGTCAGGTGCGCGGTGTCGGCAAGGTGCAGGGAAACCCAGCCGTCGTCGCCGGGCAGCGGGCCGTGGCCCTGCCACAGCACCTCACCGGAGGTCATCAGCTCGTCCAGCATGCCGGGGGCGTAGTCGCGCACACGGGCGGGCAGGATCAGCGACTCCAGGCCGCTGGCCGGCAGCCGGGACCCGGCCAGCTGCTCGATGGCGCGGTGCAGCCCGTCCACGCCGCGCAGCCGTCCGACGGACTGCCACACTGGCAGGAACCGAGCGTAGGTCTGCTGGGTGACCGGCTCGACCTCCTGCCGCAGCGCGGCCAGGGAGCGGCGGCGCAGCATCCGCAGGATGTCGGCGTCGCACAGGTCGGGGCCGGACTCGACCAGATCGGCAGAGTCCGTCCCGGTCAGCGGTCGCAGCGCGCCTTGCACGAGACGCCCGCTCGCCACGAGGCGTCGGACGGCGTCTCCGAGCACCGCTGGACCGACCCCGAGCCGAGCGGCCAGGACGGCAGGGCGATATGGCGTGTGGGTGCGCGACCAGCGCACCACCAGGTCGCCCAACGGGTCCGGCACCGGCTCCAGGAACGTCGCTGGCAGCCCGGGCGGCACCGCCACGCCGAGTGCGTCCCGGAGCCGCCCGGCATCCTGACCATCGGCCCAGCGGTCCTCGCCCGCGATACGTACGGCGACGACCTGACGCTGGCCGGAGAGCCGCTCGAGCCACTCGGCGACGTGGTCCCGTGCCTCGGGTGCGGTGCGTTCGACGATCTCCGGCAACGACTGCGGTCCGAGGGTACGCAGCAGGTCGAGCACGTCCTCGGCGTCGCGTGCCTTGCGCTCCGGCACCAGCCGCTGCAGCTCAGCCTCGGTCCGCGCCACCACCTCGGGGTCCAGCAGGTCCCTGAGGGCGGCACCCTCACCCCGACCCAGCAGCTCGGCCAGCAGGGTCGGGTCGAGCGACAGCGCCGCCGCACGCCGCTCGGCGAGCGGAGAGTCGCCCTCGTAGAGGTACTGGGCGACGTAACCCATCAACAGGGAACGGGCGAACGGGGAGGCCGACCTGGTCTCTACGGTGACCACCCGGATCCGGCGGGACTCGACGTCACGCATCAACGTTGTCAGGGCGTCGACGTCGTAGACGTCCTGGACACACTCGCGCACGGCCTCCAGCACGATCGGGAACGACGGAAACTGCGCCGCCACCTCGAGCAGCTGGGCCGAGCGCTGCCGCTGCTGCCACAACGGCTGCCTCCGGTCCGGTCGGCGGCGCGGCAGCAGCAGCGCTCGCGCCGCGCACTCGCGGAAGCGCGCGGCGAACAGTGCCGAGCCCCCGATCTCACTGGTGACCAGGTCGTGCACGTCATCGGGGTCGAGGACCAGCAGGTCAGCCAGGTCACGGTCCATTTGCTCCACGTCGGCGAGCTCCGGCAGCCGCAGCACGATCCCGTCGTCGCCGGCGACCGCCTGGACGTCCGTGCCGTAGCGCTCGCGCATCCGCGCACCGATGCACAGGGCCCAGGGGGCGTGCACCGGGGCGCCGTAGGGGCTGTGCACGACCACACGCCAGTCACCGATCTCGTCCCGGAACCGTTCGATGACGATCGTGTGGTCGTCCGGGACCTGGCCGGTGGCCTCCACCTGCCCGGCGACGTAGTCAAGGAGGTTCGTCGCGGCATACTCGTCCAGCCCCTGCGCACGCAGCCGTTCTCGCGCGAGCTCCGGCCGGGCGGCCAGCTCCCGGGTAAAGGCCCCGACCGCGGCACCCAACTCTGCCGGTCGGCCCAGGGAGTCGCCCTTCCAGAACGGCAGGCGCCCGAGCTGGCCGGGAGCCGGCGTCACCAGGACGCGGTCGTGCGTGATGTCCTCGATCCGCCACGCTGTCGTGCCCAGTGTGAAGACGTCGCCGACGCGTGACTCGTAGACCATCTCCTCGTCGAGCTCGCCCACGCGCCGGCCGGGGCCCTCGCCGGTGGCGAGCATCACGGCATACAGCCCGCGGTCCGGGATCGTGCCCCCGCTCATCACCGCCAGGTGCTGCGCGCCCCGGCGGGCGGTCAACGTGTCGTGCATCCGGTCCCAGGTTATGCGGGGCCGCAGGTCGGCGAAGTCCTCGCTGGGGTAGCGACCGGCCAGCATGTCCAGCGTCGCCTCGAAGAGCCCGCGGGGGAGCGCGGCGAAGGCGGCGCTGCGGCGGACCAGGTCGAAGAGGTCGGAGACGGTCCACTCGTCCATCGCCACCATGGCGACGATCTGCTGGGCCAGGACGTCGAGCGGGTTCGCCGGGACCCGCCGGGCCTCGATCAGCCCGGAACGCATCCTGTCGACAACGACCGCGGTCTGGAGCAGGTCGCCGCGGTGCTTGGGGAAGAACACCCCATGGGAGATCGCGCCCACCTGGTGGCCCGCCCTGCCGACCCGCTGCAGGCCGCTGGCCACGCTCGGGGGTGACTCCACCTGCACGACCAGGTCGACGGCGCCCATGTCGATGCCGAGCTCGAGCGAGCTGGTCGCCACCACGGCGGGCAGCCGGCCGGTCTTGAGCGAGTCCTCGATCTCGGCGCGTTGCTCGCGGCTGACGGAGCCGTGGTGGGCGCGTGCCAGCACTGGGGGAGCGCCCCCTGACGCACCGGACTGGGCCATCACCTGCGCGGGTGGCCGGGTCGGGACCGGCGCCGGACCGTCCGGGTACGGAACCTCCGCGTCGTCTTCGTGGTCCTCCCAGATCTCGTTGAGCCGGCTGGTGAGCCGCTCGGCCAGGCGCCGGGAGTTGGCGAACACCAGGGTGGAGGTCTGGTCCGTCACGAGCTCGACGATCCGGCGCTCGATGTGCGGCCATACCGACGCCCGCTCGACGGGGTCCGCGCTCGGCATCGTCCAGTCGAGGTCCTCCAGGTCCGGAAGCTCGTCGTCGGGTAGCTCTTCCGCCTGTGCCTGCTCCGGTGGTGGCTTTGGGGATGGCTGCGCGGATGGTGGCTCGTCGCCAGAGCGATCTGCGCGATGGGGTCCGCCGGGACCGGGTGCGGCGGCCCCTGGATCGGTCATGTCGGGAACCGGCACGACGACCCGCAGGTCCCACCGCTTGGTCGACTCCGGCTGCACCGTCGTGACCGGCCGGCCACCGGCCAGGAAGCGCGCCACCTCGTCCACCGGCCGGACCGTCGCGGACAGCCCGATCCGCTGTGCGGGCTGGGGCAGCAGCGCGTCGAGCCGGTCAAGGCTGACCGCCAGGTGCGCTCCCCGCTTGGTGCCGAACACCGCGTGGATCTCGTCGATGATCACCGTCTCCACCCCGGCCAGCGCTTCCCTCGCGGCAGAGGTGAGCAGCAGGAAGAGCGACTCGGGGGTGGTGATCAGGACGTCTGCCCCGACCCTGGCGAACTTCCGCCGCTCCGCTGCGGGCGTGTCGCCGGAGCGCACGGCGACGCTCACCTGGGGTGCTGGCTGACCGAGCCGGGTGGCGGCGTGTCCGATGCCGACCAACGGCGACTGCAGGTTGCGCTCCACGTCGACGGCGAGGGCCTTGAGCGGGGAGACGTAGAGGACCCGGCAGCGGGGGACGCCGGCGGGCCTGGGGTGGGTCGCGATGCGGTCCAGCGCCCACAGGAACGCCGACAGCGTCTTACCGGAGCCGGTCGGCGCCACCACGAGGGTGTGCTGGCCCTGGCTGATCGCCTGCCATGCCCCACGCTGGGCCTGCGTGGGCTCGGCAAAGGACGCGCTGAACCACGCCCGCGTGGCGGGGGAGAACTGGTCCAGCACGTCGGTCGCAGGCGACGTGGTCATCGGGATCAGCCTGTCACGAAGGACCGACAGTCGGCGGGGTCAGCCAGCGGGCCCCGTGGCCGTCGTGGGGCGTATGCCGTCAGTCAGGCACGAGGCGTACGCCGTCAGTCCGGCACGCAGGGAAGGGTGCGTCAGCGTCTCAGCGACGCTCGTCGCCGCGCTGCGGCACGAGACGCCGCTTCTTGGTCTCGACCCGGTTGCCGTAGGCGCCGGTCACCGGCGGGGGCACCGGACGCTCCATGTCACGGATGACGTGGTGCAGGGTGCGGTGGGGCGGCTGCCAGATCTTCGCCTTCACCAGCAGTTTCTGCCATCGGGTCAGATTCTGCTCGGGTCGTGTCACCACCGTGTTGCCTCCGTCTCGCGTGGGGACCCCATCATGTCACTGCGATCCTCTCACCCGCACCCGCCACCCTGTGAGCGCCGTGCCCGACCGGCTCCGCCGAGACCGCCGCGGACCTGGTTGTCAGCCGCACGGCATACCCTCCTCCCCGAGGGAAGAGGAGGATCTGGTGCGGGTGAGCGAGTTCTGGCGTGCGGTGGCGGATGAGTTCGGCGGTGCCTACGGGCGACACCTGGCGCAGAGCCAGGTGATGAGCTCGTTGGGGGAGCGCACGCCGGCCGAGGCCATCGAGGCCGGGCTTCCGGTCAAGTTCGTCTGGGTGGAGTTCTGCAAGCAGATGGACGTGCCCGAGGAGCGGTGGCTGCCCAAGGAGGTCCGGCCTCCCGGACGACGGAGCTGACAAGAGCCCCAGGTGGTGCGGCGCAGGAGGCCGCAGGGGGACGTCCTCGTGAGCCGCCCTCCGAGGGGGTCCAGCAGCGTGGGGTCGCAGTCAGACGAGGCCGCGTTCGACCACGGCCTCGGCGAGCTGGACGGCGTTGAGGGCGGCGCCCTTGCGGAGGTTGTCGTTGGCCACGAACAACACGAGCCCGTGCCCGTCCGGGGCGGACTGGTCGGCCCGGATCCGGCCGACGTAGGAGGGGTCCGTGCCAGCGGCCTCCAGCGGTGTCGGCACGTCGGTCAGCGCCACGCCGGGTGCGCTCGCGAGGGCCTCGCGGGCCTCGTCCGGGCTGATCGGCTGGGCGAACTCGGCGTGCAGCGCGAGCGAGTGGCCGGTGAAGACCGGGACCCGCACGCACGTGCCCGCGACGCGCAGGTCGGGCAGGCCGAGGATCTTGCGCGACTCGTCGCGCAGCTTCTGCTCCTCGTTGGTCTCACCCGAACCGTCATCGACCAGGTCACCGGCCAGCGGCACCACGTTGAAGGCGATCGGTGCGACGTAGGTGCTCGGGTCGGGCAGCTCCACCGCGGTGCCGGCGTGGGCCAGCTCCTCGAGCGGTTGGCCGGCCCCGGCGCGAACCTGACCGGCCAGCTCGGCCACTCCGGCGAGCCCGCTGCCGGACACCGCCTGGTAGGTCGTGGCCACCAGGCGCTCGAGCCCCGCCACGTCGTGCAGGGCCTTGAGGACGGGCATGGCAGCCATGGTCGTGCAGTTGGGGTTGGCGACGATCCGCCGGCCCCCCTCGGCAACCGCGGCGTCCAGCGCCTCCGGATTGACCTCGCTGACCACGAGCGGCACCCGGTCATCCATCCGCCAGGCGGAGGAGTTGTCGATCACGATGGCCCCCGCCTCCGCGAAGCGCGGAGCGTGCTCCCGCGAGGCGGAAGCCCCGGCGGAGAACAGCGCGATGTCGATCCCGGACAGGTCCGCCGTGGCGACGTCCTCGACGACGAGCTGACGCGGTTCCGACGGGACGCCGTCCCATCGTCCCTCCCACGGCAGCTCCCGTCCGGAGGATCGGGCGGAGGCGAGGTAGCGCACCGAGGCGACCGGGAAGTCCCGCTCGGCGAGCAACCTGCGCATCACCGCACCGACCTGACCGGTCGCGCCGACCAGGGCCACGTGCACGCCTGACTGCGCCTCCGACATACGACTCACCGTCCCGTCCCGCCGTAGACCACGGCCTCCGCGTCGGCGTCCAGCCGGAAGGCACTGTGCACCGCGCGGACCGCGTCCTCCAGCACCTCCTGGTCGGTGATCACCGAGATCCGGATCTCGGAGGTGGAGATCATCTCGATGTTGATGCCCGCCTCGGCCAGGGCGGTGAACATCCGCTGCGCCACCGCCGGGTTGGACCGCAGCCCGGCCCCGATGAGCGAGAGCTTGCCGACGTGGCTGGTGTAGAGCACGTCGGCCATCCCGAGGTCGTGCTGCAGCTCGCGCAGCGCGGCAACGGCCACCGCACCGTCCGCCTCCGGGAGCGTGAAGGAGATGTCGGACAGGCCCTCGGGGGAGGTGGACACGTTCTGCACGATCATGTCGATGCTCACGCCCGCCGTGGCCACCGCGCCGATCACCTGTGAGGCCGCGCCCGGCCGGTCCGGGACGCCGACCACCGTGAGCTTGGCCAGCGACTTGTCGTGGGCAATGCCGGAGATGAGGGGGTCTTCCATGGGATCCTCCGGGGATCGGGGGTCGGGGTGGGGCGTATGCCGTGCGCTTCCGTCGGGGTTGAGCCCGCCGGTCAGTGGTCGGTCGACCAGGATCCAGGTGCCCTCCTGGTCGGAGAAGCTGGAACGCACGTGGAGCGGGACGCCGAAGCGGCGCGCGTACTCCACGGCGCGCAGGTGCAGGATCTTCGCGCCCTGCGCTGCCATCTCGAGCGTCTCCTCGATGGTGATCCGGGTGACGCGGCTGGCGGTCGGGACGATGCGCGGATCGGCGGTGTAGAGGCCGTCGACGTCGGTGTAGATCTCGCACACGTCGGCGTTCAGGGCGGCGGCGAGCGCGACCGCGGTGGTGTCAGACCCGCCCCGCCCGAGGGTGGTGACGTCCTCCTCGTCGGAGACGCCCTGGAAGCCGGCCACGATGGCGACCTCGCCGCGCTGCAGCGCCTGGGCCACCCGCGCAGGGGTGACGTCGAGCAGCCGCGCCCGGCCGTGCGAGCTGTCCGTGCGCATGCCGGCCTGTTGGCCGGTGAACGAGCGCGCCGGCGTGCCGAGGTCCATGATGGCCATCGCCAGCAGCGCCATCGAGATGCGCTCACCGGCGGTCAGGAGCATGTCCAGCTCCCGCTCGGCGGGGCCGTGGGGACTGACCTGGCCGGCCAGCTCAAGGAGCTCGTCGGTGGTGTCCCCCATCGCGGACACCACGACGGCGACCTCGTCGCCTCTGTCGCGCGCGGCGACGACCCGCTGGGCGACGCGGCGGATGGCGTCGACATCGGCGACTGACGAGCCGCCGAACTTTTGGACGAGCAGAGCCATGGGACTTCCGTGGGATGGGGGGGTATGACGAGGGGCTGACACCCTCGTCAGTGCAGGCCAGTCTACGACCACGTAGGTTGGGCCCGTGGCCACCGAAGACCGAATCGCCCTGTTCCTGGACTACGAGAACCTCGCCCTCGGCGCACGGGAGCACCTGGGTGGTGACTTTGAGCTCAAGCCGATCATGGACGCGCTGGCAGAGCGCGGCCGGGTCGTCGTGCGGCGTGCCTACGCCGACTGGTCCTACTTCGACGAGGACCGCCGCATGCTCACCCGCGCACAGGTGGAGCTCATCGAGATGACCCAGCGGATGGGCGCCTCGCGCAAGAACGCTGCCGACATCAAGATGGCGGTCGATGCGATCGAGATGGCCTTCTCCAAGGACTACATCTCCACATTCGTGATCTGCACCGGTGACAGCGACTTCACGCCGCTGGTGCTCAAGCTGCGTGAGCTGGACAAGCGGGTCATCGGCTTCGGGGTGCGTGACTCGACCTCCAAGATGCTGCCGCCGGCCTGTGACGAGTTCCTCTACTACGACAACCTGGAGGGAGTCGAGGCCGAGCCCCGGGCGGCTCGCGGCGGCAAGGCGGGCGGTGCGGGCGCCGGCGAAGGGGCGAAGTCGGGCGGCGCCAAGTCACGCCCGCGCAAGGGCGCGAAGGCCGCCGAGGCGGAGCCGCAGCCCGAGCCCGAGACCGACGAGGATGACGACTCCGCAACCCGCAACGTCGACGACATCGCGGTGCAGGTCGCACAGACCGTGAGCGGCCTGCAGACAGGGCTGGCGGGTGAGGTGACCGCGTCGGTCCTGAAGCGGACGCTGGTGCGCAAGGACCCCACCTTCAGCGAGGCCGACTACGGCTTCCGGGCGTTCGGGGAGCTGCTGCGCCACCTGGCGGACCGCAACGTCATCGAGCTCGCCGAGGGACCCGCCAAGGGTGACCCGGAGATCCTGCTGCCGGAGTCGGGTGACAAGGATGAGGCGTTCGCGCTGCTGGCGAGCGTCGTGGACGAGCTGTCGAAGGGGCAGGAGAGCGTGGCGCTGTCCGGGCTCAAGGACCAGCTGCGCCGCAAGGCGCCCGGCTTCTCGGAGAAGAAGCTGGGCTACCGGTCGTTCCTCCAGTTCTGCCGGGCTGCTGCCACGCAGGGTGTCATCTCGCTGGACTGGAGCAACGTCGACAAGGACTACCTGTTGGAGACGGTCGGGGAGCCGTCCGCCTGACTCGACGGGCTGGCGGCGTGTCGCGTCCTCTCGTACACACATTCGATTACTGTGGTTCACAGGTGCCCGCACGACACCTCGCCCGTCCACAGGCCTCGGTCGGTGCCGGGGGAGTGTCGGTGGGGGCATCTAGCGTCTGACAGGACACGGATGAGCACGCGACCCAGTGGGGTCGGGCACGCCGCGGTCGGTCGCCGGTAGGCGCGCCCACCCACGAGTGCGAAGGAGCAGGACATGGCAGCACCGAGCAAGGTCACGCAGATTCAGGGGGACAAGTCCAAGGCCCTGGACGCGGTCCTGGCCCAGATCGACAAGACGCACGGCAAGGGTGCGGTGATGCGCCTGGGCGATGACATCCGCCCCCCGATCGCCGTGATCCCGACCGGCTCGATCGCGCTCGACGTCGCGCTCGGGATCGGTGGGCTCCCGCGCGGCCGCGTGGTGGAGGTCTACGGCCCCGAGAGCAGCGGCAAGACGACGGTCGCCCTGCACGCGGTCGCCAGCGCCCAGAAGGCCGGCGGCATCGCCGCCTTCATCGACGCCGAGCACGCGCTCGACCCGGAGTACGCCAAGAACCTCGGCGTCGACACCGACGCCCTGCTGGTCAGCCAGCCGGACACCGGTGAGCAGGCGCTGGAGATCGCGGACATGCTGATCCGCTCCGGCGCCCTCGACATCATCGTCATCGACTCGGTGGCCGCCCTGGTGCCGCGCGCCGAGATCGAGGGCGAGATGGGCGACAGCCACGTGGGTCTGCAGGCTCGGTTGATGTCGCAGGCGCTGCGCAAGATCACCGGTGCGCTGAGCACCACGGGCACGACGGCGATCTTCATCAACCAGCTCCGCGAGAAGATCGGTGTGATGTTCGGCTCGCCCGAGACCACGACCGGTGGCAAGGCGCTGAAGTTCTACGCCTCGGTGCGGCTGGACGTGCGGCGCATCGAGACCCTCAAGGACGGCACCGACGCGGTCGGCAACCGGACCCGCGTCAAGGTGGTCAAGAACAAGGTCAGCCCGCCGTTCAAGCAGGCCGAGTTCGACATCCTCTACGGGCAGGGCATCTCCCGCGAGGGCGGACTGATCGACATGGGTGTCGAGCACGGCTTCGTCCGCAAGTCCGGTGCCTGGTACACCTACGAGGGTGACCAGCTCGGGCAGGGCAAGGAGAACGCCCGCCAGTTCCTACGGGACAACCCCGACCTGTCGGACGAGATCGAGCGCAAGGTCAAGAGCAAGCTCGGCATCGGGCCTCGCCCGGCGGGTGAGCTCGAGGCGGTGCCGGATGGTGTCGACCCGAAGACCGGCGAGGTCTCGGTCAACTTCTGAGTGGGATGACCGTCGACGGCGTGGGCGAGCCTGACGTGCAGAGGCCGGGCGACTCCTTGCCCGGGACGACCGAGAGGTTGGCCCGGGCAAGGGAGGCTCTGGCCACCGCGGAGTCCGGCGGACCGCGCGGCTCTGCCGGCACCGTGGCTACCCGGAGCGCCGGAGATACCGAGGTCCCGGAGTCGGCGCGCGAGGAGGCTGAGCCGGACCCGCACGACGTTGCCCGCAACATCGTCCTGCGCCAGCTGACGATGGCACCGCGCACGCGCAAGCAGCTTGAGGACAAGCTGCGCCTTAAGGGCTGCGCCGATGACGTGGCCCGCGTGGTGCTGGACCGGATGACCGAGGTCGGCCTGGTCGATGACGAGGCGTACGCCCGGACGCTGGTGCGCAGCAGGCAGGAGACCAAGGGTCTCGCCAGCCGGGCGCTGGGGCAGGAGCTCCGCCGCAAGGGCGTCCCCGACGAGCTGATCGCGGACGCACTGGCAGACGTGGAGCCGGAGACCGAGCGCGAGCGCGCGAGGGAGCTGGTCAGCAAACGGCTACGGACGCTACGCGGGCTGGACCGTCAGGTGCAGACCCGTCGGCTCGCGGGATTCCTGGCGCGCAAGGGTTATGACGCCGGCGTCGCCTTCCAGGTCATCCGCGAGGCGTTGGACGACCTCCCGGAGCACCAGCGCGACTGAGTCGCACCCCGTTCCGGGTGATGAAGACTCAGTTGGTTGGCCAGCCCCCGGGCCCGGAGTCGCGGGTGCCTGTCTCCGGTTGGTCCTCCGAGTCATCGGACTCATCGGTTTCCTCGTCCACGAAGTGCATCGCTGAACCCTCGGGGGAGCGGTCCGTGTTGCCGGTGCCGCGGGCCACCATGTCCTTCTCGGTGTCCTCGCCCATGCCCTCGTCGGGTGCGACGAGCCTGCCGACGGGCTCGCTGGACTCGCCGAGCCAGTCCCGGTCCGCCGGGATGGAGTCCGGGTCGTCGCCGCCTGCCCGAGGATCCTCGTCCAGACCGCTCTCGTTGTCCGGCGCGCCGTAGGCGGAGTGCGGATCGGGGATCTCCTGCATGATCCGCTGGTCGATGGTCTCCTCGCGGGCTTGCTCCTCGGCGGTGACACCGAAGGCCGTTGAGCCGTGGAGCCGGTCCGGAGTCTGGTAACCCCGGTCGAGCGGGTCCTCGTCGCCGATCAGGGTGTCCTCGGGCTGCAGCTGGTCCTCGTCGTCGAGGCTGTACGTGCCGTACTCGCCGTCCAGGTTCTCCCTGTTGGTCTGGTCGCTCATCGTCGGGCTCCTTCCACGAGATCGTGTCCCCTGACCATAGTGCGGCGGAGTCGCGACGGCACCGTCAGGGTGCAGCGGCAGAGTTGGTCGGCGCGGCAGTTCTACGATGACTGCGTCATGGCACGTGAGACCCCGCCCCGCGAACCGTCGCAGTTCGTGCGGCACCGGGCTGCTGTGAGTGCTTATGGGCGGCAGTTGACGGGCGTCACCCGCAGCGAGCTGGGGAATCGTCACCTGGCCTACGCCATGGTCTTCGTGGCGGGTGCCGTGAACGCCGTCGGGTTCGTGGCGGTCGCGATCTACACCTCGCACATGACCGGCATGACGGCATCCGTGTCTGACTACGTCGCCGTGGCGGAGTGGGGCCTCATCATCCCCCCGGCGACTGCCATCGTGTCGTTCGTCGTGGGTGCAGCCTCCACGGCCATCTTGTTCAACTGGATGCGGCGCCGGGACGCCGCCGGCCGGTTCGCCCTGGTGCTGGTCATCGAGGCGCTGCTGATCCTGCTCTTCGGCCTGCTGGCCAACAGCCTGGACGCCGCCGGCGCCGAGGTGCTCATCGTCGCCGTGCTGGGCTACGTCATGGGTCTGCAGAACGCCCTCATCACCAAGGTGTCTGGCGCACGCATCCGCACCACGCACGTCACGGGCATGGTCACCGACATCGGCATCGAGATCGGCAAGGCGCTCTACCGCAACCGCAGGGCCAACCTGCCCCCGGTGCAGCACGACAACGCCAAGCTCCTGCTCCTCACCGGGATGGTTCTGCTCTTCGCCACGGGCGGTGTGGCCGGGGCAGGGGGCTACCTGCTGATCGGATACCCGGCCGTGATCCCGTTCGCCATCGTGCTGCTGGCGGCGGGCCTGACACCGGTGTTCGACGACGTGAGGACTGCTCGGCGCCTTCGTGGGCGGCCGCGCTGAGCCCGGGCCGGCGGATCCTTGGCTCACGGAAGGCGCGCGCCGACACGAAGGGCGATTAGCCCCTCGGAACTCTGGTGCGGCGCGCTCTCGGCTGGCACACTGCGCAGCATGGCACTCATCTCAAGGACCACACTGTCCGCTGCCGCTGCTGCAGTCGGCCTCGCCCTTCCCGTGGCACTCATCGGCTCGGCCGTCGCGGCCCCGCCCACGGTCACCTACGACGCGATCGGGGACTCGTATGCCGCCGGCACGGGCGCTCTGTCAGGTGAGGCCTATCCCCAGGTGCTCGACGGCCGGATGCAGATCGTCCTGGACGACTTCGCCGCCGTGCCTGGAGCGGACACGCTGGATCTCATGGAGCAGCTGGCCGATTTGGATGAGCACACCGACCTGGTGACACTCACCATCGGCGGGAACGACATCCCTTGGGGAGCGACCGTCACGCAGTGCCTCTTGGCCGGCGATAGCACATGCATGGCCGCCATTGATGCTGTTGAGGCACAGATCGTCACCGAGCTGCCGGCCAAGCTCGACGCCGCCTACGCCGCCGTCTCTGAGGCCGCACCCAACGCCCACGTGGTCGTGGCGGGCTACGCGCACCTGTTCTCCCCGGAGTTCGGCGACTACACCGTGCCCGGTCTTCCTGCACTTATGTCGGTCGACGAGCAGGAGGCCGCCAACGCCGCGGCGGACCTGCTCAACGCCACCATCGCGGAGGCTGTCGCAGAGCACGAGAACTTCCAGTTCGTCGACGTCACGAAGCGGTTCGACGGGCACGGCGCCAACGCGGACGACCCGTGGCTGCACGGCCTGCAGCTGGATAACCTGGGGATATCGTTCCACCCGAACGCCGACGGCTACCGCGCCTACGCCTCGACGCTGACCTCGTCGATCAACCCACGGGACCTGCGGGGCTGACGCCGGGGGACACGGGTCAGGCTGTCGGCCCCACCGCTGGGTCCGAGGGCCGTCGCCCCGCGGTTACCCTTGTGGGTGCGATGGACACTGCAGTGAAGACCTATGACGTGCGCACCCACGGGTGCCAGATGAACGTGCACGACTCCGAGCGCCTGTCCGGGCTGCTCGAGACCGCCGGGTACGTCGAGCTCGCGAGCCTGCCGGCCGGGCAGCGCCCCGACGTCGCCGACGTCGTCGTCTTTAACACCTGTGCCGTGCGGGAGAACGCCGCCAACAAGCTCTACGGCAACCTGGGACAGCTGCGTCCGGCCAAGCAGCAGAACCCCGACATGCAGATCGCGGTCGGTGGGTGCCTGGCACAGAAGGACCGCAGCACCATCGTGCAGAAGGCGCCGTGGGTCGACGTCGTGTTCGGCACCCACAACATCGGGTCGCTGCCGGCGCTGCTGGACCGCGCGCGGCACAACAAGGAGGCAGAGGTCGAGATCCTCGAGTCCCTCGAGGTGTTCCCCTCGACCCTGCCAACCCGGCGGGACTCGGCTTACTCCGCCTGGGTGTCGATCTCGGTGGGCTGCAACAACACCTGCACCTTCTGCATCGTCCCCAGCCTGCGCGGCAAGGAGAAGGACCGTCGCCCCGGCGAGATCCTCGCGGAGGTCGAGGCACTGGTGGCGCAGGGGGTGGTCGAGATCACCCTGCTCGGCCAGAACGTCAACACCTACGGTGTCGAGTTCGGAGACCGTCTCGCGTTCGGCAAGCTGCTGCGCGCCTGCGGTCAGATCGACGGGCTGGAGCGGGTGCGCTTCACCAGCCCGCACCCGGCCGCCTTCACCGACGACGTGATCACGGCGATGGCCGAGACCCCGAACGTGATGCCCAGCCTCCACATGCCGCTGCAGTCCGGCTCGGACAAGGTGCTCAAGGACATGCGGCGCTCCTACCGCAGCGCGAAGTTCCTCCGCATCCTGGACGAGGTCCGCGAGCAGATCCCGGACGCCGCGATCACCACCGACCTCATCATCGGGTTCCCCGGCGAGACCGAGGCCGACTTCCAAGACACCCTCGACGTGGTCCGCGCATCCCGCTTCTCATCGGCGTTCACCTTCCAGTACTCCATCCGCCCGGGCACGCCCGCCGCGGAGATGGACGGACAGGTGCCCAAGGCGGTCGTGCAGGAGCGCTTCGACCGGCTCATCGCGCTCCAGGAGGAGGTCTCCTGGGCCGAGAACCGCGCCCTGGAGGGTCGCGAGGTGGAGGTCCTGGTCGCCCCCGCCGAGGGCCGCAAGGACGCGGAGACGCAGCGGATGTCCGGTAGGGCCCGCGACAACCGGCTCGTGCACTTCGCTGTTCCGGATGGCGCGGAGGTTCCCCGCCCCGGTGACATGGTCACGGTCAGGGTCACCTACGGCGCACCCCACCACCTCGTCGCCGACTCCGGGGTCAACGGCGGGACGTATGCCGTGCGCCGCACCCGTGGCGGCGACGCGTGGGAGGCGCTCCAGGACCAGCCCGGGTCGCGACGCCCGGCCGTGAGCCTGGGTCTGCCGACCATCGGCAAGCCACCGACCCGCGAGGTCACCGCCGCACCCTGCGCCGCTTCGTGACCTGGCGCTCCGTCGACCGAGCCGGGCTGCTGGACGCGTCTGGTAACGACCCCTATGTCGAGCTGACCTGCGGAGACGTCGCTGTCGGCGTGGTCGGGGAGCACGGGTGGGCCTGCCTGCACCGCTGGCGTCCCACCGGGCACTGGGGCGGTGCCGCGATGGTGCACGAGGATGCGCCCCAGGACGCCGAGTCCACCGCACTGCGCGCGCTGCTGGACGCCGTCCCGCAGGTTGCCCTGGAGTGGTTCTCCACGGCCGACGGGCGGGGACTTCAGCTGCCGGAGAAGTTCCGCGTGAAGGGGTCGGGACGCTGGAACCTCCTGTCCACCCGCAGTGTCCCACCACAGGTGGCGCTGCCCGAGGGCTTCGCCCTGGTCGAGCTCGACGACACCGTGGACGCCGATCGGCTGGAGGCCTTTGGTCGACGGCACAACCCCGACTTCGAGGGCTTCCCCGGCCACGGGTTCAGCATGCTGTGGCTCGGTGTCCTGGACGATATGGGACGGCTCGCTGCCATCGGGTCGCTGCACGAGCTGGACACGGGTCTGCCGCACCTGTCCGGGATCGTGGTGGACCGCGCGCGTCGTGGCCGCGGCCTTGGGAGGGCTGTGACAGTGGGTCTCACCCGGCGGGCGCTGGGCCTCTCGGGCGTCAGCACGCTCGGTGTCTACGCCGACAACCGCGTGGCCATCTCGCTCTACCACTCGCTGGGCTACGAGACCCACCACTCGTTCCACACGCGTGACGTCCAGCCGGCCTGACCACGACCTCGACAGCCGGCCGCTTGCTACCATCGAGTGATGCAGCGTGTGCAGCACCCCACGACGACGCCGGATGTCTCCGGCGCCGCGACGGACTGACCACTGCCCACCGTCCCCAGCCCCGGAGCGTGCTCCGGGGCCTTGCTGTCTCTCGAGTCGCTCCGGACCTATCCCGAGGAGTAGACCATGGAGCTGGACCACCGAGATCTGAACCGTGACCTGCACGTCTTCGCGACCGACCCGTTAGCCGGTTCCGGGCTGCCGTTGTGGCTGCCCGCCGGTGCCGCGATCCGCGACGAGCTGCAGCGCCTGGCCAAGGACATCGCCCACGCCGACGGCTGCGTCGACGTGTACTCGCCGGTGCTCGGCAAGCCCGAGCTGTTCGAGCGGTCCGGGCACCTGGCGAAGTTCGCCGACGACATGTTCCCGCGGATGGCCGTGGGCGAGGACGGGCTGGTGCTGCGGCCCGCAAACTGCCCGCACCACGCACTCATCTACGCCAGCAGCCAGCACTCCTACCGCGAGCTCCCGGTGCGGCTGAACGAGCTCGGGGCGATGTTCCGGGCCGAGCGCTCCGGAGTGTTGTCCGGGCTGAGCCGGGTGCGCCAGATCAACCTCGACGACACCCACGTCTTCTGCCGGCCCGACCAGGTCGGTGACGAGGTCGTCCGGGCGCTGCGCTCGGCCGTCCGTGCGCAGCACCTGCTCGGGCTGGACGTCGACTACGTGCGTCTGTCGCTCCGTGACGACGGCGCCGGGTGGCTCGGCGCCCCCGACCTGTGGGACTCCGCCGAGCGGGCGCTTCGAGAGGCAGCGGTGGGGGTGCTGGCCGACCATGACCTCGACCTGGTGGAGGGGCCCGGTGAGGCTGCGTTCTACGGACCCAAGCTGGACCTGCAGGTGCGGGACGGGCGGGGCCACGAGGAGACCATCGCCACGGTGCAGCTGGACTTCAACCAGCCAGAGCGGTTCGACCTGACCTACGTGGGCGCCGATGGCAGCCCGCAGCGCGTCGTGATGATCCATCGCGGGACCGTCGGGGCCATGGAGCGCGTCGTCGCCGCACTGCTCGAGCGACACCAGGGGCGGCTGCCTCTCTGGCTCGCACCGGTGCAGCTGGCGATCCTTCCCCTCGGTCCCGGCCAGGACGGCTCGGCTCGCGACCTGGCCGACCAGGCGCGGGCGGTGGGCCTGAGGGTGCGCATCGAGCACGAGGGCACCCTCGGCGCCCGGATCCGCGAGTCCCGCACCCGGCGGGACGCGATGTACGGCGTGATCGGGCCCGAGGAGCAGGCTGAGGGCACGCTCCAGGTCACCGACCCGGAGAGTGGGCAGCGGCGACGGGTCCCTGCCGGCGAGGTGGTGGGGCTGCTGCGGGACGCGCACCAGCAGCGCCGCGATGCCGTCAGCTGGCCCACCGACTGACGACCCCGAGCAACTGCAGCGGGCGACGGCGACCTAGCGCCGTCAGCTCACTCGACCCTGGCGGCCATCAGGTCGACGAGGTCGGCTGCGGTGAGCGCGTCGCCGACGGTGAAGGTCGTCTGCTCCGTGCGCCGGGCGGCCAGCGCACGGGCGGTCAGCTCGGCATACGCCGGGTGGTGCTCGATGACCCACTGACCGGCCTCGCTCTTGGACGGGATCGGTCCGGCATAGCGCGCTGCGGGGTCGAGGAACATTCTCAACCGGGGTGCACCGAGGACCGCCCAGATCACCGTCCCGGGGTGCTCCAGCCGTTCGGCGGGTGGTCGGCCGGCCAGGCCGGCGCGTATGCCGTCTGCCACCGAGTCCTTCCAGTAGGTCGGCAGGTTGTGACGCGCGTGCATCACGGCAGCGGACCGGTCGGCGGCGATGCTCACCTCGTGCGGTTCACGGCCGACGACCGGCACCGCGTGAGGGAGGGCAAACCAGGTGACCGGGTGCAGCTCACCCCCCGGCTGGTCGAGGATCAGCTGACCGTCAAGGCTCTGCGGCACGACGAGACCAGGCTCCGGCGGCCGGGCCAGCGCCGCCTCGGCCACGTAGGTGGTGTCGTAGCGGACCGCCGGGAACTCGGCGGTCAGCTCCGTGTGCACCCGGGTCAGTGCGTCCTGGTCGGCCACACCCAACGCGGAGTCGGTGACCGTGACCGTGTCGATGTCCGACGCCGGGGTCAGGTCCCCCAGCATGGCGGACCCGACGAGCCACACGGCGCGGATGCGACGCGCACCGAGGGCCGTGACGAGCAGGTCGTAGTGGGCACTGGCGACCGCACGGGCGCGCTCGAGCAGCGCCTCCTGGTCCATGCGAGGGAGTCTAGGCAGCGCCGGTGGTGTCGGGCCCGCTGAGCTGGGCGTACTGCTCCTGGCACCGGACGCAGTCGCAGAGCTCCAGGCGGTGGGTGGTGCCGGCGTTCCACGACGTGCCCGGGCGGTGGAGCGGCTCCGCCTCCCAGCCCGGGAACGCCCAGGTCGGCACCAGGGTCGGCTCCGGGTCGATGTCGCCCGCACCGCGACAGCACGGGCACGCCGAGTAGCCACGGTCGCCGCCCTCGTGCGAGGTGGCCCGGTGGCGGCACGACCGGCAGACGTGCAGCAGGACGCTCACGGTGCGGGCTCGGCCCGGACCGGCATGATCAGCGACACCAGCGTGCCGTCCGCGTCCCGGACGGTCAACGGGCCGATCTCACCCTCGGCCGGCAGCACGGCATACCCCTCAGCAACCGTGCTGGCCGACTCCCACAGGAACGCCCGGTCCAGGAGCAGCCCGTCCTCGTTGGTGCTTGTGACGCCGGCCCGCCCAAGGTGGACGCGCGGCTCCGAGTGCTCCGCCAGGCCGGCGAGGATGTCGGCCACCGGGACGACCGTGGACGGGGCCTCCCCAAGAGGCTGGTCGTGCAGCAGCCGGCGGTAGTCGGGGAAGTCCAGGTCGAGACAGTCGCCCTCGATGTGGGCGCCGTCTCCCAGCGTCGCGGAGAACCGTGCTGGTGAGAGGTGCAGGGTCACCCCCCGAGCGTCTGGTGCGCCGGACCCCTCCCTCAGGGCTCTGCGGAGGCGGTCGACCAGCGCGGTCGGCAGCAGCGACATGCGGCCGTCCTCGTGCCCACCGTTTGCGCCCTCCACCTCGGCGACGGCCAGGCGATAGCGGTCGGTCGCCACCAGGCGCAGACCCCCTTGGTGCGGCTCGGCGAGCACCGCGCAGAGCATCGGGAACTGCGGGTCGGTCGACGCGGCATACCGCACGCCGTCGATCGCCCGGCCCAGCGCGGCGGCGTCGACGACGATCTCGACGGGCTCCTGCGTCGGCCCGGCCAGCAGCCCGGTCAACCGGGCCACCTCGCGGCGCGCGTCGGACAGGCCGACCTCGAGCCGGTGCAAATGTGCGCCGAGCAGGTCCTCGGCCGCCGCGGTGTCCGGCAGCGACTCCAGGACCGCGCTCATCTCCGCCAGCGGCATCCCCACCCGACGCATCCCGGCCAGCAGCCGCGCCTGGTGGACCTGAGCGGGGGAGTAGCGGCGGTAGCCCGTGTCGGGGTCCACCGCGGTGGGCACGAGCAGCCCCTCCCGGTCGTAGAAGCGCAGAGCGCTGACGGTCAGGCCGCTGGCGCGGGACAGCTCACCGATCGGGAGCAGCGGATGGTCGGTCACCAGACCACTGTGCGGCCTCAACCCGGTTGAGAGTCAAGGCGAGCCGCTGGTCCGGCGTGCGGAGCGCAGGGGCCGCCCATAGCGTGGACAGCGAACTGAACCGACTGACAGGAGGTCAGGACCATGACCGAATCACCAGTGGCCCAGCAGGCCGAGCAGATGACTACGGAGAAGGGTGGCTTCCCGGCGCAGCAGCAGCAGCTCCCGGGCAGCACCGCCGAGATGGACCCGGTGCCCGACCACGGCGAGGACACCTATGAGGGGACCGGCAAGCTCGAGGGGCTGCGCGCCGTGGTCACCGGTGGTGACTCCGGCATCGGCCGCGCCGTCGCCATCGCCTTCGCACGGGAGGGCGCCGATGTCGTGCTGTCCTACCTGGAGGAGGAGCAGGAGGACGCCGAGAGCACGGCCGAGTGGATCCGCAAGGCGGGACGCACCGCCGTGCTCAGTCCGGGTGACATCACCGAGGAGTCGGTCTGCCAGCAGGTGATCGACGCCGCCGTCAACGAGCTCGGCGGCCTGGACATCCTGGTCAACAACGCCGGCACGCAGATGGCTCGGGACCAGAGCCTGGAGGAGATGAGCACCGAGCGGATCGACCGGACCTTCAAGACCAACCTCTACGCCCTGCTGTGGCTGACCAGGGCGGCGCTGCCGCACCTCAGGAAGGGGTCGAGCATCATCAACGTCAGCTCGATCCAGGCCTACGAACCGTCGCCGACCCTGCTGGACTATGCCGCCACCAAGGCCGCGATCAACAACTTCACCGTCAACCTGGCCTCCGAGGTCGGCGAGCGGGGGATCCGCGTCAACGCCGTGGCTCCCGGACCGATCTGGACACCCCTGCAGCCGGCCACCCAGGCACCCGAGAAGATCGAGAAGTTCGGCGCGGACACCCCGCTGGGCCGGGCCGGCCAGCCCGCCGAGTGCGCCCCCGCCTTCGTCTTCCTCGCCTCGCCGAAGGACGCCAGCTACGTCTCCGGGACGGTGCTGGGGGTCACCGGCGGCAAACCGGTCTTCTGAGCGGACCAGGACGGTGCCCCGGCTGCGACGCGCTGACCTCGATGCACCTGGCATCACCCGACGCCGGCGCGGTCGGGGCTTCAGCTACACCGGACCGACCGGGCGACCGGTCGGGGCGAAGGTTCGCGAGCGCATCGACGCCCTCGCGATCCCACCGGCCTGGAAGGACGTGTGGATCAGCCCCGACGAGCTGACCCACATCCAGGCCATCGGCACCGACGACGCGGGCCGCCGCCAGTACATCTACCACCCCAAGTGGTCGCAGAAGCAGGCGGAGGCGAAGTACGACCGCGTCGTCAACATGGCCCGGCGGCTCCCCTCGGTGCGTCAGCAGGTCACCAGGGACCTGCGCTCCGACGGGCTGACCTCCGACCGGGTGCTCGCCGGGACGCTGCGGATGCTGGACACCGGGGCGTTCCGCACCGGGGGCGAGGCGTATGTCGAGGAGCACGAGACCCACGGCGTCGCCACCCTGCTCCGCGAGCACGTGTCCATCAAGGGCACGGCGATCCGGTTCACCTTCGTCGCGAAGGGAGGGATCGACCGGGACGTCACCCTCCGGGACAAGGACCTGGCCGAGCTGATCAAGGCGCTGCGCCGGGCCCGCACCGGCTCCGACCGGCTGTTCTGCTACCGGCCCGCGGCGGGTGGGGACTGGCGCGAGGTGCACGCCGAGGACATCAACGCGCGCTTCAAGGAGCTGGCCGGGGAGGAGTGCTCGGTCAAGGACCTGCGCACCTGGCAGGCGACCGTGCGGGCTGCCCTGTATCTGGCCGGCGCCGACGAGCCGGGCAGCGACACCGAGCGGCGCCGGATGCTGCGCGAGGTGATGGACCGGGTCGCGGACGACCTGGGCAACACGCCGACGGTGGCCAGAGGGTCGTATGTCGACCCGCGCGTCGTCTCCGCCCAGGAGAGTGGTCGCACCATCAGCAGGGCGATCGACCGGGTCGGGTCGGACAACCTCGACCGGCCCCGGGTGCGCGCCCAGCTCGAGCGTGCGGTGATCCGCCTGCTGTCGACGACCTGACGAGCACTCGTCAGGCGTTCGGCGCCGCTCGCTCCCAGTCCGCGACGGGGCCGGGGACGATCCTGAAGAGCGGGTGCACCTCGACCTGCTCCGGGGCGAGCTCCCTCCAGGTGGCGGCCGTCTGTGGACTGCGCACGGCCAGCTTGGCCATGAGGTGGCCCCACTCCAGCGCCAGCTGCCCGTCGGTGACCGGGACCGACCCTGTCCAGGAGGCACTCGGCATACCGCCTTGCCCGGTGCCGGGCAGCCTGTCGATCCGGGTCGGGTCGAAGCGGTAGCCGCGCGAGGTCGCCTCCGCGCGGATGCCGTCCAGGAACGCCCCGATGGCGGCGACCGGGTCCGACGTCCCTCGGAACCGCTCGAGCTGGGGGTGCCGGGTGTAGCCGCGGGTGCGCCCCGCCAGCACCGCCTGCGCGAGCAGCGCCTCGCGCCAGGCAGCCGTCAGACCGGCGCGGTCGAGATAGCGGGGGTGCAGCGACCACAGGCGCACGGGTCAGCGTCCCGTGGAGTGGCAGCAGGGACGGAGTGGCACCCGGGCAACCTAGCGCTTCTCGGCTCGGGAACCGCGGTGATTACCCTGTGCACCATGCCGGAGTCTCCCGCCCCACCCACCGACCGTCAGTTCACGCTCGGTCGGCTCGCTGCCGTCCTGGTCGGGCTGGAGGCGCTGGTCCTCGCGGGGTTCGTCGTGTTCTACCTCGTCGAGCTGGTGCTCGGTGAGGGCAGCGACGTGATGATCGTGCTGATGTCGGTCGTCACGATGACGGTGTTCGTGGTCGGGCTCAGCTATGTGTCCGTCGGGCTGTGGCGGCGCCACCCGCGGGCCCAGGCCCCGGCGATCGCGGTCAACTTCCTGCTCGTGCCCCTGGGGATCGCGATGTTCCAGTTTGCTCCCGCCTGGCTGGCCGCGGCGGTGCTGGTGACGGCGGTGGCAACGATCGCCTCCACGCTCCTCATGGGGCGCCTGGACTGACGCTGGCCACCGGCTAGGGTGTCGGCCAACCTGCTGGTCCCATAGGGTTTGTGCGTGGAGCAGGAGCCGAACGGCAATGTGCGCATCGCCGTGCTCATCGACGCGGAGAACACGTCACCGCAGTTCGCGGAGGCGTTGCTCGACGAGCTCGCCAAGTACGGCGCGGCCACCATCAAGCGGGCTTACGGCGACTTCTCCTCTCCCTACCTGGCTGGGTGGACGCGCCAGCTGAACGCCCGTGCCATCCGGGCCATCCACCAGAACGCCTTCACGGCGGGCAAGAACGCCACCGACTCCGCGCTGATCATCGACGCCATGGACCTGCTGTATGCCGACAACGTCGAGGCGTTCGCCCTGGTCAGCAGCGACTCCGACTTCACCGGACTGGCCCTTCGGCTGCGGGAGGCCGGCAAGACGGTCTACGGGCTGGGCCTGCAACGGACCCCGCAGTCGCTGCAGAACGCCTGTGACCGCTTCATCGCACTGGAACTGCTGGCGGCGGACGCCGA
>DATGRS010000007.1:0-23294 GCA_035303365.1 Ornithinicoccus sp.
GTTGCGGTAGCGCCGCTGGAAGGCCCCTGCCTTGTCGTCGCGGATGCTGTTGATGAAGTCGTTGGTGAACTCCTCTGAGTTCACATACCGGACCCGCACGCCCGGGTACAGGCTGCGGGCGTAGTGCCCGATCGCATGCAGTAGGTGGGTCTTGCCCAGGCCGGACTCGCCATAGATGAACAGCGGGTTGTAGGCGCGCGCCGGCGACTCGGCCACAGCGAGGGACGCGGCGTGTGCGAACCGGTTGGACGAGCCGGAGACGAACGTATCGAACGTGTACTTCGGGTTGAGCCGAGGATCCATGTCGGCGGCCGGTGCCTTCTGCTGGGCGAGGAGGTCGCTGTGTCGGCCCCCGGTGCCGCCGATCCCCGGCTGGACTCCGTTGCGGCCCGCGGCCCGGGGTCCGGTGCCGTTGTCGAGGGGCTGCCCATCGGTCTGCTCGGTGCTCGGTGCGGCGGGGTTCGGGCCGGCAGCCACCTCGAACGTGCTGTCGGACCGGGGAGAGGGCGGGCCTTCTTCACCCTCGACCTCCCGGCGGAGCATGTCGTCCACGGTGACGGCGAGGCGTACGTCCAGCTGGAGGATCGAGGACAGGGACTGCTGCACCGGCTCGCGCAGGGATGTCTCGAGCGTCTCCTTGGTGTGCTCGTAAGGCACAGCCAACAGCGCGGTGGAGTCGATCAGCCCGACCAGTCGCACCATGGCCAGATAGGCGCGGTCACGGGGGGTGGTGGTGCTGTCCAGTGTGCCGACCGTGTCGCGCCAGACCTGTGCATAGTCGACCTCTGGCTGCGTCATCGGTACCTGGCGTCCTTCACTGTCGGTGGCTCCGCTCCCACGTACGTTAGCCCAGGTATCCACAAGGTTATCCACACCTGTGCATAAGACAGTGGACGAACAGCCGAAGTTCGGACGGTAACAAGGTTTGTGCCGTCGGGGCAAGTGTCGGAAGCAAAGAACTTTTCTGCCGTCAGGTCTGCTTCGGCGTGTCGCGTCGGACCATGGCGGTCGGGTGCGACACTGAGGGGTTGGACCGGCGGCCGGAGTGGGTGCAGCCAAGCGCGCGTCACACGCCTCTTCGCGCGCGGCGAAGGCCCCGTGGCCGGTTTGACCAGACTCCACCCGCTCCCGTACCGTAGAGCCCGGCCTGTTGTCTCGGCCGTTTTCGCCTGCCCACGAGCATTGGCCGAGTGGTCATGACGGCGTGGGCTTTCGATTGCGGCCGGTCCGCGAGCCGCCCCACCCAGACGAAGTGTCAGGCAGCACGTCCCAGTGCTGCGGTATTGGAGTTCCAGTGAGCAAGCGCACCTTCCAGCCCAACAACCGTCGCCGTTCCCGCGTGCACGGCTTCCGCCTCCGCATGCGCACCCGCGCCGGCCGGGCGATCCTGTCCTCCCGCCGGGCCAAGGGCCGCAGCAAGCTGTCTGCCTGATCAGCAGTAGTTGGGCCTGCGCAGTGCTGCCGCGTCACCACCGCCTGACCCGATCGCAGGACTTCACTGCGGTGCTACGGGGTGACGCCAGTGTGACCGCACGACGGCGCGCTGGCACCCCGCTGCTCGTCGTCCACTGTGCCGTGACGACCGATCCGAGCCGGCCGGCCCGGGTCGGCTTCGTCGTCTCCCGGGCCGTGGGCGGCTCTGTCGTGCGCAACCGCGTCGTCCGGCGCCTGCGCGCACTGGTCGCGAGCCGGATGAGCAGCATCGCACCGTCCACCGACCTAGTCGTGCGAGCCAACCCGGCGGCCGCCAAGGCGTCCTTCGACGAGCTGTCCCGGGCCCTGGACTCCGCGCTGACCCGGGCCTGTCCGGCGGCCTCATGAGCGCCACGTCCACGACTCAGACCAGGAGCATCGGAAGCTACCTTGCGCTTCCGCTCATCTGGCTCGTGCGTGCCTACCAACTCGCGGTCTCCCCGCTGCTGGGGCCGACGTGCAAGTTCTACCCGTCCTGCTCGGCGTATGCCGTCACGTCGCTGAGCACGTATGGACCACTCAAGGGAACCTGGTTGGCCGCTCGTCGGTTGCTCAGGTGCCACCCCTGGAGCCATGGCGGCGTTGACCACGTGCCCGAGCGCGAGCCGCGCCGCCAGCCGCACGACTGACCCACTGACCGCACCACCGCGGGCACTGCAGCACGACGCCCGCCCGACACCGAGGACTTCATGGGCTTCCTAGACACCCTGCTCTGGCCATTCACGTGGCTCGTCTCATCGATCATGGCGGGCTTCCACTGGCTGCTGACAGCGATCGGCATGCAGGACGAGAACGGGTTGACCTGGGTGCTGGTCATCGTCGGGCTGGTGGTGGTCCTGCGGCTCATCCTGATGCCGCTCTTCGTGCGACAGATCCACTCCCAGCGGCGGATGCAGCTGATCCAGCCCGAGCTGATGAAGATCCAGAAGAAGTACAAGGGCAAGAAGGACGAGGCGTCCCGCAAGGCGATGCAGGAGGAGAGCTTCGCGCTCTACAAGCGCCACGGGACTAACCCGTTCTCGTCCTGCCTGCCGATCCTGGCGCAGATGCCGTTCTTCTTCGCGCTGTTCCGCATCCTCAACTCGGTCCCCGGGATCGCTGACGGCACTCACACGGTGCCCGGGTTCTTCACGCCAGAGCTCGCGGACGCGATGAACAACTCGACCGTCCTGGGCGCGCAGCTGTCCTCGAGCTTCCTGCACAGCAACGACGTGCCGGCCAAGATCCTGGCCGTCGTGCTCATCATCCTGATGTCGGTGACGACGTTCACCACCCAGCACCAGCTGATGCGCAAGAACATGCCCGCCAGCGCACTGGACAACCCCATGGCGCGCCAGCAGAAGGTCATGCTCTATGCCCTGCCGCTGATCTTCGCGGTGACGGGCGTCAACTTCCCCCTCGGTGTGCTGGTCTACTGGACCGTCTCGAACCTGTGGACCATGGCACAGCAGTTCTACGTCATCCGCGCGATGCCAGCGCCGGGTTCGCCCGCCGAGAAGGCACTGGAGGAGCGCCGCCTCGCCAAGGGCAAGCCGATCAAGAAGCTGCAGCTCAGCCCTGTGGACAGCGCTACTGACGGCGAGGCCACTGACTCGCAGGCATCGGACGCAGCCGCCGGCGCCCGGGGAGGCCAACGGGCCCAGCCGAAGAGCAAGAAGCGGAAGAAGAGCAGCAACCGGCCCAAGGGTCGCTAACGATCCGCAGGCCCAGTCCCAACCGCAGCCAGGGCGCGATGGTGCCAGCGAACGCCCCTCAGATCCCACAGCAGCACAACCCGGGTCTACCACTTCACCGGAGGCCCCCACATCCCACGAACCGCAAACCGATACCCCAGGAGTTTTTGGTGAGCAGCGAACCCATGTCTCAGGACCAGATCGAGCAGATTTCCGAGACCACTGAGACGGAGCAGGTGCCCGACTCGGCGCCTCAGTCCAGCGAGCCGACGGAGGCCTCGAACGACGCGGAGGCGGAGGCCCCTAAGCAGACCGCAAACCGTGGCGGCAGCTCAGGACACCGCGCCGCGCTCGAGCACGAGGGTGATGTGGCGGCCGACTTCCTGGAGTCGCTGCTGGACATCGCGGACCTGGACGGCGACCTCGAGGTCAACGTCGAGGGCGACCGGGCGGCGGTGTCCATCGTCGACTCGGAGGACGGGCCGGCCCCCAAGCGGCTCGTCGGCACAGGTGGAGTCGTCCTGGAGGCGTTGCAGGAGCTCACGCGACTTGCCGTCCAGGCGGAGACCGGCGACCGGAGCCGCCTCATGCTCGACATCGCAGGACACCGGGCTGGCCGCCGGGCAGAGCTCGTCGCCCTTGCGCGCGCCGCCACCGATCGGGTGAAGGAGTCCGGAGAGCGCGAGGAGCTGGAGCCGATGTCTGCCTTCGAGCGCAAGGTGGTGCACGACGAGGTCCTGGCCGCCGGCCTGGCCTCGGAGTCCGACGGCGCAGAGCCGAATCGCTACGTCGTGATCATGCCGCAGGGCTGACCAGGCGACTTCATCGAAGGCCGAGGGCCTGCTCGGCACGCAGCGGAGCCGACGTGTCCGGCCCGCACCGACCCGCGTCGGGGCGGGCCGGCGCCGTCTCTTCGGGATGAGAGACTGGCCCGGCCCCCAGTCAACGGACAGCACATACCCACGAGTCACGGACGAGGACGTTTCACGTGAAACATGAGGACAGCGGCGCCACAGGCCTGCCGGATCGGCCGCCCACGGTGGCCTCCGAGATCTTCGGCAACCGGCTCCCACTGGCGGACCACTTCGCGAACCTGCTCGCCGACACGGGTGTCAGCCACGGACTGATCGGGCCCCGAGAGACGCCGCGCCTGTGGGAGCGGCACCTGCTCAACTGTGGGGTCGTGGAGTCCGTCCTTCCCCACCGCACGCGGCTCATCGATGTGGGCTCCGGGGCAGGTCTGCCCGGGATCGTGCTGGCGATCGCGCGTCCAGACCTGGAGGTCGTGCTGCTGGAACCGATGCTGCGTCGCACCACCTGGCTCGAGAACACGGTCGACGAGCTGCGGCTGGGCAACGTCCAGGTGCTCCGCGGCAAGGCGCAGGACTACTGGGGGAAGCTGCGGGCCCCTGTGGTCACTGCTCGGGCCGTAGCCCGCCTGAGCACCCTTGCTGCCTGGTGTCTTCCGTTGTTGGACGGGGACGGGAGGCTCCTGGCGCTCAAGGGCGAGTCTGCTGTGCAGGAGCTCGCTGACGACGAATCAGCGGTCCGCCGCGCCGGTGCCATCTCCAGCCAAGTCGTGGTCCTGGGTGAGGACCTGCTGCCCGAGCCCACCCGTCTGGTGGACATCCAGATCGGTCCCAGGCCGGTTCGGCCCACGGAGCAGCCGGCGCAGGCCGCGCGCTCGAACGGCACGCGGCGAACGAAGGGGAAGACGGCCGGGAGGGCACGATCCGCCGAGGAGCGGCGTGGGTCCCACGATCCCAAGGGGCGCGGGAGAGGATGACGGGGATGAAGACGTTGACGCGGACGGAGCCACGGGCCAGAGTGGGGTGGCCCTATCCCGAGGACCGCAGCAGCTCCGGCCTCGATGGCGAGCCGCTCGGTTGGCCCACATACCCTTCTCGGGCACCACAGCACACGGTAAACGCGCGGGCGGCGGGGACCGCTGTTTCACGTGAAACCACGGTGGTCGCTCCGATGCTCGCCAGCCAGCAAGGCGATGTTTCACGTGAAACGTCGACGCGAGCAATGACCGACAGCCTGACGGCCGAGCGCTCGGTTCCACGTGAAACATCTGAAGCAGGCACCGAGCCGCCCACGGGCGTGGAGGACCTCCAGCACACGGAGGCGATCCCCGCGCCGAGCACCCGCCTGGGCGATCTCCCTCGCCCGCAGCAGACCCGTGTCCTGACCGTGGCCAACCAGAAGGGCGGCGTGGGCAAGACGACGACCGCGGTGAACATGGCCGCCGCGCTGAGCCAGTCGGGTCTCCGCGTCCTGGTCATCGATATGGACCCGCAGGGCAATGCCAGCACCGCCCTGGGGATCCCGCACAGCGGCGATGTGGCAGGCATCTATGACGTCCTGATCGACGGTATGCCGCTGGCCGAGGTGGTGCGCGAGAGCCCGACACTCCCAGGTCTGTGGTGTGCGCCGGCGACCGTTGACCTGGCGGGCGCCGAGATCGAGCTCGTGCCGATGGTGGCGCGGGAGGGCAGGCTGCGCAAGGCCGTGGCAGCGTTCCTGAAGAGCCACGCCGAAAGTGGTGAACCCTTCGACTACGTCTTCATCGACTGCCCACCCAGCCTCGGCCTGCTCACCATCAACTCCTTCGTCGCCGGGTCGGAGGTGTTGATTCCGATCCAGTGCGAGTACTACGCCCTGGAGGGGCTGAGCCAGCTGCTCACCAACATCGAGCTCATCAAGGAGCACCTCAACCCCTCACTCCAGGTCTCACACATCCTGTTGACGATGTATGACGGCCGCACCCGGCTCTCGGCGCAGGTCGCCGACGAGGTCCGCACCCACTTCAAGGACACGGTCCTGCGCACGTCGATCCCGCGATCAGTGCGGATCAGCGAGGCACCCAGCCACGGCGAGACGGTGATCACCTATGACCCGATCAGCAGCGGGGCCCTCTGCTACCTGGAGGCCGCCAAGGAACTTGCGCGACCGGCGCACACTGGAGAGGAAGGCACGCGATGAATGAGCGGAGACGTGGACTGGGCCGTGGACTGGGGGCGCTGATCCCCGCGGCACCCAGCGGAGCCGATCGCCCCAGTGATGTCTTCTTCCCTCGACAGACTGCTGTTTCGCCAGGTCAGGGCGGTGTGACGGCGCTTCTGGCCGACTCGCCCGAAGCGGCCCGCCGTGCGACTGAGGCCGGGACGGAGGCGACCGGGCAAGCCCCTGGGACAGCCCCGCACCTGGCGGAGGTGCCTCAGCCCAGCCGGGACACTGAGTCCTCGGTGGACGGTCAGCCGGCCGATGTGTCAGTCGCAGAGCCTGACAACGGCGAACTGGCGCCCGTCCCCGGCGCTCACTTCGCCGACATACCCGTCGACCAGATCGTGCCGAACCCGCGTCAGCCGCGCCAGGTGTTCGACGAGGACGAGCTGGCCGAGCTCGAGCACAGCATCCGCGAGATCGGCGTCCTTCAGCCCGTGGTGGTCCGTCGGGTGGAGGCCGGCTTCGAGCTCATCATGGGCGAGCGTCGCCTGCGCGCAACGCGCAACGTGGGTCAGGAGACCATCCCCGCAATCGTCCGAGAGACCTCGGACGATGACCTGCTGCGCGACGCGCTGCTGGAGAACCTGCACCGTGCCCAGCTGAACCCCCTGGAGGAGGCTGCCGCCTACCAGCAGCTGCTCGACGACTTCGGCTGCACCCATGACCAGCTCGCGGGGCGCATCGGCCGCTCCCGGCCGCAGATCAGCAACACGCTCCGGCTCCTCAAGCTGCCCCCGCTGGTGCAGCGCCGGGTCGCCGCGGGTGTGCTCACGGCTGGCCACGCGAGAGCGTTGCTGGGGCTGTCCGACGGGGCGGCGATCGAGCGGCTGGCGCAGCGGATCGTGGCGGAGGGGCTGTCCGTGCGATCGGTGGAGGAGATCGTCGTGCTCGGCGAGGGCGGCGAGCCCAGGGCGCGACGGGCCACCGCAGCACGCGAGCCCCAGCCCGAGCTGGAGGAGCGAGCCGCTCGCCTGGCCGACCGTCTCGACACCCGGGTGGCTATCGCCATGGGACGCCGCAAGGGCAAGGTCACGGTCGAGTTCGCCTCCATGGAGGACCTGGAGCGGATCCTGGAGCTGCTCGGGGCCCACGAGACGCCCTGATCGGCTCAGTCGGCACAGCACCCACGTCACACGCAGAACGCCCCAGACCCCGCCGGGTCTGGGGCGTTCTGGCGCTCCGCTCAGCTCAGGTAGTCCTCGAGCTCACGGACCAGCTTCTGCTTGGGGTAGGCCCCCACCAGGGTCTTCACGACCTCACCGCCCAGGTAGACGTTCATGGTCGGGATACCGGTGATGCCGTAGCGGCCGGTCACCTGCGGGTTCTCGTCGGTGTTGAGCTTGACGACCTGGATCTTGTCGGCATACTCCTCGGAGAGCTCCTCGAGGATCGGGGCGACCATCTTGCACGGGCCGCACCAGGGCGCCCAGAAGTCGACGAGGACCGGCGTCTCCTGGTCCAGGACGTCCGCCTGGAACTCTGCGTCGGTGGTGTGCTTGGTGGCCATGTGGGTCCCTTTCGTCGGGGTCTGGTTCAGACTGTAGTTGCGCGAGTTTCGTTGCGCGAGTAATCAGTTGGCGTTCGCGAGCTCGGCGAGGCTGTCCTCAGAGGCATCCTGGGCGGCAAGGTAGCGCTCCGCGTCGAGGGCCGCCGAGCAGCCAGTGCCGGCGGCGGTGACCGCCTGGCGGTAGGTGTGGTCCACGAGGTCGCCGCACGCGAACACACCGGGCAGGTTTGTCTGCGTGGAGCGTCCCTCGACGAGGACGTAGCCCGCGTTGTCGAGGTGGACCTGGCCCTTGATGAGCTCGTTGCGAGGATCGTGGCCGATCGCCACGAAAACGGCGCCGAACTCCGCCTCCCGCTCCTCTCCGGTGACCGTGTCGCGAAGGGTGACACCGGTGAGCTTCGGGTCCCCGCTCAGTCCGGCGATCTCGGTGTTCCACAGGAAGGAGATCTTGGGGTCGTGCTCCGCACGCTCGGCCATGATCTTGGACGCACGGAGTTCGTCGCGGCGGTGGATCACCGTCACCGAGCGCGCAAAGCGGGTCAGGAAGGTGGCCTCCTCCATGGCGGAGTCACCGCCACCCACCACGGCGATGTCCTGGTCGCGGAAGAAGGCACCATCACACGTCGCGCACCAGGAGAGCCCGTGCCCGGAGAGGCGCTTCTCGTCAGGAAGGCCCAGCTCACGGTAGGCAGAGCCCATCGCCAGCACGACTGAGCGTGCGCGGTGGACCTGGCCCCCCGCGTCAGTGACCAGCTTGATCGGACCGGTGAGGTCGAGCTCGACGACGTCGTCGCGCACCAGCTCGGCTCCGAACCGCTCCGCCTGCCCGCGCATGGCGAACATCAGGTCCGGCCCCATGATGCCGTCCTCGAAGCCCGGGAAGTTCTCGACGTCGGTGGTGTTCATGAGCGCGCCGCCGGCGGTGACAGCGCCCTCGAAGACGAGAGGACTGAGGTTGGCTCGCGCGGCGTAGATGGCAGCGGTGTAGCCGGCCGGCCCGGACCCGACGATGATGACGTCGCGCACCGCGCCGTCGGACTCCGTGGTCGCAACCGGCTGCATAGGAACAGTGATCATGAACTCACTCCAGGTGGTGCGGGGTCGTGTCGCAGGCGCCTGCGACGAAGCAGGGTCTGTCGTGCTCAACCGATCCTACGTGCCCGATGTTCCCGACGGTGATCGTGGCCGCTGGGCGGCACCCTGTCGCTGTCTCGGCCGCACCTGGGCGCCGCCGCTGCCGCACCTGGCAGCCAGGGGAGCGGTGTGGACCCCCGGGCGTATGCCGTGTGGTCAGCCGACCGGGACCGGCCCGGTGAGGACGTCCTCGCAAGCGGGGTCGATGACCCAGGCCGTCACGGTGGAGCCCTTCTTGACCACCAGCATCGCCGGCTGGTCCTCCCACGTGGCGTCAGAGACCAGGAACTGGGTGGTCGCATCCGCTCCGAGGTCGTGTGCGTTGATGCAGCTGACGGCCTCCGCTGCGGTCCACTCAGTGACGCCGGAGATGTGCCGGGCTGACACCCAGGACTCAAGGCGGTCTGTCAGCGCCGCCTCGGTCAGCAGGACCGTGCCGTCGACGGTGAGTACACGAGCCTCGAGGGCATCGACGTCGAGCGAGCCGCCATCGTCCAGCGCGTCGGCGTCGGACTCCCCGCGAGCTTCACCGTCGGCGACCACGGGCGCCGGAGCATCGGCCGCTTCATCACCCGCCGCGCCAGCGCTGTCCGGCGCGGCGCCGGCGTCGGCACCCTCCTCGGCGGAGTCGCTGGCGGCGGGGTACTGAGCAGAGACACCGGTGTCCATGGAGGTCTCGCCGAAGAGCTGGCTGACCGAGACCGTCCCGACCAGCGCCACCGCCGCGGCGCTACCGAGCCAGAGGATGGCGCGCCCCGGCCGGCGACGCTGCCGTTCCGAGGAGAGCGACCTGACGTCGCCGTCAGGGGCGGTCGCTGCCGGGTCATGGTGCGAGCCGGACCCGGAGGCGTCGAGCGGATAACTGCCAGCACTACGCCCGGAGCGGCGCTGGTGCTCCAGCTCGAGGCTCTGGGAGATCCGGGCCACGAGCTCCTCGGGCATCGGCCCAGGGTCCGGAAGGTTCGCGAGCAGGGCGCGGACACCGGTGGGGTCCAGCTCGTCGTCAGGCACGTCGGAACTGCGGCGTGACCCTGTCACGGGGACCTCCTCACGGGCATCGGGAACGGTTGCGGCTGACCCGACCGCGGATCAGCCCCACTGTCGTACGACGTGTGGCCGAGCCCGCGGGTTCCCGGAGGGGAGGCTCGGGGCGCTGTGACGGCGACCACGATCGACCAGTCCGCGCTCATGCGGGCTCCAGCAGCTGTGCAAGGGCGGCACGACCACGCGCGCACCGGGACTTTATGGTGCCCTCGGCCACCTCGAGGATCTCAGCGGCCTCGGCCACGCTCAGCCCATGCATGTCGACGAGCACCAGCGCCATGCGCTGTCCCTCGGGCAACCGGGTGAGCGCCTCCCGCACGTCGAGACGGACCTCCACGCTGGCGTGGTGGTCCCGCGGCTCGGGCGGGTCGATATCAGTGATGTCGGAGGTCGGCTTGATGCGCCGGAGGCGGTCCAGGCACGCGTTGACGATGATCCGGTGCAGCCAGGTCGTCACGGCGGAGTCGCCGCGGAAGGTGTCCGCCCGACGGAAGGCGTTGATGAACCCGTCCTGCACCGCGTCAGCAGCGAGCTCGGGGTCGCGCGTGGTGCGCAGTGCCACCGCCCACATCCGGTCGCGGTGGCGCCGGAACAGCTCACCGAAGGCGTCGGGGTCCCCGTCCCGGTGCCGCTGCATGAGCTCCTGGTCCGGCAGCTCGAGCAGGTCAGTGGTGCCCACGACGACCCTCGGGTCGCACGGGGACGGGGCGGGCACCGGCGCGTCTCATGACCGCGCGGTCACCTCGGCGACGCGCACGATCTCGCCGTTGGGGCCGGCCCACGCCTGGTCGAAGAAGATCACGATGTAGCGACCCTCGACCGGCTCCTCGGCCGTCACGGTCCAGGTGTCCGAGGCGGTGTCGGACGCACCGATCTCGGTGCCGGAGGTGTCGGGGCTGTCGCCGACATAGATGGTGGCGCCGTACTCCCCCTCGGGGAACTCGACGGTGACCTCGGAGACCGACTGGGTCTCGCCCATGTCGACGACCAGGCCCACGCCGTCCTTGAGTCCTCCCCAGTTGGGCGTGAGGTAGGTGAACGTGTTCCACCAGGTGCTCGGGTTCCCGTCGATGGCCCGTCCGGTCAGCTCCGGCTTCTCGTCGCCACCCGTGGAGTCGAAGTCGCTGGCGCCGACGAACTCGATCTCGGCGCCCGGCTCCGGGGCCTCGGTGGTCTCCTGTTCCTCGCCCTCCCCGTCGTCCGTGCCCTCCTCGTCCTCCTCCCCGGCGGTGGTGGTCTCCGCGCTCGTGGGCAGGGGGCGTCCTGGATCGTCGGAGGCGACGTCGTCACCCAGGTTGCTGATCGCCGTGTAGGCGAGGAAGGCGGCTCCCGCGAGGAGCACGCCGATGATGAGCAGGACCAGCCAGGTGGAGCCGCCACCCGTCGAGTCTGCCTCGCGCAGGCCGGGGGGCATCCCGCGGTCCGGCGTGCTCGCGTAGCGGCTGCCCAGGTCTGGCTCGTCGTCATCGGGATCGGAGGACGAGGGGCCGGTGCGGTAGCCGCTGTCGGCGTCCGCGGCCACGCTGGTCCGGTAGTAGGAGGAGGCGGGCTGGTCAACGGCCAGGGAGGCCCCTTCGGCTCCCCTGGAGCCCGCGGACGCTGCGGCCGCGCCGATCGCAGCAGCACCGACCGCGGTGTCAGCGGACTGGCCCTGGGTCTCGCCGGGTCCTTCGTCAGCGCGGGGCGGAGCACCGGTGGCCGCGCGAGCCGCTACCGCACCTGCCGAGGAGTCGGTCACGATCTCCGAGGCCCACGGCGACAGCTGACGGGCGAGCTCGCCGGGTGTCTGGGGCCCGGCGGCCGGGTCGAAGTCCAGGCCGAGCATGGCCCTGCACAGCGCGTCGAGGTCGCCCGGAACACCACCCACCACCTCTGAGGGTGCGGGGAGCGAGCCGTCGGCCAGTCGGCGGGCGGAGGGGACCCCCTCGATCTCGTCGCCGGGCCAGTGCGCGGTCAGACCGGTGTAGAGCAGGCTGACCAGGTCCGCCGTGTCGATGAGCGACGCCTCGCGGGCCCCGATGTCGTCCGTCTGCTCGATGGCTGCGGTCACGCCGACACCGGAGACCTTGACGCTCCCGTCGCGGGTGCGCAGCAGGGAGTGCGGGTTGAGGTAGAGGTGGTGCAGGCCGCGGCGGCGAGCCGACTCGAGACCGACCGCGGCCTCGCCGACCAGGCGGCGGGCCTCCTCGGCGGGCAGCAGCTGGTTCCGGGTCAGCGACGCCATCGACTCGGCGTCGGGCAGGCCCTCCTCGACGATCCAGCAGTAGCCGTTCTCCTCACCGACGTCGAGCACGCGCACGAGGCGGGGGTCGTCGACCCCGGCGGTGCGGCGCGCACCGTCCAGGACCGCGTGCGCCAGGATGGCTCGGTCCCCCGTCGAGGGCAGCACGGTGACCGCGACGAGCCGCTCCAGCGTGGAGTCCTGCGCCGACCAGTACTCCAGCACGTCGCCGCGCTGCGCCAACAGCTCGTCAAGGACGTAACGGTGTCCCAGCATCGTGCCCGGCTCGATTCCCAAACCCCACACCTCCCTCTCGTCGTCGTATCCTGCGCCCAATCCTAGGACGGGTCCGTCGGTCGTCCATGCGGACGACCCCTGCTCAGCGTGCCGCAGGTCCTGGTATGCCGTCTGCCAGCCGGTGTCGTCGACCTGGGGTTCATCGCCCCACAGGTCGCTCGCCAGGCTCCCGTCGCGCTCCTGCCCGTCCGCTGCGGTGCGGACCTGCGGGGGGCCACCGTCGGGGGAGTCACCAGCCGGCCGCTCGGCATACGCGTCCCCGCGGGCCTGGTCGTGCCGTCGGGACAGTGCCGTGGCCCCGCCGGCGGGGGCGGTCATCCCGGCAGCGACCGCCCCGGACCGGTGCTGCTGGGGGGACGGCACGGGCCGCCCGCGGCCCAGCCTGCGCAGCACCGGACGGAGGACGTCACCGAGCTCGGTGACGCCGAGCCGGTGCGCCACCACGCCATACACCAGGAAGAACAGCGGTCCGCCGACCAGCAGCATGACAAGGGCCGCGACCCTGCCGTCGAGGAGCGCCCGGACGCCCAGGACGACGAGCACGGTCGGGACGGCCGCGACCACGGTGGCGAGGATCACGCGCTGGTAGCTCTGGGCGACCTCGCCCATGGGAAGACGGCCTAGTCGCCGACGCACCCAGTACAGGCCCAGGACGGCCGCCACGGCCTGCCCGAGCGTCTGGGCCAGTCCGATCCCCACCGCGGTCTGTTCCGGCGGCAGGGACGCCGCGATCAGGATGCCGACGATGGAGACGGTCGTGATCGCGATCTGCATCTTGAACGGGGTCCAGCCGTCCTGGAAGGCATGGAAGATGCGGCCGGACAGGATGTAGACGGCATACGGCGCCAGTCCGATGACCATCGCCATCGTCACCCACGCCGTCGCCCGCGTCTCGGCCAGCGTGTTGTTGAAGAAGAGGATGCTGGTCATCGCCGGGGCGAGCAGCAGCATGCCGACGCTGATCGGCACCATCGCCACCCCGAGCAGCCGCAGCCCGTGGCGGTACTGCGCGCCGAGCCCCTCGAGATCCTCCCGCTGGGCAGCACGCGACATCTGCGTGAACATCGCGGTGATCAACGAGGTCGCGATCAGGCTGTGCGGGAGGATGTAGATCAGGAAGGCGTTCTCATAGAGGATCTTGCCGCCGGCGGACGGATCGATGTCGGTGGCCCGGTTCAGGACGTTGGTCGACAGCCACATGCCGGCCTGCGAGATGCCGATGATCGCCAGCATCCACAACGCCATCCGGGAGGCTGCGCCGAGGCCCACGCCGCGGAAGCCCCACCGCGGCCGGTAGCGGAAGCCCGACTTCCACACCGGGGGCAACAGCACTCCCGCCTGCACCGCGACCCCCAACGTCGCGGTGCCCGCAAGCAGCCAGATCATGTCGGGGGTCCAGCTGCCCGGGCCGATGTGCCTGGCCTCCGGATACATGACCGTGAACAGGATGATCCCGGCGATGGCCACGATGTTGTTGGCGACCGGCGCCCACATGTACCAGCCGAACTTCTCGTGGGCGTTCAGGATCTGCCCCAGCAGGGTGTAGATGCCGTAGAAGAAGATCTGCGGTAGGCACAGGTAGGCGAAGGCGATCGCCAGGGCCAGCTGTTCGCCGGTCCAGGACAGGGCGTAGAGCTTGGTGAGGAGCGCCGCCCCCGCGGTGAAGACCACCGTGATGAGGAACAGGCCGAGCAGGGCCAGCGTGATCAGCCGGTCGGTGAAGTCGCGCCCTCGCTCCGGGGTCATCGCCATCGCCCGGGTCAGTGCCGGAACCAGCACCACGTTGAGCACGCCGCCGGCGAGCAGGATGTAGATGGTGTTGGGCAACGTGTTGGCGGTCTGCCAGGCGTTGCCGGCGGGAGCGTTCAGCACGCCGATGGCACCGGCCAGCAGCAGGACGCGCACCATGCCGAGCAGCCGGGACACGAAGGTCCCGGAGGCCATCAACGCACTGGACCGGGCCAGGGACGCCGAGGTGTGGCCAGCGTTCGGGCCAGGCGTTGCAGGTTGCTCGCTCAAGCTGTCTCCAGGTCGGACCCGGGGGTCTCGACGCTCTCTCCGGCGGTCACGCGGCGGGTGCCACCCGGGCGCAGGGCGCGCACCAGGCCGAGCACAAGGATGACACCTGCTACGCCCCCGAGCAGCCAGTAGATCCAGACGCTGGTCGGCTGGGCGCGCACCTGGGTCTTCTCGATCTCGCCGACGAGGGTCCCGTTCGGTGTGCTGAGGCTCGTGTTGAGCGGCACCTGACCGGCGGCCACGGCCTGCGCGCGGAACTGCACCGTGGCCCTCGACTGGGGTCCGATCGTGATCGGCTCGGGCTGACCGAGGATCCGCAGCCGGGCGTTGCCGGGGGCCACCGTCATCTGCAGCCCTTCGACCGCCACGGGAAGGTCGTTGGTGACCGTGATGCGGATGAGACCCTCGTCGGCCCAGAAGTTGATGGTCGTCGGATTGATCTGCAGCCCGGTGAGGATCTCGGTGGCCACGGCGGTCGCGTGGTCAACCGGCTCCGCCCACAGCTGGCCATCCTGCCGCCAGCGTGCGGAGTACTGCCGGTCCAGGACGCCCAGCCAGGTGTCTGCCGCCTCCTCACTGCCGGGGACGATCTGCGAGGCGCCCACCACCTTCGTCCGGAGGTCCTCGACGCGGCTGATCCGGTGCGGCGTGAGAGGGCTGGGGTCAGGCCGGGAGTATGCCGCGAGGTCGCCTATACCCGGAACCAGGCCCGAGTCCTCGCCTGCCCCCTCCCCGTCCCCCCCGGATCCCGTAGCGAGTGACACGGCGACCGGCTCCAGCGCCTCCGCCCCCTCCATCAGCTCCGAGACCGTCCGGCTCGCGAGCCACGGGGCGGAGCGTGCGGCCGCGGTGAGGTCGCGCAGGGTGGCTGCGTCGGGCTCCGCGTCGCGCGGAATCGCCACCACCACGCTCCGGTCCACGGCGGGCTGCTGCTGGTAGATGGCCATGGTCTCAGCCAGGAAGCGTTGCACCGCGCGGCCGTCCTGCTCCGGCCCGCCGGCCGCGGCGACGATCCCGCTGAGCCGCTCGTCGTAGCCGATGAGGAGCGGTCCGGAGGTGTGCGGTCGCACCGCGGAGCCGGTCATCGGCCCGTCGGCGACGGCCTCGCCGGGGAGGACGACCCCGCGCAGGGTGCCGTCCCCGGCACCGACTGCGCCGGTGGCCCCCCCTGCCTCGGCCCAGACCCGGCTCAGACCCTGGATGTCCGCGTTGCTGAACGCCTCACTGAGCGGCCACGCCACGTCGGTGCGGCCCGCGGCCGGGAGGCTCTGGGCCGGCATCCGGCCGACCAGGGCTGCGATGTCGGCGGGCTCCGACCCAAGGTCCTGCAGTGCCCCGACGTCGGTGTCCGACACGGGCAGCCACCACAGCTGTGGGTCTGGCACCTCCGCGATGCGGTCACGCAGGTCAGCGACCGCCTCCTCGGTCAGGGGAGGCGTGGACGGGGTCGCCGGCCCCGGTTCGTCCTCCGGCTGCTCGACCACGCCCGTCGTCTGACCGGTGTTGTCGGCGCCCCCGGGAGCGAGCCCGGGCTGCTCGGTGGCGCTCCCTGCGTCCGCATCCGCCGGTCCGGTCGTGCCGGGCTCCGGGGTGCTGGTGCCCGACGCAGGACTGGGCGGTGTCGGGCCGGACCCGGTCTGCGCGGGGACCTCCTCAGGACCCGTTGGCTCTGCATCGGACGTGGGGGTCGACTCCGGCTGGACCGGTTCCCCGGCGATGCCCTCGGTGAGCGAGGCGAGTGGGTCGAGCGGCTCCAGCAGCGCCGGATCGACGACGAACGTGGCGCGGGAGCCGGCGAGTCCTTCAAGCAGGGCGGCGGTGCGCGACCGCGGTCCGATCACCTCGGACCATGCGGCAGCCCGGACCGCGTTGTCGGTGGAGACGAGGCCGGGACCGGCGGGCAGCGTGAGCGGAGCGACCCAGGCGAGGTCGATCGGGTTGAAGTCGGCGTCCTCGGCCACCTGCCAGGGCAGGAACGTGCGCAGCTCGCTGCCGGGCAGGGCATCGTCGCTGCCGGGTTGCGGCCCGGTGGTGCCCGCACCGTCATCGGTGCCGTCAGCGTCCTGGCCCGCCGCCGCGATCACCTCGATCCGCACGGGGAGCGTCGCGAAGGAGAACCCCGGCCTGAGCTGGTCGGGTGGCACGTCGGTGAAGAAGCGCACCCGTGACCCGGGCGCCACGGTGGCCTCGATGTGGTCCTCCGCCAGCCGGATCGGGGTCCGCAGGCTGCCGTCGGCAGCCCACGACTGCACCGCCTCCCGGGTGTCCAGTCCGCGGTATGCCGTGCTGACCCGGACGCTGTGCACCGCCACGGGCTGGGTGCCGGCGTTGGTGATGCTGCCGCTCAGCCGGACCTCGGTCCCGGGGCTGGCGACCGTCGGGGTGATCGCATCCAGCTCCACCTGGACGAACGGCTCCTGTGCCGCGGCCGAGGCCGTGGTCGACCAGCCCACAGGGGCCACGACAGCCAGAGCAAGCAGCACGGCATACGCCATCAGCAGCCCCAGCCCCGTCGACACCCGTCGCCCGCCAGCACCTGCCCCAACGCCGCCCGGTCCAGGGCTGAGCCACCGTCCTGCAGCCGGAAAGGTCTCTGACAGCCGGTTGCAACCGGGTCCAAGACGCCTAACCTGCGGCAACAGCGGTCGCTCCGACCCGTGCCGCACACGGGTCGGCCGGCCTCCCGTGGTCACGCGGTCCCGGCCAGCCGCTGCCAGGCCACCTCCGCGATCCGGCGCTCGTTGGGGAAGGTGAGCACACGGTGGGCGTCGGTCAGCGGGCACCAGACGGCGTCGATCGCCTCCTGGTCCGGGTCGCCGTCCACTGACAGCTCACCGCCCGTGGCCTCAAGCAGATAGTGGTGCACCCGCTTGTGGATACGGTGCTGCGGTGTGGAGAACCAGTAGTCCACGGTCCCCAGCACCAGGAGCACCCGGCCGACGATGCCGGTCTCCTCGGCCACCTCGCGCTCCGCGGCCTGCTCCAGCGTCTCGCCGGGCTCCATGTGTCCCTTGGGAAGGCACCACTCGACGCGGCCGGCTCGGTTGCGGCGCGCGATGATGGCTATCCGCGCCGTGCCCTCGTGGATGTCGATGACGACGCCGCCCGCAGATGTCTCCAGGACCGAGGGCAGGCGCTGCTGCCATCGTCGGGGAGTCGGGGCGGTGCTCATCTTCCTCACTCTAACGAGCCGCGGCCCTCTTCCGGGCCCGCGCGGGCCGTAGGCTTGACCAACGTGTCTCCCTCTGCGACCGAGCCCGAGCTCCTGGCCCGCGCCGTCCGCCACCTGGCGCCGGTGCTCGACCTGCTGACCGAGCTCGGCACCAGGTTCCGGGAGGCCGGCCATGAGCTGGCGTTGGTCGGTGGGCCGGTCCGCGACGCCTTCCTCGGGCGCACCTCCCCGGACCTCGACTTCACGACCTCTGCGCATCCCGATGAAATCGAGGCCGTGCTCCACCAGTGGGCGGAGCAGACGTGGGACATCGGGCGCGCGTTCGGCACAATCGGAGCCCGCCGCGGCGCGACGACCCTGGAGATCACCACCTACCGAGCCGACGCCTATGACGCCGAGTCGCGCAAGCCGGTGGTGGCCTTCGGCGACAACCTGGACGATGACCTCGTCCGGCGCGACTTCACGGTCAACGCCATGGCCCTGCAGCTGCCTGAGCTGGTGTTCACCGACCCGCACAACGGCCTGGCCGACCTGGCTGCCGGGGTGCTGACCACACCGCATACCCCGCAGGTGTCCTTCTCCGACGACCCGCTGCGGATGATGCGTGCCGCGCGGTTCACCTCCCAGCTCGGTCTGCAGGTCACCGACGAGGTGCGCGAGGCCATGACAGGTATGGCGCAGCGCCTGTCGATCGTGTCCGCGGAGCGGGTGAGGGACGAGCTCAGTCGACTCCTGATCGGCGCCGACCCACGTGCTGGCCTGGAGCTCATGGTGGACACCGGACTTGCCGACGTCGTGCTGCCGGAACTGCCCGCACTCCGGCTCGAGATCGACGAGCACCACCGGCACAAGGACGTCTACCAGCACTCGCTCACCGTTCTCGAGCAGGCTATCGCGCTCGAGGACGAACCGGGGACCGACGACCCCGACGCGGTGGTCGGCCCAGACCTCGTGCTGCGGCTCGCGGCGCTGCTCCACGACATCGGCAAGCCGGCCACGCGCCGGTTCGAGAAGGGCGGCGGCGTCAGCTTCCACCACCACGAGATTGCCGGGGCGAAGCTCGCGAGGGCCAGGCTGCGGGCCCTGCGCTACGACAAGGACACCGTCAAGGCGGTGAGCCGGCTGGTGGAGCTGCACCTGCGGTTCCACGGCTACGGCGGTGGGGAGTGGACCGACTCGGCGGTGCGGCGCTATGTCACCGACGCCGGTCCCCTCCTGGGGCACCTGCACAAGCTGACCCGGTCGGACTCCACGACCCGCAACCGGCGCAAAGCGGAGCGACTGTCCCGCACCTATGACGACCTCGAGGCGCGCATCGCGCGGCTTCGTGCGGAGGAGGAGCTGTCAGCGGTGCGGCCCGAGCTCAACGGCAACGAGATCGCCGAGGTGCTGGGCATCGAGCCGGGCCCGGTGCTCGGGCGTGCCTACAAGCACCTGCTGTCCGTCCGGCTCGACCGTGGTCCCATCGGTCACGAAGCCGCTGCTGAGGAGCTGCGCCGCTGGTGGGCCGAACAGCCGGAGTCGGAGGAGGCGACCGGATGAGCGACCACGGGAGGCTGGGCGGCACACCGGAGCGGCCCGCCCGGTTCTTCACGGGGCCGGAGGAGTTCGACGCCTGGCTGGCGGCACATCACGACACCGCGACCGAGCTCTGGATGGGTCTGCACAAGAACCATGTGCCGGACCGCGGCCTCACCTGGAAGGACGCGGTCCCGGTGGCCCTCTGCTGGGGCTGGATCGACTCGAAGGCAGAGCGCATCGACGAGGACTCCCGCCGCCAGCGCTGGACCCCGCGCCGCCGAGGCAGCAACTGGAGCCGTGTCAACATCGCTCATGTCGAGCGGCTGATCGCGGAAGGGCGGATGCAGCCACCCGGCCTGGCCGCCTTCGAGGCGCGGCGGGAGGACCGCTCCGGGGTCTACACCTATGAAGCAGGCGGCTCCGAGCTGCCGGACGAGTATGCCGTCCAGCTCGCCGCGTCGGCTGCCGCCACCGCCTTCTGGGAGTCGGCGACCCCGTCCTACCGCCGGCTCGCGACGAGCTGGGTGCTGAGCGCCAAGCAGTCCGCCACGCGGGACCGCCGGATGGCCCAGCTGGTCGCCGACTCAGGCGCGGGACGGCTGATCCCGCCTCAGCGCTACGGCGACACGCCCACGTGGGTGGAGCGCGCAGCGTCAGCTGCTGCGCGGGCCCGGTCATGACCACTGATCCCTGGAGCAACACCGGCCCGCTGCGCGAGGACTTCGCCGCGCCACGGGACGACCGCTGGTTCGAGGACTACCGAGTCGGGGACGTCCGTGAGTACGGAACCATCACCGTGACCGAGCAGCAGATCCTCGACTTCGCCCGCCAGTTCGACCCGCAGCTGATCCACACCGACCCGGAATGGGCGGCCACAGGGCCGTTCGGCGGGCTCATCGCCAGCGGCATCCAGACCATCGGCGTCTTCATGCGGCTGTATGCCGACCACTACCTGACCGCCTGCGGGTCATTGGCCTCGCCGGGCGTCGACGAGGTCCGTTGGCCGCGTCCGGTCCGTCCTGGTGATGAGCTGCGGCTGCGGACGGAGACCGTGGAGGCACGAAGGTCTCGGTCCAAGCCCGACCGCGGTCTGCTGGTGACCGTCACCGAGCTGCTGAGCCAGGACGACGTGCCTGTGCTGACGCAGCGGGTGATGAACCTCGTGGCGGTGCGGCCGTCGGTCAGTCGCTGATCTCGGCCACGACGACGAAGTTCGCCACCTGGTGGCCGTCGGCGCGCTGTCCTAGGGCGTCATCACAGGTGATCAGCACGACACGGCGGCTCTCGGAGTTGCTTCCCCACACTGCCGGGTCGTGCGAGAGCTCCTCCTTGGCCACCAGCTTGGTGTCCACCACATCAGCGGTGACCGACGTGCCGTCTGCGTAGTCGATGGTGACCGAGTCACCGACGTCGACGGAGACCAGGTTGGCAAAGGCGTCCGAAACCCCGCCGTAGGTCACGTGGCGGGCGATCACGGCGGTGCCCAGCTGTCCGGGAGAGACGCGGTCGTAGCCGGTGAACCAGATGACCTCGCCGCGCGCCGGGTTGATCGTGCCAGCGCTGCGCGCCGCTCGGCATACTGGAGGCCCCAACCAGACGGAGGTAGTCATGCGTGCGGTCGTGGTCAGCGAGCAAGGTGGACCCGAGGTGCTCAGCGTCCAGGAGCGGGAGACGCCGGAGCCCCGGGAGGGGCAGGTCCGCGTCGACCTGCAGGCTGCGGGCGTGAACTTCATCGACATCTACCAGCGGTCCGGCACCTACCCGATGAAGACGCCGTTCGTCGCGGGCTCTGAGGGCGCCGGGACGGTGAGCGCGGTGGGAAGCGGCGTGCACGACGTCGCGGTCGGTGACCTGGTCGCGTGGGCGATGGTCAGCGGCGCCGGTTATGCCGAGCAGGTGGTCGTCAACGCCGACCGGGTGGTGCCCGTGCCCGACGGGGTGAGTGGGGAGCTGGCCGCGGCCGTCATGCTCCAGGGCATGACGGCCCACTACCTGGTGGAGTCGACCTTCCCTGCCCGCGAGGGCCAGACCGCGCTCGTGCACGCCGTGGCCGGCGGTGTGGGTCTGCTGCTGGCACAGATGCTGTCCGCCAAGGGGGTCCGCGTCATCGGGACGACGTCGACCGCCGAGAAGGCCGAGCTCGCCCGCGCGGCCGGTGCGGACGAGATCATCTTCTACCACGACGTCGACGTCGTCACCGAGGTCGAGCGGCTCACCGACGGCGTGGGCGTCGACGTGGTCTACGACGGCGTCGGCAAGAGCACCTTCAACGCGGGCCTCGACTCGCTCCGACCGCGCGGGATGATGGTGCTCTTCGGCGGCGCCAGCGGGCCGGTGCCGCCCCTGGACCCCCAGGTCCTCAACGCCAAGGGCTCACTGTTCCTGACCCGGCCCTCCCTGGCCCACTACGCGGCGGACCGTGAGGAGCTGCTGTGGCGGGCCGCTGAGGTGCTCGGTCAGGTCGCGGCCGGCACGCTGGACGTGCGGATCGGGGGGCGCTACCCGCTCGCGGACGCAGCACAGGCGCAGATCGACCTTGCCGCCGGCGGCACGACGGGCAAGCTGCTCCTCATCCCCTGACCAGGGCGTATGCCGATCGGTCACCGTCGGGGGAGAGGCGGCGGTCCGGTGTGGGTCGGCCCGGCGTGCTCCACACCTGCCACAGCAGCCACGCCCACGCTGCCATGCGCAGCAGGATCACTAGAGCGTAGGTCTCGCCGGGCAGACCCTTGCCGGCGTCCGAACCGAAGCCGATGTGCAGCCAGGTAGCGACGAAGTGAAGGATCTCGACGTCCGCCCAGATGAGGTGGTCGCGCCACCGGACTGCGGACAGGGCCAGGACGGGCAGCACCCACAGTCCCGTCTGCACCGACAGGGACTTCGCGGTCAGTGCGACGATCAGCAGCATGATGGCCGCCACCCGCACGGCGTCGGGGCGGCGCACCGACCGGAGGGCCAACCAGGCGCCCACGATCAGTGCGGCGACCCACCCGGACACGGCAATCACCGTCGCGACGGTGGGGGACAGCCGTAGTGCCCCGACCGAGTCCAGCGCACCGCACCAGGGCACCTCGGTGCTGCACTTCATGAGCTGTGGGATGAGAGCCGGGGCGCCGTAGCCCGGACCCGCCGACCACCACTCCCGCGGAGCCTGGAGGAGGCCGTCGCCGACGAGCAGCAAGGCCGGGACGAACGCCGCCAGCCCGGCCAGCGCAGCAGAGACGAGCGCTGTCACCCCCGCGCGAACCTGATCGTGGCGCACCGCGACCAGGACGATCGCGAGCAGGAAGATCAGAGGGTAGGGCCGGACCAGGAAGGCCAACCCCATCAGGGAGCCTGCCACGGCAGGGTGCCCCCGGCTCCAGGCCAACCACCCCCACAACACCAGCGCGACGCCGACCAGGTCCGTCGACACCAGCGCGAGCACGACCAGCACGGGCGAGGCCGCGAGGTGGGCGATGTGCCAGGGGTCCTCCGGGAGGAGCGCAATGCCGGCCAGCACGGCGACGGCGAGGAGGAGCACCGCGAACGCGGCCCAGGTGGCGAAGATCGACTGCTGGTCAGCCACGTCCGTACCCGCCCGCGGACTGACCACGGAGACCAACCACATCACCAGTCCGGACAGGAGGGGCTGGTTGCTGCCGCTGCCGGAGTACGGGAGCTGCTGCTCGGCCAGCGTGGATGTCACGTGCACCACGGGGACGTCGGAGTAGCAGGTGCGCCAGAACTGGTCGGGGTTGGCCCAGCCCTTCACGACGCAGTGTCCCTTCTGAAAGACACCGAGCGCCAGCATGGCTGTCCCCAGTGAGATCAGCGCGGCTGCGACGACCCCCAGGCCACGCGTCCCGATCGCGGCGTAGCGCCCGACCGGACCTCCGATGACGGCCGTCGCGGTCTCGACCACCCGGTCGTGACGCGACGGCACGACATAGGGCGGTGTGCGCATGGCGGCAGGTTAACCCGAGTCGGGGGCGGGGTGGTCTCCAGTGCCCCCGTCGCCACCGCCGCCACCACCGGGCGGCTCGTCGTCCCCGTCGTCCGGTGGGCCGGGCGGACCCGTCTCGGTGGGCGGACCCGTCTCGGTAGGCGGGGCCGTCTCGGTCGGCGGGTCGGTCGTCGGCTCCGGCTCGGTCGTGGGCTCTGTCGTGGTGGTGGGCTCCTCGGTGGTCGTCGTCTCCTCCGTGGTGGTGGTCTCCTCCGTGGTGGTGGTCTCCTCCGTGG
>DATGRS010000008.1:0-19614 GCA_035303365.1 Ornithinicoccus sp.
CCCGCCAGGGCGAGCGACCCCGCGGGAACCCTGGTGCGCGGGTTGGGTCGTCGGGGCACGTCCCACGAGAACCGGGAGCCGGCGAGGTAGCCGAAGCCGGGCGCGAAGCCACCGAACGCGACGGTCCACTCCTCCTCCTGGTGGCGACGGGCCAGCTCCTCGGGAGAGCACCCGAGCAGGTCCGCGGCATCGGCCAGGTCGGCGCCGTCATACCTCACCGGCACCTCGACGAGAGTGCCGTCGTGGCCGGTGTGCTCGCCGGGGTGCACCGCGGACAGCCGGCTGGCCAGGGACGGCAGGTCGGTGTCGCGGTCGACGACGGCCAGGATCGTCCGTCCCGCCGGCACCAGGTCCAGGACGGGAAGGTCCTCTTCCTTCAGCGCGGCATAGTGGGCCAGGACCTCGTCGAGCGAGTCGAACTCCAGCAGCAGGCCGTGGGTGCCGCTCGGCCGGATCTGCATGTCAGGTATCCCGTGCGTCGTCCGGCTTTGCCGGGGCGAACGGCGCCAGCTCGATGCCGGCGCGCTCGAGGGCGGCGCGGACCCGCCGCGCGATGTCGACCGCCCCCGGGGTGTCGCCGTGCACGCAGATCGAGTCGGGCTGCAGCGTCAGCGGGTCGCCGTTGATGTCGTGGATCGGCTCGCCCGTCGCCATCGCGATGCACCGCTGCGCGATGACCTCCGGGTCGTGCAGCACCGCGTCCTTCTCCTTGCGGGAGACGAGGGTCCCCTCAGGCGTATAGGCGCGGTCGGCGAAGGCCTCGTGCGCGGTCTGCAGGCCGCTCTGCTCGGCGAGCTTCAGCACCACCGATCCCGGCAGACCCATGAGAACCAACGACGCGTCGAAGGACGCCACGGCCGCCACGACGGCCCTCGCCTGCTCCTCGTGGTGGACGATCGCGTTGTAGAGACCCCCGTGCGGCTTGACGTAGCTGACCGCGCCGCCGGCGAGCCGGGCCAGGCCCGCCAGTGCACCGATCTGGTACATCACCTCGGCCTGCAGCGTGACCGGGTCCATGTCGATGAACCGGCGTCCGAAGCCCGTCAGGTCGCGGTAGGCGACGTGGGCGCCGATGGCGACCTTGTTCTGCACCGCACGCTCGGCCACTTGTTGCATGATCGCCGCGTCACCGGCGTGGAAGCCGCAGGCGATGTTGGCGCTGGTCACCACGGACAGCAGGGCGTCGTCATCGCCCATGCTCCAGCTGCCGTGGCCCTCGCCGAGGTCGGAGTTCAGATCCACTGGCATGGCTTGGCCTCCGGGTGTGAGTTGGTCTCTGGCGCGCGACCAGAATCAGCACCATTCTATGGATTGTTGAACAATCTCACTAGCATGTTGAACAACTCTGTATGGCCAGTGAGAATGTGGTCATGAGCCAGGGATCGACAGCGGCAGCGGTGAGCGAGCAGCTGAGCGACCTCATCACCGAGGGCAGACTGGCCCCGGGCAGCCGGGTCTCGGACGCGGCGCTCGCCCTGCGACTGAAGGTCTCGCGCAACACGGTGCGGGAGGCGTTCCGACTCCTGGCGCACGATGGCCTGCTGGTGCACGAGTTCAACCGGGGCGTCTTCGTGCCCTTCGTGACCAGCGAGGACGTCCGTGACGTCTACCGGCTCCGTCGGGTCATCGAGCCGCAGGTCGTGCGTGCGCTCACCCCCGCGGATACCCACCGGCTCGGTCGGCTGCGCCAGGCCGTCCTCGACGCCGAAGCGGTGTCCAGCGAGGAAGACTGGCCGCGGGTCGGCACCGCCAACATGCACTTCCACCGTGCCCTCGTCGCCCTGGCCAATAGCCCGCGCCTGGACCTGACGATGCGCCGCCTGATGGCGGAGCAGCGCCTGGCGTTCGCCGTGATGGACGACCCCAGGCCGTTGTACGAGCCGTTCGTGGGGCGCAACAAGGCGCTCCTCGGCCTGCTAGGGGAGGCCCGATTCGAGGAGGGGGCCAACTTCCTGGAGTCCTACCTCGCTGACTCCGAGGGCCGTATCCTCGCGGCCTGCGAGAGGCGGGACTCGGCGTGAGCAAGGGTCAGCACGTCGACAACCGCCCGGTCCCCACCGGGACTGACACCCCGGAAGGTGCGCGCGCGGCATACCGGGCCGGTGCGGTCCTGCCGACCAGCGGTCACGCGCCCGGCGTCACCCAGGCGAACCTCGTCATCGTGCCGCGCGACTGGGCCTGGGACATGCTGCTGTTCGGCCAGCGCAACCCTCAGCCGGTGCCGCTGCTCGATGTCACCGAGCCCGGCTCGCCGTGCACCGAGCTCGCCCCGGACGCAGACCTTCGCACGGACCTGCCGCTCTATCGCGTATGGCGGGACGGCCAGTTGGTCGAGGAGGTGCCGGAGGTCTCTGACCTGTGGTCCGATGACCTCGTGTCGTTCCTCATCGGCTGCTCGTTCAGCTTCGAGCGCTCCCTGATCGACGCCGGCGTCCCGGTGCGCAACATCGAACAGGGCCGGAACATCGCATGTTCCGTACGAACAGGCAGTGCCGTCCGGCCGGGCGGCTGTCCGGCGAGCTGATCGTGTCGATGCGCCCGGTCCCTGCGGCGCTGGTGCCCACCGCGGTGCAGGTCACCGGACGGATGCCTGCCGTGCACGGGGCGCCGGTGCACGTCGGCGACCCGGCAGGCCTCGGGATCGTCGACGTGGCGGAGCCGGACTTCGGGGAGGCGATCGACTTCGAGGACGGCGACGTGCCGGTGTTCTGGGCCTGCGGTGTGACGCCGCACGCGGCGCTCATGGCCTCCAGACCGCCGTTCGCGATCACCCACGCTCCGGGCCACATGTTCGTGACGGACGTCCCGGACTCGGTCTACCGGCTGCCGTAAGAGTCAGCGGGCCTGTTCAGGTGTCGTGGAGGCCAGGAGGCGTCGTGCGCGCCGACCGAGGTCGCTGAGGTCAACCCGCCCTGCGTCTGCCGCTGCGGCCAGGCGCTGGGCCAGGTCCAGCGCCTCGTCGAGCTCAGGTCCGGTGATGGCCGCCTCCTGACCCATGTCCCGCAGGATGGTGGCCTCGGTCCGTGAGGCGATCAGGGGGTCGGTGACACCATCGATCCAGACGCGGGTGCGGCGGCCGTCGCCGCGCTCGTCCCCGGCGATCCGCTCGAGCGCGAAGATGCGGTCCGCCCGAGCGAACTTGCCGAAACCCAGCGCGACCATGCGCGTGTCCGATGCCACGCGTCCATCTTGGCACTAGTCGCCGATGAGAGGCACCGGGATCGATGCCGGGGACGGTAACGCCCCAGCGTTGTCGCGTGAGTCCGACCCGCTCATCCCTCCAGCTCGACGAGGACCTGCGGCAGCTTCGTCGTGAGTTCCCGGGCCAGGAAACCGGCCGGTCCGAGCTCGGCAGCCAGCCGGTCGCCCGCGCTGCCGTGCAGGTAGCCACCCCAGACCGCGGCCTGGCACGGGTCGGCGCCGCGTCCGACCAGTCCGGCCACGATGCCGGCCTTGACGTCACCGGAGCCGGCGGTGCCCAGACCGCGTCCCCCGGCCGTCCCCAGCCAGGACCTGCCGTCGGGGTGGGCGGTCCACGTCTCGGTCCCGCCCGCCGAGACGCAGACACCGGTGCGAGCCGCCAGGCGCAGGGCCGCCTCGCGCAGGTCGCCGCTGACCTTGTCGTCGTCCCAGCCGAGGGTCGTGGCGAGCTCGTCGGCGTTGGGTGTGAGCACGGCTCCCTCGAGATGTGAGACGCACGACGGGTCGGCCGTGACGGCTGCCAGGGCCAGGGCGTCGAGGACGACCCGGCCGGAGACCTTCGGGAGAAGCTGCGCGACGAGGTCGGCGGCGCCCCTCGGCGAGCCGAGACCCGGCCCGATGAGCACCGCCTCGCACTCGGGCGCGAGCTCGGCCGCGATGTCGACCGCCTGCGACGTGAGCTCTCCGTCGTCGTCCTCGGCGACACCCCGCACCATGGCCTCGGGCATGGCGACGGCCAGCGCCGTGGACGCCGATCTCACCGTGACCACCTGCACCTTGCCGGCTCCGACGCGCAGGGCCGCCTCGGCAGCCAGCCGCACGGCGCCGGGGTTGTCGCGGCTCCCGCCCACCACGAGCACCCGGCCACGCGCCTCCTTGTCACTGCCCAGCTCGGGCAGCGGCCAGTCCTTGAGCAGCTGCGGGGTCACGACCTCCGGCGCCGGACGGCTCACTCCTCGCGCTCCTCGTTGCCGCGTGACGGTTCGTGGGTGACGTGCTGGCCGGCGGAGTCCACGGCGGCCGTGTCGCCGTAGGTCGCCAGCTCCAGCCCCTGGTCCCCGGGCAGATAGGTGGTCAGCGAGCAGTTCGCCAGAGGTGTCTCCTTGTCCGCGGTCAGCACCTGGCCCTCCTCCAGACCCTCGATGGCGACCCGGAAGGACATGATCGTGGCCTGGTGAGAGAACACGCAGAGCCGCTCGCCGGCATACCTCTCCTGCAGCTCGAGAAGCACCTGGCGGACGCGCAGCGCGACATCCGCCCAGCTCTCCCCGCCGGGTGGCCGGTAGTAGAACTTCCCCACGCGGGACCGGCGCTCGGACTCCTCCGGATAGACCTCCTGGATGCCGATCCAGGTCAGCCCGTCGAACGCGCCGAGGTCGCGCTCACGGATGCGTTCATCCACGACGAGGGGGATGTCCAGCCCTTCCACAGCGATCTCTGCGGTCTGCCGCGCCCGCCGGTAGGGCGAGCTCACGACGGCGGTGGGGCGCTCGCCCTCCGGCAGCGAGCGGAGGTACTCCTGGACGGCGCGCGCCTGCTGCACACCCGTTTCCGACAGCGGCACGTCGGCGTCGCGCAGGTCGAGGTCGAGCCTGGGCTCCTTGGCCTCGAGGGCGGCGCGATCGGCGAGGTTGCCCTCGCTCTCACCATGGCGGACCAGGGTGAGGGCGGCGAGGCCCCGCTTGGGTGATGCGGTCTGCAGGGACTCCTGGGGCTGGGTCACGCTCCGATCGTGCCAAGAAGCGGGCCGTTGTGCCTTCCGTGACGTGGGGTTCCAGCGCAGGCTCCCGGCGGTGCGGCGCGCGGGCACATCGACCCGACCGTCACCGGGCCAGGGCTCATTCGGTCTTGACTTATATAAGTACACGCTGCAACATGGATCTGTGCACGCCTTCGACATCCTCGGCGACCCGGTGCGACGTCGGATCCTGGAGCTCCTCGCTGACGGGGAGCACTCGGCCGGCGCGGTGGCGGAGGTCGTCCGCGCGGAGTTCGGGATCAGCCAGCCAGCCGTCTCGCAGCACCTGCGGGTCCTGCGGGAGGCCGGTTTCGCCGCGGTCCGCGCCGAGGGCACCAGGCGGATCTATGCAGTCCGGCCGGAGGCGCTGCACGAGGTCGACGAGTGGCTCACCCCGTTCCGCAGGTTCTGGGAGCCCAGACTCGCCGCCCTGGACACCGAGATCACCCGTGGCAAGCGGGCGAGGCGAGAGACCAAGGAGAAGCAGCGATGACCGAGAGTCAGCAGGAGATGAGCAGCGCGGCCGACGTGCACGGCGCTGAAGGTGGGACTGGGACGGCGACGACCGCACCCGCGGATCCCCACGCCATACGCCGCGGGTTGGTCACCCGCACCGACGAGCGGGGTGAGGCGAAGGTCCAGACGGTGGCGCAGACCTACGCCACCACGGTCGAGGACCTGTGGGACGCGGTGACCAACCAGGAACGGCTGCCCCGGTGGTTCGCACCGGTGACCGGTGACCTCGAGCTGGGCGGCCGCTACCAGGTCGAGGGCAACGCCGGCGGCACCATCGAGAGCTGCGAGCCTCCCCATCGCTTCCGCGCGACGTGGGAGTTCGCCGGACAGGTCACCTGGATCGCGGTGACGGTGAGCCCGGACGGCGACGGCGCACAGCTCCGGCTCGAGCACACCGCGCTGGTGCCCGAGGACACGAGCTTCTGGGAGCAGTTCGGCCCCGGTGCCACCGGGGTGGGTTGGGACCTGGCCTTCATGGGCATGGCCAAGCACCTCGCGACCGGCGCGACCATCGCCGGCGACGCGGCCCAGGGTTGGGAGACCACGCCGGAGGGGCTGGCGTTCATCACCGAGAGCAGCCGGCTGTGGGCCGAGCAAAATGTCGCCGACGGCACCCCGCGCGAGGCGGCCGAGGCCGCTGGAGCGCGCACCACAGCGTTCTACACCGGCCAGCCGGACCCGACCGACGTCGGCGGCTGACCGCGGCGGCACAGCGGGACCGGCTCAACCTCCGTAGCCGACACCCGACCCGACAAGGTGGCCCTCAGCCCGAAGTCCTACGTCGGGCTGACGGCCAGGTTCTCGGGCTGAGGCCCACGAGCTCGGGTTGAGGCGGTGGGAGGACGTTGGCGTGGGAGGACGTTGGCGTGGTTGTCCGCGTGAGCCGTCAGTCCACGCGGACCTTCTCGCCCAGCCGGGGCACGATCGCGATCCAGCCGAGCTCCTGGCGGATGGCGTCCGCCAGCGCACGGCGCGAGTCGTCCTCGCCGTGCACGACGAACACCTGCTCCGGTGGGGTGGGCAGCTCGCGCAACCAGGTGAGCAGGTCGTCACGGTCGGCGTGGACACTGAACTCGTCGTCCATGGTGACCGCCGCCCGGACCGGGACGTAGCGGCCGAACATCTTGAGCTCGGTCGCACCGTCCGCCAGTGAGCGCCCGCGCGTGCCGACGCCCTGGTAGCCGGCCAGCACCACGGCGTGTCTTGGGTCGGGCAGCATCGACTGCAGGTGGTGCACGACCCGCCCACCGGTGGCCATGCCCGAGGCGGACACGATGATGCACGGCTCGCTGGGGTTGTTGAGCCGGGCCGACTCCGTGGCTGAGTGCGCGGTCCGCAGGTCGAGGTTGTCGACGACGCGGGGTGGCAGGTCAGCACGCAGCTCGTGGCGCAGGTCGGCGTCGCGGTAGATGTCCCATGCCGCCAGCGCCATGGGGCTGTCGACCCAGACGGGGACTTCGGGGATCAGCCCGTCCCGGGTCAGCTCGCTCAGGGCGCGCAGCACCAGCTCGGTGCGGTCGATGGCAAACGCCGGGATCAGCACGGAGCCCCCGCGAGCGATCGTCTCGCGGATCGTGTCGGCCATCCGCGCGTGCGGCTGCTCGGCCGGTCGATGGGTGCGGTCGCCATAGGTCGACTCGATGACGACGGTACGGGCTGGTGGCGGGCTCTCTCGGGGCAGCAGCAGGGGATGCGTGGCGCGGCCGACGTCACCGGAGAACAGCACCGGCCCGCCGCCGAACTCGACCAGCGCGCAGGCCGAGCCGAGGATGTGGCCCGCCCGGCTGAACGTCAGGACGGCACCGCTGGCGAGGGTCTGCGGGCGGTTGAAGTCGATGGCCCGGAACCGTTGGATGGCCTGCTCGGCGTCCGCGGCCCGATAGAGCGGCAGCGGCGGGTCGTGCTTGCTCCAACCTCCGACGCGTGCGGACTCGGCCTGCGCCTCCTGCAGGTGCGCGCTGTCCCGCAGCACGAGCGCGCCCAACCGCTTGGTCCCCTCGGTGCACCACACCGGGCCGGCGAAGCCATCTCGCGTCATGGCGGGGATGCGACCGCTGTGGTCCAGGTGCGCGTGGGTCAGCACGATGTCGTCGATCGAGGACGGGTCGTATGCCGGCGCTCGCCAGTTCATCCGCCGCCAGTGCCGCTCGCCCTGGTAGAGGCCACAGTCGACGAGGAGCCTGTGCCCGTCGTGCTCCATCAGGAAGTTGCTGCCGGTCACGGTGCCGGTCGCGCCCGCGAAGGTGAGGGAAGTGGCCATGCCCGACGGTAGGCTCGCGGCCAAGCTGTGGCACAGGGCCATTGGTCCCTTCATTCCGGTGGCTAGCCCGCCAACTACGATGGGTCGTATGACTGGAGCCGAGGTTGGCCCACATCAGTCTGAGCCGGTGGCACCGACGGCCGGCCTGGAGCTCGGGGAGATCGAGGAGCTAAGGCGGAGGGCGAGCGCGTCGACGGAGGCGCAGCAGCGCGTCGCCTCGCTGCTCGATGCCGTCATCGCGGTGACCGCCGACCTCGAGCTGGCCGATGTGCTCTCGCGCATCGTGCGCGTAGCGTGCGAGCTGGTCGACGCCCGCTACGGAGCTCTGGGGGTGCTCGACCCGTCCGGTGAGGGCCTGGCCGAGTTCATCACCCATGGCGTCACGGACGAGGAGCGGGCAGCCATCGGGGATCCACCGCACGGCCGTGGAGTGCTCGGTCTGCTGATCCACGAGCCGCACACGCTGCGGCTCGACGACCTGTCCGCGCACTCCGCGTCGGTGGGCTTCCCGACGGACCATCCGCTGATGCGCACCTTCCTGGGGACGCCGGTCCGCCTGCGGGACACCGTGTTCGGCAACCTCTACCTCGCCGAGAAGCGGGGCGACACACCATTCACCGCAGACGACGAGACGGTCCTGGTGGCACTTGCCGCAGCCGCCGGCGTCGCCATCGAGAACGCCCGCCTCTATGAGCGGTCCCAGCAGCAGCGCGCCTCGCTCGAGACGGCGAGCGAGCTGACCCAGCAGCTGCTCGAGGGCACCGCGGAGCGCGACGCGATGTCCTTCCTGGTGCGCCGGGCGTGCGAACAGGCAGGTGCTGTGGGCGGGTTTATCGCGCTCTACGACCCGGCCGGGCACCTTCGGGTTGCTGGACGGTCCGCAACCCCCGGTGACCGGGCCGACCGCGTCCCGCTCACCGATGCCGGCTGGGCGGAACGCATCGGCGAGGGTAGCCCCGTGCTCGAGGCGGTCCACGGCCCGGGACTGTCCGAGCTCGCAGTGCGCGCCCGACAACTGATGGGTATGCCGGAGCCCGGCCCGACCGCGCTCGTCCCCGTGGTGGTCGGTCCCGAGCCGCTCGGGGTGTTGGCTCTCGGCTGGCGAGGTGGTGACGGGGGCTTGGCGGACGACTCGCTCGAGCTGGTCAGCAACCTCGCCGCCCACACCGGCCTGGCGCTGACCGCTGCACGGGGCCAGCAGGACCGCTTCCGGGTCGCGGTGTTCGAGGAGCGGGACCGGATCGCGAGGGACATGCACGACCACGTCATCCAGCGGCTCTTCGCCACCGGCCTGTCCCTCCAGTCGGCCGGCCGGTTCGCCACGCAGCCACTGGTGGTGGAGCGCCTCGAGGAGGCGGTGGACAGCCTGGACGCCGCCATCAAGGACATCCGGCGCACGATCTTCGAGCTGCACCGGGCCAACGACGCGGCTGGACTGCGCGGCGACCTCGTCGAGGCGATAGACACCGCCGAGGTCGCCATGGGGTTCCGGCCGACCCTCCACCTCGCCGGCGACCTCTCCGAACTGGGCGGCTCGCTCGAGGCTGACGTCCTGGCCGTGGTGCGCGAGGGACTGACCAATGTCGCCCGCCACGCCAACGCCCGGCAGGCCAGCGTGCTGGTGAAGCGAGCAGCTGACGCCCTGCACGTCGAGGTCCGTGACGACGGCCAGGGGCTCGCCGCCCACAGCAGGCACAGCGGTCTGGCGAACCTGTCGGACCGCGCTGCTGCACGACGCGGACTGCTGCACACCGAACCGGTCGAGGGCGGTGGCACGGCACTCCTCTGGCGGGTGCCGCTGGCTCGTGCCTGACGCAGGCGGGACCAAGGGCCCTTCCCGGGCGGCGCTGCGCGGGGCAGTCTGGGAAGAGTCAGATGTCACGAGAGTGCTCCACGAGAGGCGGGCCTGCGCATGACGATCCGTCTGTTCCTGCTCGATGACCACGAGATCGTGCGACGAGGCATCCGGGAGCTCCTGGAGAACGAGCCCGACATCAGCGTGGTCGGAGAGGCCGGCTCCACGGCGCAGGCGCTGCGCATCCTGCCGGCCGTCCGTCCCGACGTGGCCGTCCTCGACGCCCGCCTGCCGGACGGCTCCGGCATCGACGTATGCCGTGAGATCAGGTCGCAGTTCCCCGACACCTACGCGCTGATCCTCACCTCGTTCGACGACGAGGAGGCCTTGGCCACGGCGGTGCTCGCCGGCGCTTCCGGCTACCTCCTCAAGGACATCAAGGGAAACGGCCTGATCGACGCCATCCGCGAGGTCGCCTCCGGCAAGAACCTGCTTGACCCCGTGCGCGTCGAGCGCGTGCGCAGCGCGTGGGCCAGCCAAGACGTCCGCGACCCCCGCCTGGAGTCGCTGACGCCGCAGGAGCGGCGGATCCTGGACCACATCGCCAAGGGGATGACCAACCGGCAGATCGGCGAGGCCATGTGCCTGGCGGAGAAGACGGTGAAGAACTACGTCACCTCGCTGCTGGCCAAGCTCGGCCTGGAACGCCGGACTCAGGCGGCGATCTATGCCCTGTCGCCACACGACCAGGACGGGCCTCGCACGAACCAGCCCTGACCCGCCCGGCCCTGACCGGCCCGGCACGCTCCGTCATACGCCCGCAGTGCGGGACCAAGGGCCCTTGTGGGCCGGCAGGGCAGCGAGAAAGGTAGGTGCATGAACGCCAACCCAGGAACAGAGCAGCTCGACAGCGCTGCGTGCCTTGCGCTGCTGCGCGAGACACCCTTCGGTCGGCTCGCCGTCATTGTCGACGGCAGACCCGACATCTTCCCGGTGAACCACGCCGTGCAGCACGGCTCCGTGGTCTTCCGGACCTCGACGGGCACCAAGCTGCACAGCGCCATCGGGAAGCCCGTGGCTTATGAGGTGGACGGCTACGACCAGTCGACCCACGAGGCGTGGAGCGTGGTGCTCGCCGGCACCGCGCACGAGGTGCAGCAGCTGCACGAGGTGCTCGAGGCGATCGAGCTCCCGGTCTTCCCGTGGGAGGAGGGCCCCAAACCCCACTTCGTCCGGATCGACCCGGACTCCATCACGGGCCGTCGCTTCAGGAAGCAGGCCGACGCCGAGCAGAACCCGGGCTGAGTCCCGCTGTCCCGCCGGCGGTCGCACCGGCATGATGTGGTGACCACCCAGTAACCAGGAGGCTTCCGTGCGTCGCACCATCTTCACCGAGGACCATGAGGCGTTCCGCGCCTCCGCCCGGGAGTTCGTCGACCGGGTGGCCCGCCCACGCGCGGAGGAGATGATCCGGGAGCACACCATCCCGCGGGAGATCTGGAAGGAGGCCGGCCGGCAGGGACTGCTCGGGCTGTGCATCCCCGAGGAGTATGGCGGAAGCTCGGCCGAGGACTACCGGTTCAACGCGGTGCTCGCAGAGGAGCAGTCCCGGCTCAGCGCGGCGCTCTCCTCCTGCCTGGGCATCCACTCCGACGTGTGCCCGCCCTACCTCGTGGCGCACGGCACCGACGAGCAGAAGCAGCGCTGGCTGCCGGGCGTGGCCTCCGGGGAGCTGATCATCGCCATCGCCATGACCGAGCCCTCCGGTGGCTCGGACCTGGCCGCTCTGAAGACGACTGCCGTGCGGGACGGGGAGGACTGGGTGATCAACGGGTCCAAGACGTTCATCACCAACGGCTACGGCTGTGACCTGGTGATCGTCGCGACCCGCACCGACCCGGCCGCCGGCGCGAAGGGCATCACGCTGTTCGTGCTCGAGGCAGGGACACCCGGCTTCACCAAGGGGGAGCCGCTCGACAAGGTGGGCCAGGACGAGGCAGACACCTGCGAGCTGTTCTTCACCGACGTGCGCGTGCCAGACAGCAACCGGCTGGGTCCGGAGGGGCGCGGTTTCATCCTGATGATGGAGCACCTCACCCAGGAGCGGGTGGGGGCCGCCGTGTCCAACACCGCCCACGCTGCCCAGATCCTCACGGAGACGCTGGAGTACACCAAGGAGCGCAAGGCGTTCGGGCAGCCGATCGGCAACTTCCAGCACAACAAGTTCCTCCTCGCCGAGCTGGTGACCAAGATCGACGTCACCCAGGCGTTCGTGGACCAGTGCGTCCTCACGCACAGCCGCGGTGAGCTCGGGCCGGTGGACGCCGCCAAGGCCAAGTGGTGGTCGGCGCAGGTGCAGGCCGATGTGCTCGACGCCTGCGTGCAGCTGTACGGCGGCTACGGCTTCATGAACGAGTACCGCGTGGCCAGGGCCTGGCGGGACGCCCGCGTCACTCGCATCTGGGCCGGTTCCAACGAGATCATGAAGGAGATCATCGGCCGTGACCTAGGGCTCGGGTAAGCGGCCGGCCTTCGTCGAGGGACGGCCCAGCGCTCCACGGCCCAGGTCCACGAGCACTGCGGCGTGGTCCGACACAGCCAGCTGCCGGGTTTCCGCGTGCTGCACGGGCGGCAGCTCCCCGTCCCCGACGATGTGGTCCACCTGGACCAGCGGTCGGGAGAGCGGGTAGTTGCGCACCCGCACCAGCGGTGGCTGTCCCCAGAGCCTCGCGACGATGGCGCCGGGCAGGTTCAGGTCGGCGAGCAGCACCCGCGGACCGGGAAGAGCCCGCAGCCACCGCCTGAGCCGGACCAGCTGCAGGACGTTGATCCCGGGCATGAACGACAGGTGGGTGGAGGCCACGGTCACCGGGCCGTCGGGGGTCTGCAGTGTCGCAGCGAGCGCTGCCCGAGGCTCGTCACGCAGCCACAGCAGCTGGCGGGACCCTGGGATCAGCACCGGCGCGCGCAGTGCCGGGGCGGCGGACATCCGGAGGAGGTGCCACCGCAGGACGGGCCAGCGCGACACGAGACCTATGCCGTACGCGTCGCGGTCGGCATCGAGGTCGGTATCCGTCGCAGGACGCCACCGGCCCGCCGGATCCCCGATGACGGTCGGCACGAACCGCCAGGCCGGCGCTGACATGGCCTCAGCGGCCAGAGCCGTGATGTCGAGCCAGTGGGACCTCGGCTGGCCCCGGTCCACCTCCTGCAGCGCGACCACGTCTGCGTCGAGTGAGGACAGCGCGGCAGCCAGCCGCCCGGGATCCACCACGCCGTCGCCAGGGCTCCGGCCGTGGTAGATGTTCCAGGTCACCAGCCGCACAGGTCGAACGCTAGACGGTCCCAGCCCCGCAGGCGTCTCCCGAGCCGCCCTCTGGTCCCTTGGCTACGCTCACGGGGTGCGCGACGAGGCAGCGAGCCCGGAGGATCTGTTTGCGGGGTTCCCGGAGTCCCTCGAGATCTTTCGCGCGGTCGAGGAGGCCGTGTCCGGGATCGGCCACGCGACGTTGTCGGTGACCAAGAGCCAGGTCGCCTTCCGACGCCGCCGCGGCTTTGCCTATGTCTGGCGCCCGGGGCAGTACGTCAAGAGTGACGTCCCAGCAGTGCTCTCCATCGCCATGCCGCACGAGGTGGTGTCCGATCGTTTCAAGGAGGTCGTGCACCCCTCCGCGAACGTGTGGATGCACCACATCGAGCTCCGCGAGGTCAGGGACGTCGACAACGAGGTCGTCGAGTGGCTGACCGAGGCCCACCGCAGTGCTCGCTGAGCGCCGCCGCAGGGTGAGCCGGCCACGAAAGTAGGCGCCCAGGCACAGCTTCCACACGCCTCACGGGTGGTGCTGGGTGTCTCGCCACCACTGGCGGGCGCTAGTCAAGCGCGAGTGACGCCGCGACACGGTCGAGCTCGTCCCTGGACACCTGCTGCCCCGGCAGCTCGATGCTCACGGAGTCGTCAGCATGCCGAGGGATGACGTGCATGTGGATGTGGGGGACGTCCTGCTCAGCTGCCGCACCGTCGGAGAGATGCAGGTTCACGGCCGGGGCGTGTCGTGCCTTGACCCGTCGAGCCATCAGGTGCGTCATGTCCCACAGGGCGCTGCCCTCATCCGGCGTGAGGTCGTGCAACGACGGGACGTGCCGGCGGGGCACGACGAGCACATGACCCGGAGCAACCGGGAAAGCGTCCATCAGGGCGACGGTCAGCGCATCGCTCGCTGCAACGCTGAGTTCCCCCTCTCCGCCCAGGAGGTCACAGAACATGCAGGCGGAAGCGGACGCGGTCCCTGGCATGGGTTCAATCTACAAATGCCTCCGCCTGCCTGTGCCTCGTGCAACCTGCTGCGGCCGCAGGTGCCGTCCGGGAACTCGGTCGCGTGCTGGAGGATGCCTGTGCCACGCTGGCTCCCGTGAGCGGCAACCAGCCCGAGGAGCTGCGGGGCAGGACTTTTCGCAACCGGACGCTGCGCGAGGCGAGGTTCATCGGCTGTGACCTGGGCGAGGTCGTCGTGCGCGGCAGCGAGGTCACCGGGATGGAGATCGACTCCCCGTGGCTGCTGGAGGGCGGGGGTGCCTTGCTCGTCAACGGGGTCGATGTCGTCCCCCTGGTCGACGCAGAGCTCAACCGCAGTTTCCCGGGGCGTGAGCTCCGCGGCTCCCTGGACCCCGAGAGCCTGCGGGCCGCATGGGATGCCGTCGAGCGAACCTGGGCAGCGACCCTCGCTCGTGCACTCGAGATGCCTCCCGGCACGGTCGACACGTCCGTCGATGATGAGTGGTCGTTCGCGCAGACGGTGCGCCACCTGGTGATGGCCACCGACACCTGGCTCGGAAAGGCGATCCTCGAACGCGAACAGCCCTACCACCCAGCCGGCCTACCCGACGACAGCGACAGCGACGCGTACGAGCTGTCGGTCTTCTCGTCTCACGCGCCACCCTTCGAGGAGGTCCTTGCCGCGCGTGCAGACCGGCAGAAGATGGTGCGCGAGTTCCTCGAGGGTGTCACCCCCCAGGAGCTGATGGCGTCGCGCAAGAACCCCCACGCACCAGAACACCAGGAGACCGTGCTCTCCTGCCTGCACACCATCCTCGAGGAGGAGTGGGAGCACCACCGGTATGCCGTGCGCGACCTTGACGCGCTCGCAGCCGACCCGGCGACCCCCTGAGGGACGAACGGATAGCGGAGTCCGGCTTAGGCCTCCGAGCCGGTATCCGACTGCTGGCGAGGACGGAGGATGGCACAGGGCGCGGGCCAGGCACCATCGTGAGAGCGAACGCGATGGACCCACGCGATGAGCCCTCGGCCGTGCTTGCGCGAGTACGCGTCCTATCCTATCGTCTATCGATAATATCGACTGTCGATAAGGGAGTGGTCATGCGCGCGGTCCTGGAATGGCTGCTCAAGGTCTGGTCCGGTGCGCTGGTTCTCAGTGCCTGCCTGTGGCTGCTGCCACTCAGCTGGACCACGTGGATCCCTGACCCGGTGCGCGGTTTCCTGATGTGGCACTTCGGACCGACAGACGGACTCTTCACCGGGACGAGCTTCGGCGCGTACTTCACAGACGGCACCCTGGAGAGGATTGAGGCCGCCCTCCCGGCGGACATGATGCTGTCAGCGGACCAGGCCAACAACCTCGGGTACCAGAACCAGGGCGACCTCAACATCGGGTGGTCCGTGCAGTTCTTCCCCTCGGGGGTGCAGGGGATGGCGCACGTTGGCCTGCACGTCGTGCCGCTGCTGGCCATGGCCATCCTGTGGTGGTGGCTCGCCGGAGCCGTAGCCCAGAGCCGCCACGAAGAAGTCTTCACCCTCAGCAATGCCCGCCGGCTCGCGGCCGCCGGTGTTGTCATCGCGTTGGGCGCACCCATGGTCGCCCTTGGCGCATGGCTGCTCAACCGTTGGATTCTCGAGACCTCCCAGTTCGCCGACCGTGCCAACGTGCCAGCCTTCGGACTGGCAGCCCTTCCCTGGAGTGCGGTGGCCGCTGGGCTCGCGCTGGTGGTCCTGGGCAGCATCTGGCGCAAGGGCGCCGTCAAGGAACGCGAGCTGGCAGGGCTGGTATGAGCCCAGCCGAGCTCGAGGACGGGCACCGCATCCACTGCCGGCTGGATGAGCTGCTCCAGGAGCGAGCCATGACGCTGACTGAGCTGGCGCACCGCGTCGGCGTCACCGTGGTCAACCTCTCGGTCCTCAAGAACGACCGGGCGCGCGCAATCCGGTTCAGCACCCTCACCGCCATCTGCGACGTATTGGAGTGTGAGGTGGGGGACGTTCTGGTCGTGGACGACTGAGCCGGATGACGCCATACTGGGTCCTGCGGAGGAGGGACCTGGCATGTCGACGTTCGTTCCGGGGGCCGAACTGAGTGGGCGGCTGTACCACGAGGTCGTGCGGCCCATCCTGAGTGCCCGGTTCCCTGGCGTGCCGCACGCTGCGGCGCTGCTCGGCCGCGGCTCGGAGGTGCTGGGCTTCGACGACCAGATGTCGACGGACCACGACTGGAAGCCGCGGGTGCTGATCTTCCTCGCCGAGGAGGACGAGCTGCGGCACGGCGCCGAGGTCCGGGAGGCACTGGAGCGGGACCTACCGCCGACCTTCGACAGTCATCCGATCGGCTACGAGATCCACACCGTCCGGGACTACGTGAGGCGGCAGCTGGACCTGGACCTCGACCGCGACATCGAGCCTCGCGACTGGCTGACCATGCCGGAGCAGGACCTGCGCAAGTTCACCGCGGGAGCCGTCTTTCACGACGAGGTGGGCCTGCAGGCGGCGCGGGACCGTCTGGCGTACTACCCCCGCGACGTCTGGTTGTACCTGCTCATCACCGGCTGGTGGCGCGTCCACCCGGAGATGAACCTGGTCGGCCGAGCAGGAGCCGCGGGCGACGAGCTGGGCTCCGCAGTGATCGGCTCGCGCCTTGTCAAGGACCTCATGCGCCTCGCTTTCCTCATGGAGCGGGAGTACGCGCCGTACTCGAAATGGTTCGGGACGGCCTTCTCCCGTCTGGCGTGTGGCCCGGAGCTGACGCCCGTGCTGTGGCAGGTCGCCCGGGCGGAGGCCTGGCAGGACCGAGAGGCTGCCCTCCTGACGGCATACGAGAATCTGATCCAGATGCACAACGACCTGGCGCTGACGGAGCCGGTCACGGCGGAGCTCGTGCAGATGTGGGACCGCCCCTTCAAGGTCGCCTGGGCCGACATCCCGGACCTGCTCCTCCCCCTGATCGAGGATCCAGCGGTCCTGAGGATTGCGCGGCGGTGGCGGGTCGGGCCGGTCGACCAGCTCCGGGAGCTGATGTGGCACCCAAGGAACCGATCCCGGCTGTTGCGCCTGTTCGAGTAGCGCAGTGCTCCGTGGTGAGCGTCCTTCGGTCAGTACCCCGTGCCCCCACACCAGGGCTACCGGCATACTCGCTGTATGGCCACGACGACCCACACCGGAACCACTGCCAGCCGTCCCGCGTCCGACCCGGACCGCGCCGCCCGCATCAAGGAGCTGAGCCGCAAGCACGTCTTCACGTCGTGGTCAGCACAGGGGGCACTCGACCAGCTGCCGCTCGCGGGCGGGGAGGGGGCGAGCTTCTGGGACTACGACGGCAACACCTACCTGGACCTCACCTCACAGTTGGTCAACGTCAACATCGGCTACCAGCACCCCAAGCTGGTCGCCGCGATCCAGGAGGCGGCCGGTCGGCTGACCACCATCGGGCCGGGCTTCGACAGCGAGTCCCGCGCCGAGGCCGCGCGGATGATCGCCGAGCGTGCCCCGCAGGGGATGAACAAGGTCTTCTTCACCAACGCCGGTGCCGAGGCCGTCGAGAACGCACTGCGCCTGGCGCGTCAGCACACGGGTCGGCACAAGATCCTGGCGGCCTACCGCAGCTACCACGGCGCGACGGCGGGGGCGATCTCGCTCACCGGGGAGGCGCGGCGGCACGGCTCGGAGCCCGGCATCCCGGGGGTCGTGCACTTCTGGGGCCCCTACCTCTACCGCTCGGAGTTCCACGCGAGCACCGAGGAGGAGGAGAGCGAGCGGGCGCTGCAGCACCTGCGGCACACCGTCGAGTTCGAGGGGCCGCAGCACATCGCGGCGATCATCCTGGAGCCGGTCGTCGGCTCCAACGGCGTCCTGGTGCCGCCTCCCGGATACCTCGAGGGCGTGCGGGCGCTGTGCGACGAGCACGGCATCCTGTTCATCGCCGACGAGGTGATGGCCGGCTTCGCCCGGACCGGGCAGTGGTTCGCCGTCCAGAACTGGGGGGTGACGCCGGACCTGATCACCTTCGCCAAGGGCGTGAACTCGGGCTACCTGCCGCTGGGTGGAGTGATCATGTCCGACGAGATCGCGGCGACCTTCGACGAACGTCCCTACCCGGGCGGGCTGACCTACTCCGGGCACGCCCTCGCCTGCGCCTCCGCCGTCGCCTCCATCTCGATCATGGAGGAGGAGCGCGTCCTGGAGCACGTCCGGGCGCTTGGCCAGGACGTCCTGGGTCCAGGGCTACGTGCCCTCGCCGAGCACGAGGTCGTGGGCGAGGTCCGCGGGATCGGCGCCTTCTGGGCGGTCGAGCTCGTCGCGGACCGGGACACCCGAGACCCGTTGGGCGGCAAGGAGATTGCCCAGGTCGGGCGCGCCTGCAAGGAGCAGGGCGTCTGGCCCCTCATCATGGCTAATCGGGTGCACGTCGTGCCCCCGTGCGTCATCACCGAGGACGAGGCCCGCCGGGCGATCGACGTCCTCGGCGGCGCACTCGCCGCGGTTCGCTAGGAGGCGCCCATGAGCGAGCTCACCCCCATCCAACACAGGCCAGACGGCAGTCCGCTGATCGAGATCCACGTGACGACGCCGGATGCTGACTCCGCGCACAACATCGCCAGGGAGATCATCAACCAGCGGCTGGCTGCCTGCGTGCAGTGCCTGGGCCCGATGACCTCGGTCTACACCTGGAAGGGCGAGCCGCACCAGGCGACGGAGTGGCTGCTGCTGATCAAGACGACCAGCGACATGTTCCAGCAGGTCTCTGACCTGGTCCACGACCGGCACCGCTACGACGTGCCAGAGATTCTCGCCGTGCCGGTGAGCCATGCTCTCGGGGCGTATGGCGCGTGGGTGCGGGACGCGGTCGCCGCACCCCAGGAGTCGCTCGACTGACCGGATGGAGCGGGCGACGAGAATCGAACTCGCGTATTCAGCTTGGGAAGCTGATGTTCTACCATTGAACTACGCCCGCAGCGTGCCCCGAGAGTGTAACCGACGGTCAGCCGGACCTCGGAAAGCGGCCGGCGAATCGCCCCGGACCGCTGCCGCTGCGGCCACTGCGACGGTTAGCCTGTGTGCGTGCTGCTCTCCGACCGCGACATCCTCGCCCAGATCGACGCCGACCGCGTCAAGCTCGAGCCGTGGGACCCGGCGATGGTCCAGCCCTCGAGCGTCGACGTGCGCCTCGACCGGTACTTCCGGCTGTTCGACAACCACAAGTACGCGGTCATCGACCCCGCCCAGGACCAGCCGGACCTGACCAGGCTCGTCGAGGTGGCGGACGGTGAGTCGTTCGTGCTGCACCCCGGCGAGTTCGTGCTGGGATCCACGCTGGAGCGGGTCACCCTGCCGGTGGACGTCGCGGCGCGCGTGGAGGGCAAGTCCTCGCTGGGTCGCCTCGGCCTGCTCACCCACGCGACCGCAGGCTTCGTCGACCCAGGCTTCACCGGCCACGTCACGCTTGAGCTGTCCAACGTCGCCACGCTGCCGATCGTGCTCCACCCGGGCATGAAGATCGGTCAGCTGTGCTTCTTCCAGCTGTCGAGCCCCAGCGAGCACCCGTACGGCACGGACACCCGAGCTTCGCACTACCAGGGACAGCGCGGCCCCACCGCGAGCCGGTCCTTCCAGAACTTCCACCGAACGAAGGTGTGACATGAACACTCGGGGGACCACGGCACGGCGTGCAGATCGTCGCCGGACCAACCGGCACCTGCCGTCGCGCACGATGGCAGTGTTGGTGGCGGGGATGACCTCGCTCGCGCTCCTCGCGACGCCAGCCAGCGCTGACGCGCCCATCCCCGACGACACCCATGGGGACACCGTCCCAGCGGGCACCGACA
>DATGRS010000009.1:0-7768 GCA_035303365.1 Ornithinicoccus sp.
ACGGTGCCGAAGCCGACGACCTGCCGGTCCTCATGGATGCGCATGCCGTGCTCGGGCCCGGTCTGTACCGGACGCGGACGGTGACTGCCCGAGAGGTGCCCACTGGCGACTGCTGCCCGCTCATCTAGGTCGTCCCGAGGCGCGGTGGGCGCATCAGCGCTGCGGTGCCGCGTCTCTAGCAGCGCTTGCGCAGCCTCCATCGTCGGCACCATCAGAACCGGGGCGGCGGGATCGAGCTGGGCGATGAACCGTGCGCGTTCGTCCCTCGTCGGGGCCACCAGCACCACCAGCTCGGGCTCACTCTCTGGACGCGCGGGCTCGGCTACCGAGCCGGCGTACTGTCGCGGTGCAGCGCGGGGTGCGAACGATCGGGCAGACGACATAGGTGCCTCTCCGGCCGGCACGTCGACCGCTGCTCCCTTCCCCACTGCGCCCACTCCCTCCTTGTGGCCCTCATCACACGATGCCGGGTCGCTGCCGGTAAGGCAACGAACTTGACGAAGGTTTTAACCAACCATGATCGTGAAGTGACCGGGGGTCCGTGCTAGAACGGTGGGTGGTGGCCGGAAAACCCGGTCGGCCCCGGACGAGGCGCAGCACGTACCCGGCTCCGACGACGGCTGCTCAGGAGATGTCATGGCGTGGTTCGTCCTGATCACTTCCGGCCTGCTCGAGTCTGTGTGGGCTGTCGCGCTCGCCAAGACGGAGGGCTTCACCAGGCTGGTCCCGTCAGTGGTGTTCGGGTTGGCGCTGATCCTCTCGATGGGTGGACTGGCCTACGGCCTGCGCAGCATCCCCGTGGGCACGGGGTATGCGGTGTGGGTGGCTGTCGGTGCCACGGCGACCGCCGTCTACGGGATGGTGGCGCTGGGTGAGCCGGCCACCCTCGGTCGGGTGCTGTGCCTGGTCATGATCGTCGCCGGGGTCGTGGGCCTGAAGGTGCTGTCGTAGCGGAGCCGCACCAGACGCGCGAACGGCCCGCCCGGAGCCTCCTCCGGACGGGCCGTCCTCGTGTGACGGGTCAGCTGTGGCTCAGCAACCCATCTGGGTGAGCGAGAAGTCCAGCACTCGCTCGCCACCTCTCTGCGGGTTGGTGTTCTTGACCTGCGGACGGTAGCCGTCCTTGGCCGTGATCACCTGCACGCCGCCCCTGGTGTTGTCGGTGTTGACCCAGACGGCATAGTCGCCCTCGGAGTCAGTCGCCAGGACCCAACCCGGGTGGGTGCTCTTCTTCTGCGTCGGCGTGATGTCGACGGTCGCGCCAGCCACAGCGTGCGCCTCCTCACAGCCCTCGCTCGACACGTTGCCCAGGAGCTTGCCCCACGTGCGCGGTGCCGAGACGTTCATCGTCACCGGGATGGTGTCGATGGACTGCGGGGTGTTCGTCACCACGCGAATGCCGGCGGTGTACGCGCCCGGCTGTGCGACGTCGCCGTCCGTGGTGACCGTGACGGTCACGGTCTCGTCGGGAGCGATCGTGAACTCCTCCGCGTGGCTCAGGGAGAGCCAGTCGACGTCGGCACCGGCAGCACCGCAGTCGTCGAACCCGGGCAGGTACTCGGCGTCGGGCGTTGCGTCGAAGTTGCCCGAGGAACCACCGAACTTGCCGAACCCGCACGTCGCCGCACCACGGTAGACCGCGGTGTTGGAGTTGGGCAGGTCGACCCACGCGCCGGCGGCGGTGTCGTAGGCGAACGTGGCGTTGGTGATGTCACCAGCCTGCACGCCGCCGTTGACGATCAACATCCCGTTGGCACCGGCATACTGGCTCGCCCAGGTGTCCACCGGAGCGTCGTCGATCGCCGTCCAGCTGTCGCTGTCCGGGCTGTAGACGTAGCTGGCCGCGGTGCCGCCAGCGCCGCCGTTGCCACCGGTGCAGAAGACCTCGCCGTTGATCCCCGCGCACGACGGGAACGCCGCCGGCTGGGGGTAGTTGGCCAGGGTCTCCCACGTGTCGCTCGCCGGGTCGTATGCCGTGACGGCGTTCGACATCGGCGTGCAGTTGGAGGTGGTGCAGCCACCGACGGAGTACAGCTTGCCGTCGGCCACAGCCTGGCCGGCGGCCGAGACCGCGACCGGGTTGCTGGCAACCTGCGTCCAGGTGTCCGCACCAGCGTCGTAGACCAGGGTCTCCGACGTGGTGCCACTGGCCACCCAGCCACCAGAGACCACGATCTGGCCGTTCACCACGCCGGCGGTCACCGCGTTGCGCGGGCTGGGCAGCGACGCCACCTCAGTCCAGACCTGGCCTGCCTCGTCGTAGCGCTGCACGGTGTCGTACGACGCCGAGCCCGAGCCACCACCGATCAGGTACCAGGTGCCGTCGAGGTTGACGGCACGGCCATCCATGTTGACCCCGCTCAGCTGGGGCAGGTCGGTCCACGGGTCAGCAGCCACGCCCCGAGCGCCGGGCTCGGCCGTGGCGGCCTTGTCGCCGCTGTGCTGGGCGAAGGAGACCTCGGCCTCGATCCGCTGCAGCGGTGCACCCTCGGCGTCCCGCAGCTCACTCATGAGCTGCTTCGTGCCGTCGGCCCGCAGGATCTCGAAGTCACCCGCAACCTCACTCAGCGTGACCTCGGCAGCACCGGAGCCGCTGTTGGTGATTGTGAGATCAGCCGTCTTGCTGTCGCCCAGGGTGAGCGACGTGGTGATCTCCGTGGGGTCGACCTCCACAAAGCCGGAACCGAGCTCGAAGTCCGCACGGACAGCGCCATCCGCTGCCACGTCGACCGACTGGACCTTCGACTCGAAGTTGCGAGCCGCGGCCTCGAAGTCGTGCGCACCGGTCAACGTCGAGAACAACCAGTAGAAGCCGTCCTCGAGGTTCTCGTCGTCCGGCGTCGCCATCGTGGTGGCGGTGTCCTCAGGAGCATCGACGCTGGTCACCGTCGCACCGACGATGCCCTCACCGGTGTCAGTTCCGGAGACGTTGCCCACGACGTAGCCGCCCTCGATGGTCGGGTCACAGGTGCGGTTGCCGATGAACACGTCGTCAACCTGCCACCAGTAGTCCCAGGACCCGGTGTAGTGGAACCGGACCTGCACCTCGGGCTGGTTGGCAGCACTGGGCATCGGCAGGACGGACTCACCCGTGGTGTCGCTGCTGAAGCTGGCCAGCGTCTCCCAGGTGGTGCCGCCGTCGATGCTGACGTCCACGTCACCGGACTCACCGGTGCCGAGGAAGGCGTTGTAGTCGTGCTTGAACCCGACGACGGGCTCGGCAAGCGTGCTCATGTCGACGGGCGGAGCGACCAGCGAGGTGTCCTGGACACCGCCGCTGCCGTACTCGTCGCTGTCGACGATGGCGAAGCTGCCCTCGCCGCCGGTGAGGTTGCCCCGGCTGCCCGGGTCGTCGAAGACCCAGACCTGCCCGGTGTCAGCCTCGTCGCTGACGTTCCAACCCTCCGGGACGGTCGTGCCGTCAAACGACTCGATGACGCCCTCGGAGTTGAACTCGTAGCCGGGCGCGTTGCACGTCTCGGCGTTCACCACGATGGCCGCATTCTCGGTGAGTGCACCGTCGACGGTCACGTCGCTGGTCGCGGTCACGTAGCCGGGGTACTGCGCTACGAACTCGAGGGTGTAGCTGGCGCCGGTCGGCAGATCCAGCGAGTACTCGCCGGTGGCCGGGTCGGTGTAGGTGTGGACCCCGGTGCCGGCTGCGCCCACCTTGGCGTAGAGCGGCCAACCGTGTCCGGAGCCGTCGGTAACGGTGCCGGAGACCGTGGCGCTCGGAGACGGGTCGAGCTCGAAGTTGACCGTGACCGCGCCGTCGACGGGCACGCTCGTGTTAGTCGTCTCGGTGGCATACCCGAACTTGGTCGCCGTCAGCGCGTAGTCGCCGGACACGACGAGCACCTCATAGGCACCCGCGTCGTTGGTCGTGAGGGTACGGTCGAGCTCCCCGTCCACCTGGATGGTGGCACCCGAGATCGGCTCGCCGGTCGCAGAGTCAGTGACCGTGCCCGACAGGGTGCCGGTGTCACCGATGGGCGCCTCCAGCATGGCGGCGTGGACGTCCAGCCGGCCCTCGCCGAAGCCGTTGTTGTCCTCAATGGTGCCGCCACAGCTCAGGAACGAGGTGTCAATCGCGGAACCGTCCAACAACGCCCGCGTGGCGTCGACGTCACCCTTCAGGCTGGGTGCCGCAGACCACAGCAGTGCGACCGCGCCCGCGACATGGGGGCTGGCCATCGAGGTGCCGGAGTAGCTCGCATATCCGTTCCCGGGAACCGAGGAGCGCACGGCGCTGCCCGGAGCGGAGATGTTCGGCTTGATCTCGCCGTCCTGGCCGTAACCACGGCCCGAGGTGGAGGACAGACCGTGGCTCGAGTTGTAGTTGCCGACCGAGTACGCGACGATCCGGCTGCCCGGCGATCCGGACGAGTTGCAGCCCAGGCTTCCGCTGTTGCCGTTGGCGAAGACACCGAAGATGCCGGCGGTGTGCCAGTCCTCGATGATGTCCTCCATGAACGGCTCGTTGCTGGGCGACTGGGTGCCCCACGAGTTGTTGATGATGTCCGGCGCCTTCGTCGGGTCCGCGTCGGAGCCGTCCAGCTTGGTGGGCGCCAGCATCCACTGACCCGAGTTGATCAGGGCAGCATCGCTCGGGCAGCAGCCGTTCGCGGCGATCCACGTCGCTCCGGGAGCCACGCCGATCTGGTTCTCGCCGCCGTCGTCACCCACCATGGTGCCGGTGACGTGAGTGCCGTGCCCGTTGGTGTCGGCCGGCTGGCTCGGCGAGGTGCCTGCGGCGTCATACCAGTTGTAGTCGTGGGTGAAGGTGCCATCACCGTTGTTGCCGCGGTAGTGGTCCACCAGAGCGGGGTGGTCGTACTGCGCACCGGTGTCGATGCTGCCGACCACGACGCCCTGCCCGCTGACGCCGAAGTCGGTCCAGACGTCGTCGGCATTGATGTCGCCGACGCCCCACTCCACGGCGGAGGGTGCCATGACCGGCTTGTCCCGCTCCAGCTCGGGGATCTCGACCTCGAAGGTCGCGTAGATGCCCTCCACTCCGGAGTCCGAGGCAAGCGTAGTGACGAGGGCCTCGTCCCCGCCGGTGATTCGGATCGCGTTGGTGGCCCAGAACGCCTGGTAGTCGACGCCGTCGGCGTCGAGCTGTGCGCGGACCTCCTTCTGGCTCTTCTCCGCGGTGCTGGTCAGCGCTTCGTACAGGGCGATGCGCCGCTCGTCGCGGTCCTCCATGCCTTGGAAGGACGACATCTCCGGGCGGGCGTCGAAACGCACCCAGAAGTCGGTGGCGCCCTTCTCCTCGATCTGGGCGGTCACCTCCGCGTCGACCTTGTCGGCTCCGATCTCTGCCTGTGGTAGCTGTGGTTCGGCGCTTGCGCCGCTCATGCCTAACCCCGAGGCGATCATCGATGCGCCGGCTACTGCAGCCAGCCATCGACGCGCACGGTGTCCGTGTACGGCCACGACTCCTCCTCATACGGTGGGTGACACCGAGGTCTGTCCCCGGCTATCAACCGAACCTAGGAAGAACCTGGGAGGCGGACAACGACAGCATGTGGGCAACACGTGGTCAACGTAAACATCTGTTAGACAACGGGATTGGGGCGGACAACACGAAGGACACCGTCCTCGCGGGACGGTGTCGCAGCGCGGGCCGTCAACTGCCGACAGCCTCCTGGAGGGCGCGCCAGTCGTGGCGCACGAGGCGGAACCCCTGGCCCCGCACCGCCTGCAAGCTGACCGGTGCACCGAGGTGCGTCAGCTTGGCGCGCAGTCGGCCGACTGCCGCGTGCATGTGTGCCCCGTTGCCGAGGTAGTTGGTGTGCCAGGCGACTTGAGAGAGCTGCTCGAAGGTGGCTATCTCGCCGGGACGCCCGAGGAGATAGCGGAGCACGTCCATCTCGAGCGTGGTGAGGGATACCTCCCGCGGACCGAGGGCCAGCGACAGACGGTCCTCACGCAGCCGTAGGGAGGGCGGCAACGAAGCGGCCGCCGATACCTCCGCCGACGCCTCGGCAGCCGACGACCCATGCGGGTCGTGCCGTTGACTGGCCTCATCAGCGGACGGTGTCGGCATCTCCCGTCCCTCTCCGGCCGGCTCAGAGTGTGTCGCACCGGGCAGCTGCGCCATCACCTGGCGGGCCTGCGCGAAGCTACTCACCAGGAGTGCGGTGGCCCCTGCCGGGAGTGCCTCGGTGAGCCGGGCGCGCTGCTCCAGGGTGCTGGCGATGACCACCAGGAGTCCCCGTCCAGCGCCAGCGTCCTCAGGTATGTCATCGGCACCAGCACCTGGACGCTCATCACCGTGAGCTGTGAGCCGGATGTCCGCGCTACCGGAGTCCCGGCGCGACGCGTGCCGGTGGTTCCACACGGCTCGTTCCACTCCGACTCTCCTCCTGCCATCCGCTCGTCCGGGCCTGGACGAACTCTCCCCCTGCACTCAATTACGGTGCACGGGGCGCGGGAGCGCAAGCCGGTTGGCGCAACGTTTGCACAAGTTTTGCCAAGCCTTGACGGTGGGGCCAACGCCAGACCTCGGCACGCTCCGGCGAAAGGTACGGCCCGGTGCCAACCGGCACCGGGCCATGCCTCACGCAGTGGCTCGACAGTCGGGCTCAGGCGCCCGGCTGTGCCTCCTCCACCGGCAGCGTGTCCGGGGTGCGGGACTTGTCGGCCCCTGTGAAGGAGAACTCACCGGACTTGTCCTCGGCGGTCGCGTCGACCAGCACGATCTGGCCCGGGACCAGCTCGCCATACAGGATCTTCTCGGACAGGGCGTCCTCGATCTCCCGCTGGATGGCGCGACGCAGCGGGCGCGCACCGAGCACCGGGTCGTAGCCCTTGACCGACAGCAGCTTCTTGGCGGTGGGCGTGAGCTCGATGCCCATGTCCTTGTCCTTCAGCCGCTCGTCCAGCTGGGCGATCATCAGGTCGACGATCTGGACGATCTCCTCCTGCGAGAGCTGCGGGAAGACGATGGTGTCGTCCACGCGGTTGAGGAACTCGGGCCGGAAGTGCTGCTTGAGCTCGTCCGTGACCTTGTTCTTCATGCGCTCGTAGTCGTTGGCTCCGTCGTTGCCGCCGGAGAAGCCGAGCGAGACGCCCTTGGAGATGTCGCGGGTGCCGAGGTTGGTGGTCATGATGATGACGGTGTTCTTGAAGTCGACCACCCGGCCCTGTGCGTCGGTCAGGCGACCGTCCTCCAGGATCTGCAGCAGGCTGTTGAAGATGTCCGGGTGCGCCTTCTCGACCTCGTCGAAGAGCACCACGGAGAACGGCTTGCGCCGCACCTTCTCGGTCAGCTGGCCACCCTCCTCGTATCCGACGTAGCCGGGAGGCGAGCCGAACATCCGGGAGACGGTGTGCTTCTCGGAGTACTCCGACATGTCCAGCGTGATCAGTGCGTCCTCGTCGCCGAAGAGGAACTCGGCGAGCGCCTTGGCGAGCTCGGTCTTGCCGACGCCGGTGGGGCCGGCGAAGATGAACGAACCACCCGGACGACGGGGGTCCTTCAGGCCGGCGCGGGTGCGCCGGATCGCCTGGGAGAGCGCGCCGATCGCGTCGTCCATGCCGACGATCCGCTTGTGCAGCTCGTTCTCCATGTTGAGCAGGCGGCTGGACTCCTCCTCGGTCAGCTTCAGCACCGGGATGCCGGTGGCTGCCGCGAGCACCTCGGCGATCAGCTCCTCGTCGACCTCGGCGACGACGTCCATGTCGCCGGACTTCCACTCCTTCTCCCGCTCCGCCCGGGCCTGGGTGAGCTTGTGCTCCTCGTCGCGCAGACGGGCAGCCT
>DATGRS010000010.1:0-24326 GCA_035303365.1 Ornithinicoccus sp.
CTTCACGGCCGGGTCCGACCGGGCCGGCGGGTTCGTCGCGCCGAACCAGATGGTGCGGGCCCTGTCCCGCTCCCTCGGCGCGGTCGGCGATGACGGCAGCACACCGGGCGGCCTCATCGACGGGACGTTCGACCCGGCAACGTTCCTCGAGGGAGCTCTGCCCAAGCTGTTCGGCCTCTTCAGCCTCGTGGATCTCATCGAGGCGGTCACCGGGGAGGAGCTCACCCTCAAGGACGCACCGAGCTTCGTCACGGACGCACTCGACAAGGTCAGTGCGATCGCCACGCAGGTGCAGCGGCTGCAGCAGGCGATCGAGGACGCGCAGCAACGGCTCGAGGACGACCTGACCGCGGCCGTCGAGGTGCACCAGGGCGCGCAGGACGCCATCGCCGAGGCGCAGGCCGAGCTCGAGGCGGTCGCCAGCGACCTGCTGGCCAAGCTGGTCGCGCTGGGCACCGCGCTCGAGGACCTGCTGGCCGACCCGGCAGCCGCCGACGAGGCAGCGGATGCCGCCAGCGAGCTCGCCGACTCCCTCGAGGACCTCCGGCCGGTCGTGACCCATCCGCGGGTTCCCGCGGCGGTCCGGTCGCAGCTGGTGAAGCCGCTCGACGCGCTGGTCTCCATGCTCTCGGTCATGGAGGACGTCCTGGACGCGATCGACAAGTTCGTGGAGGGCGTCCTGACACCGCCCGACGGGGTCAGCGCCCGGCTCGACTGGAGCCCACAGATCGGCAGCTGGAGCCTCAGCCCCGGGGACCCGCCGGTCTTCGTCGCCAAGGACAAGAACGGCTTCTCGTTGTCGGTCGAGGTCCGGGCCAGCGCCCAGGGCGCCGCCAGTGCCGACATCAGTGCCGAGCTGCGCGAGTTCGCCCTCACCCTGCTTCCCGGCGAACCGCTGATGGCGATGAACTTCTCCCGCATCGGCTTCCGCGTCGGCTCCAACACCAAGCCGGAGGTCGACGTCGTCTTCGGCGGCATGGAGTTCCTCGGCGCGCTCGGGTTCATCGAGACGCTGCGGCGGATGATCCCCTTCGACGGCTTCGCCGACCCGCCGTATGTCGACGTGGCACCCTCCGGCGTCACCGCCGGCTTCGACCTGGAGCTGCCCAACGTCAGCGTCGGGGTCTTCAGCCTGGAGAACATCGCGCTTGGGGCGGACTGCCGGGTGCCGTTCCTCGGCGACGCTGTCACCGTCGGCTTCAACTTCTGCTCCAAGGAGTCGCCCTTCCGGCTCACGGTGATGTGCATCGGCGGCGGTGGCTGGGTGAGCCTTCGCCTGTCACCGATGGGCATGGTCGCCCTGGAGATGGGGCTGGAGGCGGCTGCCTCCCTGTCGATCGACCTCGGGGTGGCCTCAGGCTCAGTCTCGATCTCAGTGGGCGTCTACCTCCGGCTGGAGGGCGACAAGGGCTCCCTGACCGGCTACTTCCGGATCCGGGGCGAGGTTGACGTGCTCGGTCTGATCTCCGCGTCGATCACGCTGGAGCTGTCCCTCACCTACGACTTCGACACCGGCAAGATGGTCGGCCGGGCCTCGGTCGTCGTGGAGATCGACATCCTGTTCTTCTCTGCCTCCGTCGAGGTGAGCTGTGAACGCCAGCTCGCCGGATCCAAGGGCGACCCCGTGCTCCGGGAGATCATGCCGCCCGACACGCAGGGTCACAGCGACGCCTGGTCCGCCTACTGCTCAGCTTTCGCCTCCGGAGCGTGACATGACCACGACACGATTCCTCGCCACGGCGCTCCCCTACTCACTCGCGGAGGACCAGCCCTTCCACGCCTCGGTGTTCTTCACCCACCGGCTCGAGCCGGAGTCCGCCGAGGCCACGGTCGGAGACTTCCCGGACACCGAGCGATGGGTGAAGGTCCTGCTCGAGGGCAGGCTGGAGCTGGTCACCGACAACCTGCCGGACGGCATTCCCGTGCGGTGGGCCTCCACCCCCGCGCAGAAGTCCTGGACCGCGGTCTTCCCGCCCGAGACCCCGGTTGCCGGCTTCGCCGCGCCACCTGTGGCGGCCACCGACCAGCCGTGGCGGACCTACCCGGCGCACACGATGGAGCAGCACGCCGTGGACCTGCACCTGGGCTCCACGATCGTCTCGCCGATGACGCCACCCACCGTCTGGGACAACCCGGTGGTGGACAGCGTCCTCCAGGAGCTCGAGCAGCTCCAGCCGGCGGTCCGGGACCTCCGCAACACCGCCCAGGAGGCCTACCCGCGCCGCGACGAGGTCAACCTCGCGCGAAAGCTGGCCGAGTCGGCCGCCACACTCGGGATGTCCGGTCGGCAGCTGGGCGCCACGCGGTTCATCGGCACCCGCGCCGGATATGTCTCCGAGGCCACCCCGTGGACCTCAGCGGTCGAGCTGCTCCTGAGCGACCGCGAGGGAGAGCAGCGGGCCACGGCATTCCTCGACGCGGCCCAGGACAACCAGGAGTTCCCGACCCCTGCACTGCGCGCCCTGAGCCAGGTCCACGGCGCGCGGCGGTTCTACCAGCGAGAGCAGCCGACCTACCAGGAGCGGCCCGACGAGAGGCCGAACGGCCCGGACGACGGCACGACCGGGGACACACCCACCGGCCCCCAGGTCCCGGAGCAGGACTTCCACCAACGGGCGGGGTCGCTGGGCAGCACGCCGGCGCTGCTGCGTGAGGTCGGGCTCGTCATCGACGTGCTGGTCGAGAGCCCGGACCACCGGAGGCTGCTGGCCAAGGCGCAGTGGGTCGCTGCCCGCTTCACCCCGGACAGTGCCGCCGACGTCCAGCCGCTCGCACCACCGCGCACCTGGTGCGAGTCCGACGGCAAGGGACACTGGCGCGCGGTGTCCTCCGGGGCGTGGTCGGGCGGTGCCCTGCCCCTCGGGCTCCCCCGCTCCTACACCGTGCTCGACCTGGACCCGGACGCCTCCGGGCTGAAGCTCGAGCAGCACCTGCGGGACCTGCCGCGTGCGCTGGCCACCGAGCTCAACGGCGACGCAGTCAACGCGGCGCCCGGCTCGCTGCGCTCGACCGGGTTCTCGATCGCCAAGGTCGACCGGCAGGACTCGCTCCGCGCGCAGCTCAAGCGTGCGCAGGGGTTCCAGGCGGGCGACGACGACGCCACCGCGCCGGACCTCGTCTACGACGACCTCGTCCGGGGCATCCGGCTGGAGGTCTGGGACGACGACAGCCGGGCGTGGCACTCGGTGCACGAGCGCCGAGTGGATGTCGAGGCCTCCGGCAAGAAGCTGCTCAAGGACGTCGCGGACGTCGGCTTCCTGCAGCTGACCGCGCTCAACCGGGCGCCCGGTGAGGACAGCCCCTACCACCTGCACGAGGTGTTCGTCGGCTGGGACGGCTGGAGCCTGTCGGCCCCCCGACCCGGCAAGGTCATCGTGCACGGCGACGGTGTCAACGGACCGTTGGGTGAGGAGCTCGTGCTGGAGGAGCCGCCGGGCGACGCCGGCGACGCCGTGCAGATCCGGAGCCGGGTGGAGCCCGGCACGCTGCCCGCGCTGCGCTACGGGCGCCGCTACTCCTTCCGGGTCCGTGGGGTGGACCTCGCCGGCAACTCGGTCCTGAGGCCGGAGCGTGCCACTGCCAGTCGACGGGAGCTCGCCGCCGCCCGCGAGCGACTCGACCTGCTCCGCAGCGAGTATGCCGTCCAGGAGCGGGCGGGGCTCCTGGCCTCCGTCCGGGACGGGCTGCTGGCGCGGCTGCCCGACGCGCAGGACGATGACGGACCGCTGCTGCGCTCCCTGCTCGAGGTTGCCGGACGGGAGGACGCCGAGGCCTGGCGCGCGCTCGACCAGCTGATGCGCGAGGCCTTCGTGGAGTCCGCCACCGGTGAGCTGCGCGTGCCCGAGGCGGCCGTGACCGGCGTCGCGCAGGTCGACCGGCTGCTGCGGTCGCGACTCCTCGAGCAGCTCTCGCGGAGTGCGGAGGCCCAGGGTGCGGGCCTGCGCCGTGGGGTCGCGCACGCCCTCGCCCAGGTGACCCGCCATGCCGAGGTCTGGCGGGGTCGCCCCCAGCTGTCGGTCGACCCGAGGTCCTTCGCGGAACTGGACGACACCCGTGACCCCATCGTCAAACGGAGCCGCCCCACGGTGCCGGGACCCGGCATACCGCCGATCGAGCCGGAGCCACCGGAGGTGCCGGTGGTCACCACGCCGCGGCCCTTCCTGCGCTGGCACCCGGTGCCGCCGCCGTCGCTGGTGGCCCGGCACCCCCTCGCTGCCGGCGAGTCGCTGCAGCGGCTCGTGGTCCGGGACGACCGGGACACCGAGCGGCACGTCGCGCCGCCCAAGGGCACCCAGCTCGAGGCCGAGCAGCACGGGATGTTCGACGAGGCCATCGGCTCCAGCGACCCCGAGGACCACGACCGCCTGCTGGCGACCGCACTGAAGGAGCGGGGCACGTTCCTGGACCAGAGGATCCAGGACCTCTCCGACCCCAACGGCTCAGTGGACCAGGAGGGGATCGCCCTGCACGCCCGCCCCGGCGCCGACCCGGACCAGGTCACCCTGGACCAGATCAGCGAGGCCCGGGACACTCCCCTGGCCGAGGGGCAGTATGTCGTGCACGACACCGACCAGCTCGTGCTGCCCTACCTGCCGGACGTGCTGGCGCACGGGGTATCGCTGGTGTTCTACGACGCTGGGGCGCCGCACGCCCTCACCGAGCCGCGCGTGCTCCAGACCGTGGTCCTGCCGTATGCCGGCGAGTGGCCTGAGGTGGAGCCGCTGCGGCTCGTCCTGGCGCCGGGACCCACCCTGGGTGCGGAGCGGGACGGCAACAGGGTGACGGTGACCCTGCCGCCCGGTGAGCAGGTCCGGGTCGCCATGTCGTCGGCCCTGGACGAGCACGCTCTCCAGGTGCTCGGCCCGTGGCGGAGCCACCCGGCCGCCGCCGGTGGTGGACCGGAGGCCGAGGCCGCACGCGCCCTGTTGGCGAGGGCTGCGGCCAACGGCTGGTTCTGGTGGCTGACCCCGGCGCACGACCTGCGCCTGGTCCATGCCGTCCGGAGCCCGGTGCATCCCCCGCAGCTTCCCGCGCTGCGGGTGCTGCTCCGCCCGTCGGGGCTGACCGTCGCCGCACTGGTCGGGGTCGTCGACGTGCACGGCCCCAGCACCGAGCGCCTCAGCCTGGAGGCGCGCTGGACGGAGTGGGTCGACGACCTGGCCACCGACGGCCCGGTCCAGGTGGAGCGGCAGGACGTCGTGCTGACCTCGCCGGTCCAGCCGGACGAGCGGTTCGGTCTGCTCTACCTCTTCGACCACGTCGTGACCGGCACCGACGGCGAGGCCACCGTCGTGTCGCACAAGGCGATCCAGACCTTCCCCGACACCCACCACCGCCAGGTCACCTACGCCGCGCGCGGCGTCACCCGGTTTGCCGAGTTCTTCGATCCGGCAGAGCTGCCTCGCGCCGACGACCCGGTGCTGCTCGGGGAGTCCCGTGAGCTGACGGTGGTCAGCTCCGCCCGACCGGCCGTGCCCGAGGTGACTGACGTTGTCCCGCTGCTGCTCTGGGAGCAGGAGACTGAGCCGGAGCAGCCCTTCGCGCTGCGCCGCACGCGTCGGTCGGGTGCCCGGATCTGGCTGGAGCGTCCTTGGTTCTCCTCCGGTGACGGCGAGCTGCTCGCGGTCGTCCTCGGCAACGCCGACCAGCCGCCGTCACTGACGTCACGGTGGGCCAAGGACCCGGTCATCCTGACCGGTGTCCCCGCCACCACGACCGAGCTGCCGCTCGTGGAGGCCACCGACCTGTTGGTCGGCCTCGTGGCCGGTGAGGTCCTGGAGCCCGGGCCCGGACGGCCGGTAACCCTGCCCGTGACGACCAAGCTCGTGGACGCGCAGGGCAGGCCGCCCGTCGTGGTGCTCGGCTACCAGCCGGAGTACCACCAGGGTCGCCGGCAGTGGTTCGTCGATGTCGCGATGGACCCGCGCGACTCGTTGTGGCCGTTCGTGCGGATGGCGGTGGCGCGCTACCAGCCCGACTCGCTCGCCGACCACGAGCTGTCTCCGGTCGCCCTCACCGACTGGGTGCAGCCGCTGCCCGAGCGCACCGCCACCGCCAACCGCGGCGACGAGTCATCGGTGCGGCTGACCGTGACCGGGCCCATCGGCATCAGCAGGCTGCTGCGGGACGGCGAACCGGGCGAGGGAGCACTTGCGGCGGCAGACGGCATACTCCGTGCCTCACGGGAGCTGTTTGCCACGGTGCAGGAGCTGCCGGACGGTGGCAGCGACCTGGAGTGGGCCGACCACGCCCGGGTGCGACTGCCGCTGGCCGGCCTGTCGGGCCTGCGCGCCACCTGGTCGGCGGAGGTGCCGCTCCCCGAGCCGGTCGCCCTCTCGACGCCCGGGACCTCGGAGCGGTTCCGGGTGCTCGTCGAGGAGTACGAGTACTTCAACGCGGACCCGGACGAAGGACCCAAGGAGGGCACCCCGGGGACCGCTCGTCGGCTGGTCTACGCGGACCAGTTCCGGCTGTAACTCGTCTTCCGACCGCACCGGACTCCACGCGGACCGGTGGACAGCGATGCGGTTGTGCACAAAAGTGGTTCTGTCCGGGCGACGCCTCTCCGGCAGCACACGACAGGTGGGGCCGCCGCCTCCACTGCATGAGCACGACGGAAGGCACCAGCATGGAAGACCTGGCCCGGCGGCTTGGGCTGCGCACCAACCCGACGATCTTCTTCGTGTCCGCAGGGCTCATGGTCATCTTCCTGATCCTCCTGCTGGCCTTCCCCGGGCCGATCGGCACCGTCTTCGCCGACGGGCGGGACTGGATCGTGGTCAACCTCGGATGGTTCTTCATCCTGGGCGTGACCTCATGGGTTCTCTTCCTGATCTGGGTCGCGTTCAGCCGCTACGGAGCCCTGCGCCTGGGCAAGGACACTGACCGCCCGGAGTACTCGAACATGTCGTGGTTCGCGATGCTCTTTGCCGGCGGCATCGGCACGGTGCTGATGTTCTGGGGGGTCGCCGAGCCGATCTCCCACTTCTCGACGCCGCCGTTCGCCGACGTGGAGCCCTACAGCATCGAGGCGGCCCGGGATGCGATGAGCATCTCGCTCTACCACCTGAGCATCCACACCTGGGCCATCTTCACGCTGCCCGGCCTGGCGTTCGGCTTCTTCATCTACCGCTACGACCTGCCGATGCGGTTCTCCTCCGTGTTCTATCCCGTGCTCAAGGAGCGGATCTACGGGCCGATCGGCAAGACGGTCGACATCTTCGCGGTGCTCGGCACGTTGTTCGGGCTCGCCGTGTCGCTGGGCCTGGGCACCTCGCAGATCAGCGCCGGGCTCAGCGCCCTCACCGGGGTCGCCGACTCCGTGTGGCTGCGGGTCATCATCATCACCGTGCTGACCCTGGTCGCCACGGCCTCGATCGTCGCCGGGCTGGACAAGGGGGTCAAGCGGCTGTCCAACCTCAACATCCTGATGGCGATCGGCCTGATGCTCTTCGTGCTGTTCCTGGGCGACACGGTGTTCCTGCTACGTCAGATGATCGAGAGCCTGGGTATGTACCTCCAGGACGTGGTGCAGCTAGCGTTCTGGAACGACGCCATGGCGCAGTTCGGCAAGGAGGACGGCTGGGGCTGGCAGGGCGGCTGGACGGTCTTCTACTGGGCGTGGACCGTGACGTGGGCGCCGTTCATGGGGGTCTTCCTCGCACGCATCTCACGTGGCCGCACTGTGCGCCAGTTCGTCGGGGGTGTCCTGGTTGCCCCCTCGGTGTTCACTCTCGTGTGGTTCGTGACGTTCGGCTGGTCGGCGATGGAGCTGGACGGCATCGGCGGCGACGGAGGTCGCATCTCGGCGGCTGTCGCGGAGAGTGTCCCGTTGGCGATGTTCGAGTTCTTCGACCACTTCCCAGCGGCGACCTTGGTGTCCGGGATCGCGATCGTCGTCGTGGGGCTGTTCTTCGCCACATCGTCCGACTCCGCCTCCCTCGTCGTCGACATGCTCTGTGCGGGGGACGCGGAGGCTGGCCCGGTCAGGCAGCGCGTGTTCTGGGGTCTCTCGGAGGGCGTTCTCGCAGCGTCGCTCATCGTGCTCGGTGGCGAGCTCGGACTGGAGACCCTGCAACAGGTGATCACCGTCATGGGGCTGCCCGTGTTCATCCTGGTCTTTGCGATGGTGTTCATGCTCCTCATGGGGTTCAAGAACGAGGTTCCGCCGCTACCCAGGGGCACCGTGCGCGCGCTGCGGCGTGCCGGGATGCAGGCCGTCCCGGTCGGTCCCAAGCCGGACCCGGCCGCCGAGGACGATGTGCGCGACGACTACGCCGAGAGCAGCCACCTGGCAGACCGGCAGGGGACCCCGACCGACTAACCACCGGGTCCAGTCGGTCGCCAGTCGCCCACCACCGCAGTCAGCCCGTCCACCAGCCGGGTGACGTCGTCGTCGTTCGTGTAGGGCGCCAGTCCCACCCGGACACCACCCTCCGCGCCGAGACCGAGGTGGTGGCTGCACTCCCACGCATAGAAGTGGCTGGCGGGTGCGTTGACACCCAGTTCCGCGAGCGCCACCTGGACGTCCCGGGGTGAGCGCCCGTCGACGGTGAAGAGGAACGTCGGCGTCCGTCGGCTCGCGTTGCTGTATGCCGTCACGCCAGGCAGCGCTCGGATGCCGGTCTCGAGCCGGGCAGACAGGGCGTGCTCATGGGTCTCGAGCGCCGCGTAGGAGCTCGTCAGGCGTTCGCGCCTCGAACCTGTCGCGGCCGCGTCGAGCCCGGCAAGGAAGTTGACCGCCGCGGTGGTTCCCGCGAGGAGCTCGTAGGGCAGCGTGCCGAGCTCGAACCGCTCCGGGACGGCGTCGCTGGACGGAAGCAGCTTGGCAGGGTGCAGCGTCTCGAGCAGGCTGGGTGCGGCGGCCACGGCGCCGAGGTGGGGGCCCACGAACTTGTATGGCGAGCACGTCCAGAAGTCCGCACCGCTGGCTCTGAGGTCGGGTAGGTGGTGCGCCGTCCCGTGGACGCCGTCGACCCAGAGCAGGGCACCGGCCTCGTGGGCGGTCCGCGCGATGTTCCGCAGGTCTGGGCGCGTGCCGATGAGGTTGGAGGCAGCTGTCACGGCGACGATGCGCGTGCGCTCCGAGACGGCGTCCGCGACTGCGACGGGGTCGAGCTCCCCGGTCGCGGCGTCGAAGTCGACCCACCGGACGGTCGCCCCCACCGCCTCCGCCGCCAGCACCCACGGCCGGATGTTGGCGTCGTGGTCGAGCCTGGTCACCACAACCTCGTCGCCCGGCGACCAGGTCGCGGAGAGCGTGCGCGCGAAGTGGAAGGTGAGATCGGTGGCCGAGCGCCCGAAGACCACGCCGTCCGGTTCGGCAGCGAGCAGGTCACCCATCGCGGCCCGCGCCTCCACCACGATGCGCTCGGCGCGCTGCTCGGAGCGGGTCACCGTCCCGCGGTTCGACACCGCGGAGGTCAGCGCCTCGGCAACTGCACTCGCGACCACGTCGGGCGTCTGCGTGCCGCCCGGTCCGTCGAAGTGGGCCGCGCCCTCCCGCAGTGCAGGGAAGTGCGACCGGATCCGCTCGACGTCATAGCTCATGGGCCGATCATGCCCGTGCTCGCTCATGGCGTGGGAGGCTGGGGGTCATGGTGGGACGCAACGTGCTCGGTGGGGAGCTGCAACTGTGCGGGACCACCCCGGTCACCGGCTTCACGCGGTCCGGCCGCTGCCTGGTCACCGTCGAGGACGTGGGCAACCACGGCGTCTGTGCAGTGATGACCGAGGAGTTCCTGACGCACCAGTTCCAGGTCGGCAACGACCTGCTGACACCGCACCCGGAGTGGCAGTTCCCGGGGCTGCGGCCCGGCGACCGGTGGTGCGTCGTCGCCCTCCGATGGCTCCAGTCGGCCCACGCCGACCGCGCAGCTCCCGTCGTCCTCGCGAGCACCCACGAGGCGGTCCTGCAGCTGGTGCCCCTCGAGCTGCTGCAGCACCACGCGGTGGACGTGCCGGAGGACCCGTCGTCACTCCTGTAGCGCGGCCGACAGGCCCAGCCGACCCAGCAGGTGGCTCACGTCCGGGTCCGCGCCGCGGAAGCTCCGGTAGGTGTCCATCGCCTCGACCGATCCGCCCCGCCCGAGCAGCTCCCGGCGGAACCTCTCACCGGCCTGGCGCGACATACCCCCGTGGTCCCGGAACCACGCGACGGTGTCCGCGTCCATCACCTCGGACCACAGGTAGGAGTAGTAGCCCGCGGAGTAGCCGCCGGCGAAGATGTGGGCGAAGTAGGTCGACCGGTAGCGCGGCGGGATGAGGAGGAAGGACACGCCAGCCCGCTCGAGGGCCGCAGCCTCGAACGCCTCGACCCCGGTCCCGTCCTGAGGCAGGTCCTCCGGCCGGGCCTGGTGCCAGGCCTGGTCGAGCAGCATCGCCTTGAGGAGCTCCAGCGTGTGATAGCCCGTTTCCTGCCGGCTGGCGACCAGGGCGTCGACCCACTCTGCGGGCAGCGGCTCTCCGGTCTCGTGGTGCCGGGCGTACCGCGCGATCAGCGACGGCTCCCAGGCCCAGATCTCGTTGACCTGGCTGGGGAACTCCACGAAGTCGCGCGGCACGGACGTGCCCGACCTCGACGGGTAGCGCACGTCGGACAACAGTCCGTGCAGGTCGTGCCCGAACTCGTGGAACAGCGTGATCACGTTGGACCAGGTCATCAGGCTGGGCGAGCCGGGCGCCGGCGGCGGGACGTTGCAGGTGTTCGTCACGACCGGCAGGTCACCGGTGAGGGTGGCCTGGTCGACCAGCGAGGTCATCCAGGCACCGCCCTTCTTGGAGGGCCGCGTGTAGGGGTCGATGACGACCGCACCGAGAACACCGCCGTCCTCCTCCCGCACCTCGAAGACGCGGGCCTCGTCGGTGTAACCCACGAGCTCCGGCCGCTCGTGGAAGGTGATGCCGTACAAGGCGGTGGCCGCCGCGAAGACGCCCTCATGCAGCACCCGCTCGAACTCCAGGTAGGGCTTGAGCTGCTCGGTGTCGAAGCTCGTCCGGGCCGCCTCCCGCGCCGCGAGGAACTGCCAGTCCCACGGCTCCAGGCGGGCGGTCGGGTCCTGCTCCCGGAGCTGGCTCGCGAGGACCTCGGCCTCCCGCTCCGCGATCGCGACAGCTCCAGGCGCCAGGCGGCCCAGGAGGTCGTTCACCGCCTCCGTGCTCCTGGCGCAGGTGAGCTCGTGGGCGTATGCCGCGTGGTGCGGGTAGCCGAGCAGCTGCGCCCGCTCGGCGCGCAGCCTGGCCAGCGTCACCAGTGCGTCGCGGGTGTCGTGCTCGCCGTGGAGCCCGCGGCTCACCGAGGCCCGGAAGATGCGCTCGCGAAGACCGCGGTGCTCGAGGCTGTCGAGCACCGGCTGACCCGTCGTGTTGACGATCGGGATGACCCAGCCGTCGAGAGTCCGCTCCTCGGCGGCGGTCCGGAGCCCGGCCCTCTCGTCGTCCGAGATCCCCGTCAGCTCCCGCTCGTCCGTGACGTGCACGGCGGCGGCGTTGCGTCCCGCGGTGACCAGAGTCTCGAACTGGGTGGCGAGGGTGGCCAGCTCACGGTTGAGCTCCCGCAGCCGCTGCTGGTCCTCCTGGCTGAGCGTGATGCCGCCGCGCTCGTAGTCCTTGAGCCGCCGGTGCAGGTTGAAGCGGTCCTGCTCATCGAGGGTGAGCTCACCGCTGTCGGCGCGCTCGGCCAGGGAGCGCAGCCGGTCGTAGAGGCCGCGGTGCAGCAGGATCGTGTCCTGGTGCGCCGCGATCCGGGGCGCGAGCTCCGCCATGATGGCGTCCCGCTCCGGCGTGGTGTGCGCGGAGCGGGCCACCCAGAACGCGGCGATGGCCCGGCGCAGTGTCGCACCGCTGAGCTCCCACGCGTGCAGCACGTTCTCGACCGTGGCCGCCGACTCGTCGGTGGCGATCCGCTCCAGCTCGGCGAGCTGTTCCTCCATCCCCCGGCTGACCGCCTCACTGACGTGCTCGTCGGTGAGGTTGGCGTAGTCGGGCAGCGAGAAGGGCAGCGCGGAGGGGGCGAGGAGCGGGTTCGACATGTGGTCCATTCCAACACCCGGCGACGGGTGGTGTTCGCCCAGACGGGTATGGCGTTGGTCAAGTCTCGCGGCCGCGGGGCGGATCACGCTGTACCGCACCGCCAACTCCACCCCACGCCCACCGATCACGCCGCTGACCCTGCGCTCGGGGCGGACTCTTGGGATGATGGCATATGCCCGACGCCGCACTGACCCCTGAGGAACTGGCCGCCCGCACCACGATGGCGACCGAGGCGGCCTTCATCGCCGCCACGGACCTGGACATCAGCGTCGAGGAGACCCGCGTGCTGCACGACGTGTTCTCGCTGGTCGTGCACCTTCACCCCGCACCCGTGGTGGTGCGCATCCCGCTGGTGCTGCCGCCGGACACCACGCCCGAGGAGCTCACCCAGCGGCAGCGGCGGGAGCTTGACGTCGCCGACTGGCTGAGCCGCGAGGGAGTGCCCGCGACCCGTCCGTCCGGGTTGGTGCCCCTGGAGCCGGTGCGCGAGAACGACTTCTCGATGACGTTCTGGGAGCTGGTCGACGTCGCTCCCGACCACAGCGCCTACCAGGGCGCCGACTATGAGGTGTGCGCGGCGCTGCACGCGGCGCTCGCGGCCTACCCAGGGGTCCTGCCCTTCCTCAGCCCGTTCAACGAGTCGCTCCCGCGGATGATGACGGCCCTCGAGGGGTGTTCGCTGCTGTCCGACGACGACCTGGACCGGGCCTTCGCCGAGTGGCACTCGCTGCAACCCGTCCTGGCCAGCGCCCGCGCCTTCCGCGACCGGTTCCCCTCGGTGGACCTGCAGCCGATCCAGGGCGACGCCCCGTCGCACAACGTCATCCGGTCGACCAAGGGTCTGGTCTTTGCCGACTTCGAGGACGTCTGCATCGGCCCCGTGGAGTGGGACCTGGCGGGGCACGGTCCGGATGCGGTCGCGGCCTACGACGCCGCGGCCGGGCCTCTCGGCCTGCGGACGGTCGACCCGGAGGTCCAGCAGGTGATGGACGCCGCGCGCAACCTGCAGATGGTGGCCGCACTCTCGCTCGTCCCACAGCTGCCGATGCTGGCGGACGGCCTCGCGCCCGCCGTGGCGGCCTGGCGGGAGGCCCCGTCGCCCGTGTTCTGAGGCCGGGTCCGCGCGTGCTCTCAGGTCCCGTGGCTTGTGCTGTGACGCCTCATCGCAAGCGGCAGGAGTTGCGGACCGGCGCTCGGCAGGGTGTGGTGGTGTCGTGACACGCATCGGTTTCCACGCCAGCCATGAGCAGATCGCGCCCCGACACCTGCTCAACGACGTCCGACATGCCGAGCGAGCCGGCTTCGACATGGCCATGAGCTCGGACCACATCGCGCCGTGGAGCGTGCGCCAGGGACACGCGGGCAACACCTGGGTGTGGCTGGGCGCGGCCCTGGCCAGCACGAAGCTCGAGATCGGCACGCTCGCGATCCCCGGTGACCGCTATCACCCCGTCGTCCTGGCGCACCAGCTCGCGACCCTCGCGGATCTGTTCCCGGACCGCGTCTGGGCAGCGCTCGGCAGCGGTGAGGCGATGAACGAGCACGTCACGGGCGACCCGTGGCCGGACAAGGAGCAGCGGGTCGCGCGCCTCGAGGAGGCGGTCGACGTGATGCGGCGGCTCTTCGGTGGCGAGGAGATCACCCAGGAGGGCCACTTCACCGTGGACCGGGCCAAGCTGTGGGACCTGCCGCCCCGACCGCCCAAGCTGCTCGCTCCAGCCATCTCGGTCGAGTCCGCGGCCCGTGTCGCCTCCTGGGCCGACGGTCTGCTGACCGTCTCCCAACCGGTGGAGGTCCTGCGCGACGTCGTGGCGGCATACAAGGAGGCGGGCGGGACCGGCCCACTGGCCATCCAGGCCCACATCAGCTGGGCACCCAGCGACCAGCTGGCCCAGTCCATCGCCTACAACCAGTGGCGCAGCAACGTCTTCCCGCCCGATGTCGCCGCCGACACCGAGACCACGGAGGACTTCGACCGGCTGTCGCAGGACGTCGAGCCGGAGGAGGTGGCCGACGCCGTCCGCATCTCGCACGACCTGGGCCGTCACCGGGCGTGGATCCAGGAGTACGCCGAACTGGGCTTCGACGACATCTACCTGCACCACGTGGGCCAGGACCAGCGGGACTTCATCGAGACCTTCGGCGAGCAGGTACTGCCGGCTGTGAAGGAGTGAACGGTGCGCGCGACGGAGACCAGTGACCTGTGGTGGAAGAGCGCGGTGATCTACTGCCTCGACGTGCAGACCTACCTGGACAGCGACGGAGACGGGGTGGGTGACCTGCACGGCCTGGCGGAGCGCATCGACTACCTCGCCAAGCTCGGGATCAACTGTCTGTGGCTGATGCCGTTCTACCCGAGCCCGCACCACGACGACGGCTATGACGTCGCGGACTTCTACGGGGTCGACCCGCTGCTCGGCAACCACGGGGAGCTGGTCGAGGTCATCCGGACCGCGCAGGACCGCGGCATCAAGGTCATCGTCGACCTGCTGATCAACCACACGTCCGACCAGCACCCGTGGTTCCGCAACGCCCGCCGCAGCAAGGACAGCCGCTACCGCGACTTCTATGTCTGGCGGGACACCGAACCTCCGGACACCAGTGACCAGGTGGTCTTCCCCGACAAGGAGGACGCCATCTGGACGTATGACGAGCGGACCGAGGAGTGGTATCTGCACCACTTCTATGCCCACCAACCCGACCTCAACGTCGCCAACCCCGCCGTCCGGGAGGAGGTGATGCGGATCGCCGGCTTCTGGCTACAGGTTGGTGTCGATGGGTTCCGCGTCGATGCCGTCCCGTTCTTCATCCAGGACGTCGAGACCGCTGGTGACCCGGAGGGGTCACCAGCCGAGCCGCACGAGATCCTGAAGGAGCTTCGGGCCTTCCTCTGGCGCCGCAAGGGCTCGAGCATGTTGTTGGGCGAGGTGAACCTGCCGTTCAAGGAGCAGCTGCAGTACTTCGGCGGCGAGGCCGGGGACGAGCTGACCATGGTCTTCGACTTCGTCGGCATGCAGGCGATGTATCTGTCACTGGTCCGTGAGGACGCGCGCCCCATGGCCAAGGCCCTGCAGGACCGCCCGGCGATCCACCCGACCTGCCAGTGGGCAAACTTCCTGCGCAACCATGACGAGCTGACCCTGGACAAGCTGACCGAGCCCGAGCGGCAGGAGGTGTTCGCCGCCTTCGGGCCAGAGCCCGAGATGCAGCTCTATGACCGTGGTCTGCGCCGTCGTCTGCCGACGATGCTCAACGGCGACCCGCGGCGCGTCCGGATGGCCTACAGCCTGATGTACTCCCTGCCCGGCACCCCCACGATGTTCTATGGGGAGGAGATCGGGATGGGCGAGAACCTGGACATCGAGGGGCGGCTGGCCGTGCGCAGCCCGATGCAGTGGACCGCTGGACGCAACGGCGGATTCTCCAGCGCCGCACCGTCCCGGTTGACCCGCCCGATCACCGAGGGTGGATATGGACCGGAGCACGTCAACGTGGCCGAGCAGCAGCAGAACCCCGACTCGCTGTGGCGGTTCTTCCGTGAGCTCATCAGCGTGCGGCGTGAATGCCACGAGCTGGGCTGGGGCACCTTCTCACTGATCGACCAGGACGAGGACTCGGTGCTGGCCCACCGCTGTGACCTCGAGGACAGCTCGATCATCGCGGTGCACAACCTGTCCTCGGAGCCCAGGACCGTGACGCTGGCGATGCCCGGGATCAGCGAGGACCGGGAGCTGATGGACCTCTTCCAGGACGCGCCGGTGCCCATTGACCGTGGCTCGCTGACGCTGCCCCTGGACGGCTACGGCTATCACTGGTTCAAGCTGCAGCCGAGCCGCTAGGGCCCGACAACCCCAAGACTGGCGCCGCCGAGGGGAGGGATGGCTCCGTCGACGCCCCTCGCGCCGGGACCGGGACCTGTGTCCGAGCAGGTGCGTGCCGTCATACCTAGCCGTAGTTTGGGGTTGTCCGCCCGACGCGGCGGAGAACCGAGGAGGACCGACATGAGTGACTCGATCAAGGATCCCGAGATGTATGAGTCGCTGCGCGACGAGGGCGCCTCTCAGGAGAAGGCCGCCCGGATCAGCAACGCGGCGGCCGCCGAGGGGCGCGACAAGGTGGGCAGCCGTGGCGGTGAGGCGGGGAGCTACGAGGACCGCACCGTCGACGAGCTCAAGGACCGGGCCAAGGAGCTCGGCATCGAGGGTTACAGCGACATGAAGAAGAACGAGCTCATCGACGCGCTGAGGAATCATTGAGCGACCGGCCGGACGACCGGCACGACGACGAGCGCACTGAGAAGGGCCGGCACGAGACCGACCAGGAGCGCTACGACCGCAACTGGGGCGAGCTGCTGCAGGAGATCCGGGTGACCCAGATGGGCACTCAGATCATGACCGGCTTCCTGCTGGCGGCGGCCTTCCAGGACCGGATGTCCGACCTGACCGGCTTCCAGCGCACGGTCTATCTCGCGCTCGTCGGCCTCGGGGTCACGACCACCGCCCTCGGACTGGCCCCGGTGAGCCTGCACCGCACGCTGTTCCGTCGCCGGATGAAGCGCGAGACGGTGATGCTCGGCCACCGGATCCTGCGAGTGGTCCTCATCGGCGTCATCCTCATGCTGGCCGGGACCGCGGTGCTGATCTTCGACATGACGTTGGCGAGGGTTCCGGCACTGATTGCGGGTGCCGTCGTGTTGCTCGGCTCGGGCGGCTTCGCGGTTGTTACTCACCGGCTGGCGAACCATCGCCCCTGAGCATCCAGAGCTGGTGTCTGAGTTCATAGTTCGCTAATGAGTAAAACTACCCATAGCCAGGGCAGCAGTGGGCGAGGACACTGGTCGCGGGTGGTGAATCACCTGCAGACCTGATGCGGAGCCCCGTGACCCGCATCGGTCGCGTCAGCGCTCTCGAGCGCCCTCGGACGTGCGCGCATCACGCCCGCTTTGCAACGGCAGAGCTGGGGCGAGCTCTGCTACCGCTGAATGTCGTCGGGTGGCGACACCACCACCCAGTCGGCATGCGTACCCCCTGAGGAAATCATGTCCCCTGACAACACACGTGCCCACTCAGCACGCTCCACAAACGTGAGGCGAGGGATCATCGGCCTGGCCTCCGCGGCACTCGTGGCCATGGCCGCCTGGGCACCCATGGCCTATGCCACCCACTACCAGCAGTCGCTGGACGGCAATGGCCTTCAGCCCGCGAGCCAGTTCCAGATCGACAACGACGCCAACCTGACTGTCGAGGCCGACGTGGACGCTCCCTTTGACTGGGCGAACGTCGATCAGAATGTCGGCACCGATCTGCCCACCGGTCAGAAGGACAACTCTTACAAGGGCGGTGTCAAGGAGGACACAGAGTGTCCCGCTGAGACGACCGGGAGCATCCCCAACAACAAGTCCGACCTGCTGCAGTTTGGAACGTGGGTCGAGGAAGGCTCCCCGGGCTACCTGCACATGTACTGGGCCCGCGTGACGAACCCCTCTGGCACAACACTCATGGACTTTGAGTTCAACCAGTCGAGCACCCCCTGCGGCACCGGACCCAACGTGCAGCGCACCGACGGTGACCTGCTCATCGAGTACTCCATCACGCAGGGCGGCGCCACCGCGGACATGACCCTGCGCAAGTGGCAGGCCGACGCAGGCGCGTGGGGGCCCGCCGATCCCATCACCGACGATGGCCAGGCTGCCGGCACCATCAACACGACGGCGATCGATCAGATGGACGAGCTCACCCAGGACCAGAGCCCCCGCACCTTCGGTGAGGCCTCGGTCGACCTCAATCTGATCTTCGACGGCGAGAGCTGCAAGTCCTTCGGGTCGGCGATGCTCAAGAGCCGCTCCTCGGACTCGTTCACCTCTCAGCTCAAGGACTTCATCAGTCCAGAGCCGCTCGAGCTGACCAACTGCGGCAAGGTGGAGATCAGCAAGGTGACTGATCCAACCGGTGCAGCGCAGCTCTTCGACTACACCAAGACCTTCGGGACCGATCCCGCCTCCGACAACACCTTCCAGTTGGCAGATGGAGACACGGAGACATTCTCGAACGTGCTCTTCGGCACTGGCTACACGGTCACCGAGGACGACCTACCGGCCGGCTGGCAGTTCAGCAACCTCGACTGCTCCGCGAGCACAGGGGAGGTGAACTACACCGAGAACCAGCTGACGAGGACGGTCACGTTCGACATCCAGGACGCCAACGACTACCTCAAGTGCACCTACTACAACGAGGCGTTGGCTGACCTGACGATCGTCAAGCAGGTGAACGACGAACCGGGCGCGGACGACTTCGACTTCTCGTCGACAGGCGGACTCAGTCCCGCGACGTTCACCCTGACACCGACCGGCACCGACGCGGCCGGCGAGGACAGCACCGGCACCGCTTATCACGGGATAGCCACCGGGAGCTACACCGTCGACGAGACCGTGCCCACGGGCTGGAACCTCGTCAGCGCCACCTGTGACAACGGTGATGACCCGACCACCAGCATCGATCTCGAAGCTGGTGATGATGTCACCTGCACGTTCGTCAACGAGCGCGAGCGCGGGGCGATCGAGATCACCAAGACGCGCAAGCATCAGGCCGCCGAGGGAGGTACCGACGTCCACGCGGACGTCGACTTCACGGTCACCAGCACCGACTTCCCGGGCGTGAACGTTCAGGTCACCACGGACGAGTTCGGCAAGGCGTGCGTGCCCGGGCTCCTCTACGGCGACTACACCGTCACCGAGACCGTTCCGACGGGCTATGAGGCGGTCGACGACGAACAGGACGTGACGGTCAGCGTCGAGGCTGACTGCGATGACAACCTGGCAGCCGCGGCGGACGTGAGCTTCGAGAACATCCCCCTCACCGACATCACGGTGTCCGTCGACAGCCAGATCGACGGTGGCACCGCCTCGATGATCGTGTGTGTCGACGCCGATGACATGACAGTGACTCCGGACAACACCGGTGGCACGAACGGCGACAGTTCCGCGACCTTCGAGGACCTGCTCCCCACCGACCCGGACGCCACGCTGGTCTGCACGATCACCGTCGATCCGTAGTGACGTCGGCTCCCTGGTGGGACACAGCCCCGCCGGGGAGTCCGGCCCCGATCTGGCCCGGGCACCGGATGCGCGCCGGTGCCCGGGCCCTGGCCTGCACTCGCTGGACCGGCGCACGCGGACACCTCCGCACGCGCCGTTCCATGCCTGTGGTCAGTGACGGTGCTTGACTCGCGTACACTGGATGCAGCAGTCCGATCCGTCTTGCCGCGGCTGCCTGCAGTGCGATCACGATTTCAGTGCCGCTGCGCCCCACTCCCTGCAACGTTGCACAGACCGGCGCGCGACTTGGGCGAGACACCACAACAAGACCTTCGGAGTCTCCCCTTGTCCCAGGACTTTGCACGCCTCGGCGTGCCCGCCCCGCTGTGCGACCACCTCGCCAGCAACGGCATCACCACCCCCACCCCGATCCAGGCCGCGACGCTGCCCGACAGCCTCGCCGGCCGTGACGTCCTCGGCCGTGGCCGCACGGGGTCGGGCAAGACCTATGCCTTCCTGCTGCCCATGGTCACCCGCCTGATGGGCTCGGGCCAGCGACGCACCCCCAAGCGCCCGCGCGCGCTCATCCTCGCCCCGACCCGCGAGCTCGTCGGCCAGATCGAGTCGGCGCTCGCGCCGATGGCCCAGATCGCCGGTCTGCGCACGATGACGATCTTCGGTGGCGTCGGCCAGAACCCGCAGGTCCGCGCGCTCGCCGCCGGTGTCGACGTCGTCGTCGCCTGCCCGGGCCGGCTCGAGGACCTGATGGGCCAGGGCATGGTGTCCCTGGACCGCATCGAGATCACCATCCTCGACGAGGCCGACCACATGGCCGACCTCGGCTTCCTCCCCGGCGTCAAGCGGATCATGGACAAGACGCCCCGGGACGGCCAGCGGATGCTCTTCTCCGCCACGCTCGACGCGGGTGTCAACGTGCTGGTCAAGCGCTTCCTCACCAGCCCGGTGACGCACGAGGCGGACTCGGAGCAGTCGCCGGTCGACTCGATGAGCCACCACGTGCTCCACGTCGCCCACGACAGCCACCTGCCGGTGCTGCTCGACCTCACGGCGGCGCCCGGTCGCTCGGTCGTCTTCACCCGCACCAAGCACCGCGCCAAGAAGCTGGCGCGCCAGCTCAACGCCTCCGGTGTGCCCGCTGTGGAGCTGCACGGCAACCTCAGCCAGAACGCGCGCACCCGCACGATGGACGCCTTCCACAGCGGCGCGGCGGAGACCCTGGTCGCGACCGACATCGCGGCCCGCGGCATCCACGTCGACGACATTGCGCTGGTCATCCACGCCGACCCGCCGGTCGAGCACAAGGCCTACCTGCACCGTTCCGGCCGCACCGCCCGCGCGGGCAACTCCGGCACGGTCGTCACGTTGATGACTGACGACCAGGTCCGCGACGTGCGCGACCTCACCCGCAAGGCCGGCATCAAGCCGACCACGACTCGGGTGGACCCGCAGCACCCACTGCTGAAGGAGCTGGCCCCCGGCGACCGCACCTTTGGCGGTGCCTACGTGTCCGCCGTGCCTGCTGGGCAGTCCAACGGCGGAAGTGCCGGTCGTAACGGTAACGCTGGCGGTCGCAACAGCGCCTCCCGCAGCGGGGGCGGTCGCAACGGCGCCTCCCGCAACGGGGGCGGTCGCAACAGTGCCGCGCGCAACGGTGAGCAGGGCGGTCGCAAGGCAGGTGGCCGATCCGGTGGAGCAGCCGGCGGCCAGCGCCGGTCCGGCTCCGGCTCCGGCTCCGCAGTGCGCTACTCCAGCAGCAGCAGCAGCAGCAGCGGCGGCGCCGCCGCCTTCTCGGCCGGCTCGCGCGCCGGACGTAGCCGGTAGGCCCTTCGCCCGACCGACCGCGCGGTGTGGCGGGTCAGCGCTCGGGGTCGAACGCCACCAGCACCAGGAAGACCAGGACGGACAGCTCGTCGAGCTGCGACGTGTTATCGACCATCAGGTATCGCGGGCGTGAGCCCATCCGGTCGTAGTCGATCGTGGCTTCCCCGATGCGCCGCACCCTGCTGCCCGCCCTGTCATAGTCGATAGCTGCGTCTCCGATGCGGCGGAGCCGGCCTCCGAGGCGGTCGTACTCGAGACTGAGGTCGCCGAACCGTACGGGTCGGCTGCCGAGCCTGTCGTACTCGATCTCGTCCGCGCCGACCTGCCGGAGGCGGTTCCCCGCCATGTCGTAGTCGAGATCCAGGTGCCCTAGCCGCTTGGGCCGGCTTCCTGCTCTGTCGTAGGACAGCTCGACCTCGCCGATCCGATGGAGCCGGCTGCCTGCCCTGTCATAGCCGAGCTCGACCTTCATGCTGCTGATGCTAGAGGGACGTACGAGCAGTGGACGTCATCCGGCCGCTTGCAGCGGCTCGTAGCGCACCAGGCTCGGACGCCGCTGAGCCTGCAGGTCACGGGCAACGGCCTCGGCATCCCGCAGCGTGCGCAGCGCGTTGGCGCCAGCCAACTTGACGAGATCGTCGTCGGACCAGCCGCGCTCCGCCAGCGCAGCCAGCAACCGTGGGTAGCCGGACACGTCCTCCAGACCCACGGGCAGGGTGGACACACCGTCGTAGTCTCCGCCCAGCCCGACGTGGTCCACCCCTGCGACGTCGCGCAGGTGCTCGATGTGGTTGACCACCTGCTCCAGGGTGGCCCGCGGTCGCGGGTGACTGACGGCATACCGCTCGACCCACGGCTCGAAGGCGACGAGGTCGGTGGAGGCGATCCCCTCCCGCACGGCCGCAGCGGCGGCCCCCACCTTCCAGTCCCACACCTCGGGTGAGACGAACTGGGGCGCGAAGACCGCCATACAGGTCCCGCCGTTGGCGGCGAGCGTCTCCAGGACGTCGTCCGGGACGTTGCGGGGGCTGGGGCAGACGGCGCGTGCGGAGCTGTGCGAGAAGATCACCGGCGCCACTGATACCGCGAGCGCGTCACGCATCGTGTCGGCCGAGACGTGTGAGAGGTCGACCAGCATCCCCAGCCGGTTCATCTCCCGGACGACCTCGCGGCCGAACTCGGAGAGTCCGCCGAGCACCGGCTGGTCGGTCGCCGAGTCGGCCCACGGCGTGTTGTCGTTGTGGGTCAGCGTCAGGTAGCGCACGCCCAGGCGGTAGAGGATGCGCAGCACCCCCAGCGAGCAGCCGATCGAGTGTCCTCCCTCCGCGCCGATGAGAGAGGCGATCCGGCCGGACGCGAAGACCTCATCGACCTCGTCGGCCGTCGTAGCCAGACCGAGCCGGTCGGAGTAGCGACCCACCATCGTGTAGACGGCGTCGATCTGCTCCAGCGTCTGGATGACTGCCTGGTCCGGCGGCAGGTTGGACGGGACGAACACCGACCAGAACTGGGCCCCGACCCCGCCGGCATCCAGCCGTGGCAGGTCGGTGTGGTTCGGCGTGCTCCCGGCGATGTCCAGCGCGTCCCAGTCGTAGCCGACCAGTGCACGTGCTCGCCACGGAAGGTCGTTGTGCCCGTCGACGAGGGGGTGGTCGCGCAGCAGGTCTCGGAGCCGGTCGGTGGAGTCCACCCGACGAGTCAACCACTGCTGAGATCACTGCCGAGGGCCGCCTTGTCCGACTCTTGAAAACTCCCTCTCCAGAACGATGTACGCAGGTAAGGAACGGGTCTACAGTTGGCAAATGAATCGCAAGGGGGTACTTCTCGCGGGTCTCGTGTCCGCGGCCGTCGCGCTCGCTCCGACCACCGCCGCACTGGGTGGTCAGGACGACAGTTCGGGTGCCTCGGGCACCTACGCAGCCGAGCCGGCTGACACATCCGCAGCAATGTCTGAGACCACTGACGCCGACGCCGATCTGGTCGAGGCAGCGGCCGTCATCGGACGCCTGGCGGGCAGCAACCGCTATGGCACAGCAGTCAGCATCTCCAAGTGGACGTTCCGAGACCCGGGTGACGCGGCAACGGTGTACCTGGCGCGTGGCGACGTCTTCGCGGACGCGCTCGCAGCGGGCGCGCTGACCGACGGCCCGGTCCTCCTCCTGCAACCAGGCTGCGTCGCTCCGCCGAGTGCCACGAGCGCCGAGATCGAGCGGCTCAACCCGACGACCGTCATCGCGCTCGGTGGTGAGGCAGCGGTCTGCGAGGCGACGCTGCGGGCCGCGGCCAACGGCCGGCCCACCGACCGGCTCTCCGGCGCGAACCGGGCCGGCACTGCCGCGGCGATCGCGCTCCACGAGTTCTCAGGCGGCGCAACCACCGTCTATCTCGCCAAGGGAGACAACTCCCCGGACGCCGTGGCGGGCGGCATCCTCACCGACGGTCCGGTCCTGCTCGCGTCCAACACCGGCACCACCCTGCCTCCCGTGACGGCTGACGCGATCGCGGCACTGGATCCGGACCGGGTCATCGCGCTCGGCGGCAAGGCCGCTGTCACCAGCGCGGTGCTCCTAGAGGCCGCGGAGGGCCGACTGAACGGGCGCATCTCCGGCGCCAACCGCTGGGCCACCTCGGTGGCGATCGCCAAACGCGCCTTCCCCGGCGGCAACCACCGGGTCTACCTCGCGCGCGGCGACGACAACCAGTTCGCCGACGCCGTGGTCTCCGGGGTGCTCACGGACGGCCCGGTGCTGCTCGTCGACGGGCCCTGCGACGGCGTCTCGACGGCGGTGAAGGACTACCTGGGTGACGTGCAGCCGACCCGCATCATCGCCCTCGGCGGACAGGCCGCCGTCTGCACCGGACTGCTCGAGGTGGCCGCCGAGGCCGCCACACCGCCACCGCCCGGCCCCGACTGTTCTGCCGTCAAGTGCGTGGCGCTCACCTTCGACGACGGCCCCTCGGCATACACCTCGCAGCTCGTCGACACGCTGGACAACCTCGACGTGCCGGCGACGTTCTTCGTGGTCGGGCAGGCAGCGACGGCGCGTCCCGGGACGGTCAAGCGGTCATACGACCACGGCTACGAGGTGCAGAACCATTCGTGGAGCCATCCCGAGATGAACACGCTCACGCGCACGGGACAGCTCTCGCAGTACAACTCCACCAAGGACTACCTGACCGGCCTGGGCATCGCACCGACCGACATGCTGCGGCCGCCCTACGGTGCCTGGAACTCCAACACCCGGACGCTGGGGGTTCCGCTGATCCTGTGGAGCATCGACACTCGTGACTGGGAGAACCGGAACACCACCACCATCCGGGCCAACGTGCGCAACAACATCCACCCCGGCGCCATCGTCCTCCAGCACGACACCATCTCGCAGTCGGTGGCCGCCGTGCCCGGAATCGTGTCGGACCTGCG
>DATGRS010000011.1:0-4022 GCA_035303365.1 Ornithinicoccus sp.
GGCGTGCCCTGGTCAGGTCGCACTCCCGGAACTCGGCACCGGAGAAGTCCTCGTCCTCGAAGCTCGGCATGGGGTGAGTATTCAACGGCCGGGCACCGGCGTCGATCGCTCCAGGGACTCGATCGAGTAGTCCACGACGACCGGTGCGTGGTCGGAGAGCCGCACGCCTCGATGGTGTCGGTCGACGGTTGCGGAGACGGCGGTCCGCGCGAGCCGCGGGGTAGCCAGGTGGTAGTCGATGCGCCATCCGACGTCCTTCGCGTAGGCCTCTCCCAACCACGACCACCACGCGTAGGGCCCCTCCACGCCCGGGTGCACCGCGCGGACGACGTCCACGAGGGTGCGCGGGGACAGCAGCGAGTCGATCCACTCGCGCTCCTCCGGCAGGAACCCCTCGGAGGTCTGGCTGGTTCGCCAGCGCGCCACATCGAGCTTGGTGTGAGCGACGTTCAGGTCGCCCATCAGCAGGAACTCACGCCCTCGCGCCGCCGCAGCCCTGCGGGTCCTCGTGAGCTGACGGACGAAGGCTGCCATGAATCGCATCTTGCGCTCATAACGCGCTCCGCCGTCCGGAGCCTCGCGCATCCGGCTCGGGATCTGGAGGCGGGCGGGCAGTCCGCCCTTGGGCAGGTAGAGGCTGGCGACGGTGATCGGTGCCTCCGCCAGGTCCACCTCCACATAACGCCCCTCATGGGCATGCCGCCCGAGGCCCCGGGCCAGCGGCACGTCATCAGGCGCAGCCTCGGTGTGCAGGTGCTCCTCTCCGGGTGCCCTGAGCAGCACGTCGGCGTCCCAGGTGCGCACCGCCACCGGACGCTGCCGGGTCAGGACCGCGACGCCGTTGCGCCCGGCGATCTGGCCGGGCTCGTAGACCACGTGGTAGTCGCCGAAGGCGTCCGGGGGCAGCTTCGAGAGGGGCGCACGGACCTCCTGGAGCGCCACCACGTCGCAGCCGCGCGTCGTCAGCCAGTCGGCGAAGCCACGACGGTGGGCGGCGCGGACGCCGTTGATGTTGAGGGTCGCGATGCGCAGCACCCCGCGAGGGTATGCCGTGGCTCCGGTCTGCGGTCACTCGCTCCGGCCTCGACGAGCAGCCTCGCTGAGCGCCGCACTGGCCTGACCGGCATACGAACCACCGAAGAGGATCGCGTGCACCAGGAGCGGCACGCTCTGGTAGACCGCAACCCGCTCCCGCCAACCCTCCGCGGGCGGGAACGCCTCGACGTATGCCGCGAACGCGCCCTCCCCGAAGCCGCCGAAGAGTCGCATCATCGCCAGGTCGACCTCCCGGTGCCCGTAGTGCGCACACGGGTCGATCAACCAGCTGTCCGCGTGCCGGTCCACCAGCCGGTTGCCAGACCAGAGGTCACCATGCACCAGCGTCGGCGGCTCCACGGGGCCGAGGTGCTCAGGCGTGATCATCTCGGCGAGCAGCACGGCACGCGGATCGAGGAGACCCTGGGCGGCCGCGGCACGGGCCAGCGGAACGACCCGGCGCTCGACCCAGGACTCGTGCCAGGTGTCGGTGGGCGTGAGGTCGACCGGACACGCGCCGAGGTATGCCGTGGGCTCGCCGTCCACGGAGCCGTACCGTTCACCGGTGGTGCGGTGGAGCATCGCCAGCTCCTGCCCGAACCGCTCCTCGGTGGACGCGTCCTCGCGTGCCGCACGGTGCTCGATCCAGCCGACGGTGATCGAGGTCTCGGTCACGTCGAGCACCTCGGGCACGCGGGCCCCTGCGTGGGCGAGCGCGCGCAGTCCGACCGCCTCACGCTCGAAGAACAACGGCGGCGCGTTGGCACGCCGTTTCGTGAGGGCGGCGCGTCCGTCGGGCGTCGTGGTGCGTGAGGTGGTGCCGGTGCCGGACATGCCCCCATCGTGTCGGCCGCCGCCGACTCTCGCTGAGCGACTGGGCAAAACTACCCATTTCGCTCGCGGGAGCAAGGGTCTAACGTCAAGACGGTCGAGGGCTGGTGACTCGCTGGGGGCCATCACCTCGCTCGTGGGAGGGAAGTGGCCATGCCACCCGCACGTCGCCGCGATGTCGTCACCGGCCGGGTCCTGCGCCCGGTCGACCTGCTGGACCTGCACCTCACGGCTGTCGACGCAACGCTGCAGTCGCAGGGATCGCGGACCGTTCTGGTCACCGCGTCCGGCGGCGGCACCCTGACCATCGGCCTGGCTTTCCAACACCTCGGGGAGGAGGCGCACCCCGAGTTCCTCGGTGCCCCCGAGCCGTCCGGCGTCTCCAGCCACCGCGCCGCCCGGGAGTCACGGCTGGTCTACGAGCTGCCGCCCGGCCTGGAGATCCCGTGGACGGCCAAGGACCTGCTGCTGGTGCTGCCGACCCTGCGACTCCGCGTGGTGCCGCTGGCGACACCTGGACCCGACCGCTACCCGGAGGACGAGTCGCCGGAGACCGGCCCGGGCGGCGTCGTCTTCCCCTGGCCGTGGCCCGGCCCTGTCATCGGCCCTGTCGTGGGCCCTGTCCTCGAGCGGTTCTCGACCCGCGCAGTGCCGATCGTGTCCACGCTGTCCGTGGCCCGGAGCGCGCGGCTGGCTCGAGGACTGACCAGGAGAGACGGAGGACGGATCCCCATCCCCCTACCACCTGGCGAGCGTCTCGAGCCGTTCCGCCCCCGCCCGGGCCGCAAGCCGAAGGTTCGCGAGCCCGCCGCCGACGAGACTGCACTCGAAGTGCCGTACCGGCTGATCGTCTCCCCCAGCGCGGAGCACGGAGCCTTCATCCACGACCCTGTGCCGGTCGGACCGGACCAGGACCGGGTGGAGCTCTGGCGCACCAGCCTCACCACCCGGACCGTCGACGAGGAGGGCGCGTTCGTCGGCCACACCGAGACCGGTGTCCAGCGTGTCGTCCGTGCGGTGTGGAGCCCCGACCTGGCTCCCGAGGACGTCGCCCAGGATGCCGACGTCACGCTGATGTCGCTGAACCCGATCTTCCGGCGCACGCTGGTGCGGCAGAGCGCCTCCACCCACGAGGGCTTCACGCCCATTCCCTTCCGGGTCAAACACCTCCACCTGTCGGCGCTCGGCGCCTGGGTCGACTGGCGGGGTGCGTGGGACACCACTGACTATCCGGCCGCGTCCGGTTGGGCCGGCACCACGACCGAGGTCTCCTCCTACCGCCACCTCGCCGACATGGGTCGGGACAGCTACGTCCGGGTCGCGGTGCCCGGCTTCCTCTTCCCCTTCGGCCACCGCTGCGAGTGGATCGTTGTCACCGAGCGCAAGGTGCACGAGGCGACCCGCACCGCGTACCTGCGGCAACGCGTCTTCATCGTCCTCAAGGAGACTACGCGCGCCTGGCTCGAGCGGGACACCCCGCTGACCCAGGTGACGTTGGAGCCCCCGGTCACCCCCGATCTGGACTCCATCGACGACCCCGCGGCGCCGTTCAACCCCGGTCCACCGCTGGAGCCGATCTTCCCCGAGCGGGGCGGTCAACCGTTTGCCTGGGACGCCCTCGGGGTGGACCGGGCGGGGGACCTTGTCAGCCTGTCCGCGCCGCTGCTCTTTGTGCCTGACACGTGGGTCAAGGCGCAGCGAGAGGGCGGAGAGACCCCGAGGGAGATCGGCGAAACGGCATCGGCGGCGTATGCCGTGGGACAGCGCAACGTCCTCGACGCCCGTGGCCAGCAGGTCTCGTTCGCCCCACCGGTGGCGCACGGCGACACCCGTCTGGAGGTCAACACCCTCACCTGGGCGGGGCACATCGACACCACGGCGCTCACCTCCCGGCCCTTCCTGCAGAGCAGCAACGCCGTGGTGCCCTCGCTGCGTCACATCGCCGGGCAGGCACCGGGGGTGGACCTGGAGTTCGCGCAGGCCTACCTCGCGGACGAGCCGGAGGCCGACGCGGAGGGGGCGGGCAGCGACCCCGGCTTCGGTCCGGGCAACCCGGGTGGGCTCTTCCTGACCATCCCCGGTCCACCCGTCTCCGTCGACTTCACGGCCGGGTCCGACCGGGCCGGCGGGTTCGTCGCGCCGAACCAGATGGTGCG
>DATGRS010000012.1:0-4071 GCA_035303365.1 Ornithinicoccus sp.
CGACCCTGCCCCGATCGTCCACCCGAAGGGCAAGGAGTACTGGGCCAGCCAGGTCGACGCGGTGCGCCAGGACCACGCCGGCGACCTGCGCCGCGCCTTCGCGCGCTCGCTGGTGCTCCCGACCGACCGTGCCGACTATGCCCGGGTCGTCGAGGTGATGGCCGCCGTGCACCCGGCCGTGGCTGCTGGAGGTGCCCGCGCGATGGCGACCTTCGATGGCGCCGCCGCCCTGGCCAACCTGCCTTCGCCCGTGCTGATCATCCACGCGGCGACGGCCGAGGGTGGTCTGGACCGGCTGGTGGGCGACCGCTCACTCCTGACGATGGGACGCACGGTCGGGGCCGGCCACTTCCACCACTTCGAGGTGCTTGACCAGCTTCTACCGATGGTGGAGCGATGGCTCGACGTGACCTGGCCCTCGCCCGCCAGCACCGAGGAGGGCGTTGCCCGTCCGGCCGGGGAGGCGGCACCGGCCGAGGATTAGGCTGGCGCGGCTCCCGCTCGGTATCGTGGACGAGTTCACCGTCGATGGTTGGCCTCCGTCTGCCCTGTGGACCGCGCCCTGCGGGTGTCGGTCGGCTCTGGCACAGTGGGACCAGCACGAAGCGGTGGGACGAATGCAACCCTCCTGTCACGGAGAGACCGTGACCGCTGAGACCGAAGGAGGTGGGTTCACGCATGCGTCAGTACGAACTCATGATCATCCTTGATCCGGAGTCCGACGAGCGGAACCTCCAGCCGACGCTGGAGAAGCTGCTCGCTGTGGTCACCAAGGAAGGTGGCACCGTCGACAACCTGGACATCTGGGGACGGCGTCGCCTGGCCTACGAGATCAAGAAGCAGTCTGAGGGCATCTACGCGGTGGCTAACCTCACCGCAACGTCTGCCACCGCACAGGAGCTGGACCGTCAGCTGGGCCTGAACGAGACCGTTCTGCGCACCAAGCTGATGCGGGTCGGCGCCTGACCTACTCGCTAGAGCAAAGGACTCAGACATGGCTGGCGACACCCCGATCACCATTGTCGGCAACCTCACCGCCGACCCCGAGCTGCGATTCACCCCTTCCGGTGCGGCCGTCGCGAACTTCACCGTGGCTTCCACGCCCCGGACGTTCGACCGGCAGACCAATGAGTGGAAGGACCAGGAGACGCTGTTCATGCGGTGCTCCATCTGGCGCGAGGCGGCGGAGAACGTCGCCGAGTCGCTGACCCGCGGCACCCGCGTCGTCGTGACCGGTCGCCTCGTGTCCCGCTCGTGGGACAGCCCCGAGGGCGAGAAGCGCACCGTCATGGAGATGCAGGCCGACGAGGTCGGTCCGTCCCTGAAGTACGCGACCGCCAAGGTCACCAAGGCCCAGCGGGGCAGCGGTGGCGGCGGTGGCAACTGGGGCGGCGGCAGCCAGGGCGGTGCCCAGGGCGGAGGCCAGCAGTATGGCGGCCAGCAGGGCGGCAGCCCGGCCGGCGGTCAGGCCGGTGGCCAGGGTGGCCAGCCTGCCCAGGGTGCCCAGTCCGAGACCGACCCGTGGGCTACTGGTGGCAGCACCGGTGGCCAGCAGCAGGGTGGCGGTTGGAACAGCCCGTCCTACGACGAGCCCCCGTTCTGATCACCCCCGACCAACACTGAAGAACCACACCATCCCGAGGCGATCCCTCGGGCTCTCACAGAATGGAGAGCACCACGATGGCCAAGCCCGTTGTGCGCAAGCCCAAGAAGAAGGCGAACCCTCTCAAGGCCGCCAAGATCGAGTCGATCGACTACAAGGACACCGCGCTGCTGCGCAAGTTCATCTCCGACCGCGGCAAGATCCGCGCCCGTCGGGTGACCGGTGTCTCCGTGCAGGAGCAGCGGCGCATCGCCACCGCGGTCAAGAACGCCCGCGAGATGGCTCTGCTGCCGTACTCCAGCTCGGCGCGCTGAGCATCAGGACAAGGAGAAGTTGATGAAGCTCATTCTCACCCAGCCGGTCTCCGGACTCGGCACGGCCGGTGACGTCGTCGAGGTCAAGGACGGCTACGCCCGCAACTACCTGCTGCCCCGCAAGCTGGGCACCGCCTGGACCAAGGGTGGCCAGAAGCAGGCTGACGCGATCCTGGCCGGGCGCGAGGCCCGCGCCCACAAGTCCGAGGACGACGCCAAGGCCGCCAAGGCGACCCTGGAGGCTTCCACGGTCACCGTCTCGGCCCGGGCCGGTCAGGGCGGACGTCTGTTCGGCGCCGTGACCGCCGGTGACATCGCCGAGGCGATCGTCGCCTCCGGTGGTCCTCAGGTCGACCGTCGCCGGATCGAGGTCCCCACCCCGATCCGCAACGTCGGTGAGCACCAGGCCCACGTCCGCCTCCACGACGAGGTGTCCGCGGACATCACCGTCGTGGTCCAGGAGGCCTGAGCCACACACCACGAAGGACCCGGACCGCACCCTGAGAGGGAGCGGTCCGGGTCCTTCGCTGTTTCCCGCCCCTGAAGTCGGCGTCGACAGCGAAGGCGGCAGCCGCCACGAATGCCCTGTTCCCGTTAACCAGCAGGTAAAGTGAGCCACACTCCAACCCCCTTCCGCCCCGCGGATCGTGGGTCGAGGGCACCCGTCGAGCCGGGCCTCGGCTGCACCGCCCAATCTTCCGAGGAGGCCCGTTGTTAGCCCTGCTCGTGGCGCACGCCGTGGCGGCTCTCCTCGCCCCGCTGCTCGTCCGACTGATGGGCACACGTGCCTTCGTGCCGCTGGCGGCGGTCCCCGCGGTCACCTCGCTGTATGCCGCGTGGCAGACCCCCCGCGCCACCTCCGCGACGCCACCCACCGAGACCGTTGCCTGGATCCCGGCGCTGGACCTGTCGCTCAGCTTCCGGATGGACACCCTCGCCTGGCTGATGACGCTGATCGTGTCGGGCATCGGGGCCCTGGTGCTGCTCTACTGCGCGCACTACTTCGAGGACAAGGAGCGGAGCAAAGGACTCGGCCTGTTCGCCGGGTCGCTGACCGCGTTCGCCGGCGCCATGCTCGGACTCGTCACCACCGATGACATGCTGCTGCTCTACGTGTTCTGGGAGATCACGACGATCCTGTCCTACCTGCTCATCGGCTACGTGATGACCAGCAAGGCCAGCGTCGCGGCCGCCAAGCAGGCGCTGATGGTCACCACCTTCGGTGGGCTGGCCATGCTGGTCGGCATCGTGATGATCGGACAGACCCAGGGGACCTACCGGATCAGCGACATCCTCGAGAACCCCGGCTCCGGCCCGATGATCACCAGCGGAGTCGTGCTGATCCTGGTCGGGGCGATCACCAAGTCGGCACTGGTCCCGTTCCACTTCTGGTTGCCAGGAGCGATGGCGGCACCCACCCCAGTCAGCGCCTACCTGCACGCCGCGGCGATGGTCAAGGCGGGCATCTACCTGGTGGCCCGGTTCGCGCCCGCCTACGCCGAGGTGCCAGCCTGGCGCTGGATCGTGCTCACGCTCGGTGGTTACACGCTGCTGCTCGGTGGCTACCGCGCGCTCCGCCAGTACGACCTGAAGCTGCTGCTCGCCTATGGCACCGTCAGCCAGCTCGGTTTCATCACGCTCCTGGTGGGCTTCGGCACCCCCGGGACCGCACTGGCCGGCCTGGGTCTCCTGGTCAGCCACTCCCTGTTCAAGTCCTGCCTCTTCCTGACCACCGGCACCCTCGAGCACGCCACCGGCACCCGCGACATCCGCCGGCTCTCCGGCATGGGTCGGCGTATGCCGTGGCTCGCCGCCGGCGCGATCCTCGCGGCCCTGTCCATGGCCGGGGTGGGCCCGGTGCTCGGCTTCTCGGCCAAGGAAGCGGCCATCGACTCGCTGCTGCACCCGACCGGCGGGTGGCTGCCCGACGACATCGCGGTGCTGTCGGTGGTGGCGGTCGGCTCGGTGTTCACCTTCGGCTACACCGCCCGGTTCGTGTGGGGCGCCTTCGCCCGCAAGGACCCGGTGCTGGCCGGCGACGCCGGCCAGGTGACCAAGGTGACCCACGAGCCGCAGTGGCTCCTGGTGGCGGTTCCCGGCGTGCTCGGCCTGGCGGGCCTGGTCATCGGCGTGCTCTCTCCCGCCGTGGAGAAG
>DATGRS010000013.1:0-20575 GCA_035303365.1 Ornithinicoccus sp.
AGCCGCGCCGAGGGCGACGCGGACATCGCCTTCCACGAGCTGCTCGTCTCGCTGGCCTCCAGTCCACGTCTCTCCCGGATGCACCGCATCCTGATGACCGAGACCCGGATGTGCATCCACGCGCTCGAGGCCTCCTACGCCACGGGCGACCCGGTCCGGGTCGAGGAGCACCGGGCGATCGCGCAGTCGTTCGTCGACGCGGACGCGAAGGCCAGCGACCGTCTCCTGGTCGCGCACATGGCGGACGCGATCCGTCGTCTCACCCGCTCGGGGACGCGGCCGGACCCGCTGCCCTCGGTCTGAGGAGACAGACCGGGCGCAGCCTCGGGCGGGGACGGCTCAGCTCAGGGCGATCCCGATGTACTTCGTCTCCAGGAACTCGTCGATCCCCACGTCGCCGCCCTCCCTGCCCAGACCCGACTCCTTGACGCCGCCGAACGGCGCATAGGGGTTGGACACGACTCCCTGGTTCAGCCCCACCATCCCGGTCTCCAGTGCCTCGCTGACCCGCAGGGCACGACGCAGGTCGTTGGTGAAGACGAACGCCACCAGCCCGAAGCGCGTGTCGTTGGCGGCGGCGATCGCCTCCTCCTCCGTGGAGAACGGTGTGATCGGCGCCACCGGGCCGAAGATCTCCTCGTGGGCCATCCGGGCGTCGCGCGGGACGTCGGTCAGCACCGTGGGGCTGTAGAAGTAGCCGTCCCGGTCCGGCGCCGACCCTCCGGTCAGGACGGTCGCACCCTTGTCCACAGCGTCGGCCACGAGGTCGGCGACCTTGCGCTGGGCGGCCTCGTCGATGAGCGGGCCGACCCGGACCCCCTCGTCGGTGCCGCGACCCAGGGTGAACCCACCGAGCTGCTCGGCGAGCCGTCGCCCGAACTCCTCGGCGAGCGACTCGTGCACATACATCCGGTTCGCGGAGGTGCAGGCCTCCCCCATGTTGCGCATCTTGGCCGCGATCGCGCCGGCGACCGCCTCATCCAGGTCGGCGTCCTCGAACACGATCAGCGGGGCGTTGCCGCCCAGCTCCATCGAGGTCCGCAGCACCTTCTCGGCACACTGCTCGAGCAGGATCTTGCCCACCTTGGTCGAGCCGGTGAAGGAGAGCTTGCGGGCCTTCCCCGAGCGGATGAGCGGCTCCATCACCGCGCCGGAGCTCTCGCAGGTCACGATGTTGACGACGCCCTGCGGGAGCCCTGCGTCGATGAGGATCTGCCCCAGGGCCAGCATGGACAGCGGGGTCTGGTGCGCCGGCTTGATGACACTGGTGCAGCCGGCGGCGATCGCCGGGCCCAGCTTGCGGGTGCCCATCGCCATCGGGAAGTTCCACGGCGTGATGAGCAGGCAGGGACCTACCGGCTGACGGGCCACCAGGAACCGCGCGCCACCCGCGGGCGCGGTCTGGTAACCGCCGTTGATCCGCGTTGCCTCCCCGGCGAAGTGACGGAAGAACTCGGCTGCGTAGGCGATCTCGCCCTTGGCCTCGGCCAGGGGCTTGCCCATCTCGAGGGTCATCAGCATGGCCAGGTCGTCGATCCGCTCGTGCAGCAGCTGGAACGCGCGGGTCAGGATGTCGGACCGCTCCTGCGGTGACATCGCGGCGAAGTCCGCCTGCGCCGCGACCGCAGCGTCCAGCGCCGCCATCCCGTCTGCCGGGCTGGCGTCCGCCACCTCGCAGAGCACCTGCCCCGTCGACGGGTCCCGGACCTCCAGGACGGCCCCGCCCTCGGCGTCCCGCCACTGCCCCCCGACGAGCAGCTGCTTGGGCACCGCGTCCACCACCGCGGTCTCGCGGGCGCTGGCCTCGGGGATGTCCGTACGGTCCTTCTCGGTGGTGCTCATCGACTCCTCCGTCGGGGATCATCGCGTGCCGGCCGACGCGGCCGGGGTGCTCCTCGGATGGGATACGCTGATTGTCGACAATCTAACAGAACCGGAAGAGGAGCCATGGCGGAACTGTCACCTGTCCTGAAGCAGGCTACGCCCGTCGTCGCCACACGCGGCGAGGGTGTCTACCTGTTCGATGCGGACGATCGGCGCTACCTGGACTTCACTGCGGGCATCGGCGTGACCAGCACCGGCCACTGCCACCCCAGGGTCGTCGCCGCCGCTCAGGAACAGGTGGGCCGACTCATCCACGGGCAGTACACGACCGTGATGCACCAGCCGCTGCTCACCCTGGTCGACCGGCTGGGCGAGGTGCTGCCCGAGGGACTGGACCGGATGTTCTTCGCCAACTCCGGCTCGGAGGCGATCGAGGCGGCGTTGCGGCTGGCACGCCAGGCCACCGGGCGGCCCAACGTCATCGTGTTCCACGGCGGATTCCACGGTCGCACCGTGGCGGCCGCGTCGATGACGACGTCGGGCACCAAGTTCCGGTCCGGCTTCGCGCCGCTCATGGCCGGAGTGCAGGTCTCCCCGTTCCCGGACCCGGGCCACTTCGGCTGGTCCCAGGAGGAGTGCACCGACTTCGCCCTGCGGCAGCTGGACTACACGCTGCAGACGCTGTCCTCCCCGCAGGACACTGCTGCGTTCTTCGTGGAGCCGGTGCTCGGCGAGGGTGGCTACGTCCCGGCGAGCACCGAGTTCTTCGCGGGACTGCGCGAGCGCGCCGACAGACACGGGATCCTGCTGGTCGTCGACGAGGTCCAGACGGGCTGGGGCCGCACCGGCAAGTTCTGGGGCGGTGACCACTTCGACGCCCGCGCCGACATCCTGGTGACCGCCAAGGGGCTCGCCTCCGGCTTCCCGCTCTCCGGGATCGCGGCCTCCAACGCGCTGATGGAGAAGGCCTGGCCCGGCTCCCAGGGCGGCACCTACGGCGCCAACGCCGTGGCCTGCGCCGCGGCGATAGCGACGCTCGACGTCATCGTCGAGGAGGGCCTGGTCGAGAACAGTGCGACCCGCGGCAAGCAGCTCACCGCCGCGCTGAGCGCAGTCGCCGACCGGCATCCCCAGATCAGCGACGTGCGTGGGCTCGGCCTGATGATCGCCAACGAGTTCCGCGACGACTCGGGGTCACCCGACGGCGCGACCGCCGCAGCCGTCCAGCAAGAAGCAGCCCGCCGCGGCCTGCTCCTGCTGACCTGCGGCGCCTGGGGCCAGTGCGTGCGTTTCATCCCCGCGCTCGTGGTCGGGGAGCAGGACATCGACGAGGCCGCCGAGATCTGGAGCCAGGCGGTCAGCGCGGTGGTCGGCGACTGAGGGCCGCACCGGTCGGCTCCGGCTGAGCAGGGTGCAGCCGGATCCGGCTGCAGCGGCGCCGTAGGGGCCGCCCCCCGGGTCACCTGCCGACCCGGGGGGGTTACCGATCGGCCAGGACGGTCCAGATCCTGGCCGCCGCCGGGGCGGCGATCTCCCCGCCGAACCCTCCCTGCCCGACCACGACCACCACGGCATACTCCGGCGAGGTGGTCGGGCCGTATGACGCGTACCAGGCCGTCGACCGGCGCCCGAGTGTCTCGGCCGAGCCGGTCTTGCCGGCGACCGGGTAGGCGGCCAGGTCGAAGCGGCTGAACGCCCCCGCGGCGGTCCCGTCGGTGTTGACCCCCTCCAGTCCCGTCCGGACGATATCCAGCACCTCGGGATCCAGCCCGACGTCACCGGCCTCGACCGGCTCGATGTCCTCGACCAGCTCCCCCGCCGGGGTGCGGATCTCGTCGACGACCTGGGGCTCCCACAGGGTGCCCCCGTTGGCGACCGCGGCGTAGGCGACGGCCATCTGCAACGGGGTCGTCGCGACGTCGCCCTGACCGATCGAGAAGTTGACCGCGTCCCCGGGCCGGTACTGCCACCCGTCGACGCAGTTCTCCCTGGCCAGCCGCTCGAGGAAGACACGTCGCTCGCGGTCGGCCACCTCCGGGTAGCCCGACTCCGCCCGGGCGCAGGTCTCCTCGCGGGTGCTCTCCCAGAAGGTTCGCTTCCACTCGCGCGTCGGGACCAGCCCCGCAGCCTCGGCCGGCAGGTCCACCCCCGTCCGCTGCCCGAGACCGAAGTCCTCGGAGGTGATCACCCACGGGTCGGTGAGGTCCGACTCCTGGGCGAGCCCGCCCTGGTCGCGCCACTCGTCGTAGGCCCAGCGGTAGAAGACGGTGTCGCACGAGACCTCCATGATCTCCTGGAGCGTCAGGTCCCCGTGCGCCCGCGACTCGAAGTTGGCGAACGTGCGCCCCGCGATCGTGACCGACCCGGGACAGTCGTACTCGCGGTCGGGGTCGACGCCGCTGTCCAGCGCCGCGGGGAGGGACACGACCTTGAAGGTGGAGGCGGGCGGCCAGGTCTCGGCGACGACCCGGTTGCGGAGCGGCTCCCCGCTGGCCTCACCGGTGAGCTCGTCATACTGCGCCTGCGTCACCCCGGTGCTCCAGACCGAGGGGTCGTATGTCGGATAGCTGGCCGAGGCGACCACCCCACCGGTGCGGACGTCCAGCACGACCGCCGCCGCCGAGTCGGCCGGCCAGCCCTGAGCTCGGGAGATGCTGACCGTGCTGGCCAGGATCCGCTCGACCTCGCCCTGCACCTCTGCGTCGACGTGGGTGGCGAGGTCGTAGCCGCCGACCGGGTCGGTGTGGGCCAGGCGCCCGGTGACCACGCCACGCGGGTCGACGGTGACCGTCGTCCGTCCGGAAGCCCCGCGAAGCACGTCGTCGTAGGTCTGCTCGAGCCCGGCGCGCCCCACGAGGTCCTCGGCGGTGAGCGCCTCGTCCTCGTCCAGCTCACCCTGCGTCGGCCGCCCCAGGTAGCCCACCAGGTGCGCGGCGTTGACGGCGGCGGGGAAGTCACGGACCGGCCGCGTGTCGACGGCGATCCCGGGGAACGCCTCGGGGCGCTCCAGGATCGCCAGTGCCGACACCGGTTCGACGTCGAACGCGATCGGGATCGGCTGGTAGGGCGAGCCCGAGAAGCACGACGGGGCCGGAGGGGCTCCCGCGGTGCCGCACAGGCGCGTCCGCCCCCACAGCCGTTCCACCGGCAGCTGCAGCTCGGTGGCCACCGACTCGATCAGGGCGCGCCCCTCGTCCGGCGACTCCAGCAGGGTCTCGGGCTCGATGGTGACGACGGTGGTGGGAGCGTTGGCCACGAGCACCGTGCCGTCGGCGGCAAGAATGCGTCCGCGGAGCGCCGGTTCGGTGATCACGCGGGTGCTGACCTCGGCCGCCTCCACCGCGAGCTGGGGGTGGTTGATCACCTGCAGGTCGACCAGGCGTCCCGCCAGCACGGTGCCCAGGAGCAGCGCCACCGCGACCAGGGCCCACAGCGGTCGCACGGAGGCCCGGCGCCGGACGACTGGCGGGCTCGTCTGTGGCCGGGGCACGCGGATCTGCCGCCGGCCTCCGGGACGCGTCACGCCCATGCCGCCGCCCGTCTCGCTGCCCGCACGGCCCTCACGCCCACCGTCGGCTCTGGAGGAAGCGCTCGACCCCGATGAGCAGCGGCAGCAGCAGGAGCGCGAAGAGCGCGGTGGCCGCCAATGACCAGAGCAGGTCGCTCGGGTGCGTCACGCCCACGCCGGCCGCAGCCGTCAGACCACGGACGGCCTGGACCGCCCCCGCGCCGGCGACGGCAGCCACCCACGGCACCAACGGCGACCACGGCATCCACCGGCGTGCCGTCCCCATCAGCACCCCCGCAAGGGCATAGCTCAGCGCGCCGGCCCCGAGCGGCTCACCGCCCGGCGGCACCAGGTCGACCAGCCACCCGCCCGCCAGGCCGACCAGCCCTCCTGTGACTGGTCCGTGCGTCAGGGCAGCGGCCGCCACGACGAGGACGACGAGGTCTGGGCGGCCCGGCATCCCGGCCGGCAGGAGGGTGAGCGCCAGCACGGCGGCGACGAGCAGGAGCAGCCGGGTCATCACGCCCGGCACCTGGCTCATCCGACCTCGTTCCCGAGCAGCACCAGGGCGACCATGTCGAGGGTGTCGTGGTCCACGAACGGCCGGACCACGGCAGTGCGCCCCAGCTGACCGCGGTCCGGGTCCACCGAGGTGACGGTGCCGAGCGGGATCGCGGCGACATACGGGATCGAGTCCGGGCTGCCCAGGGTGGTGACGGTGTCCCCCACCGCGATCTCGCTGTCGCCGAGCGCGGTCAGGGTCAGCTCGCCGGAAGCCCTCGGCGGCAGGCCTGGGGCCGGTCGTCCGTCGACCGAGCCGAGTGCCCCGGCGGCGCCGAAGCGCACACCGACGACGACATCGGACCCGCCGAGTAGCACCACGTCGCTGCTGGCCGGCGCGGTGCGGATGATGCGCCCCACGAGGCCGTCGGAGCTGATCACCGTCTGGTTCTCGCGCGCGCCGTCGCGCTCCCCCGCGTCGATCGTGACGGTCTGCACGCCGACCGGAGTGCTGGCGGAGGAGAAGCCGACGACCCGTGCCGGCAGCAGCCGGTGGCCGCCCCATCCGGCGGCGGCCCGCTCCAGCTGGGAGAGCTGCTCAGTGGTCCTTGCCTCGGCCTCCAGCTCCTTGACCCGTGCGTCGAGCGCGTTGCGCTCGCGGGTCAGCTCGGTCAGCCGGTCGTCGGTCCAGCCGGTCATCGCCGACTGCACGGGGGCGAACACGGTGGCGGACACGCGACGCACGGGGTCAGTCAGATTCGGCCGGGCCAGGTCCGCCAGCATCACCAGCACCGTCAACGCCACCAGGATGCTCAGGAGCAGGCGTCCCCGGCGATCGGCCGCCCGTCCCCGGGCAGCGACGCGAGGCGTCCGCCGGCGCTCGCCCATCGGGTGGCTCACCTCCGTCTCGGGGAGACCAGGACCGGCTCGAGGGCGGCAAAGTCATCCACACAGGCACCCGCCCCGCGGATCACCGCCCGCGCCGGGTCGTCCGCCACCCGGACCGGCACACCCAGCTCCCGGTGCAACCGCTCCTCGAACCCCCGCAACTGCGCCCCGCCACCGGTGAGCACGACGCCGTGGTCCAGCACGTCGCCCGCCAGCTCCGGCGGGCAGACGTCGAGCACCGCCTTGACCACGTCGACGATCTGCAGCAGCGCCGGCTCGATCATCCGGCGGACCTCCGTCGAGTTCAGCCTTACCGTGCGCGGGAGGCCGGTGCCGACGTCGCGACCGCGGACCCGCATCTCCAGCTCCTCGGTGAGGGGGTATGCCGACCCGATGGTCAGCTTGATCTCCTGGGCAGAGCGCTCCCCCAGCAACAGCTCGTGTGCCGAGCGCACGCCGGTCACGATCGCCTCGTCGACCTCGTCCCCACCGACCCTCAGGCTGCGGGCGTTCACGATGCCACCGAGGCTGATCACCGCCACCTCCGTCGTGCCGCCGCCCACGTCGACGACGAGACTGGCGGTCGCGTCGTGCACCGGGAGGCCTGCTCCGATGGCGGCGGCCATCGCCTCCTCGAGGACGTAGACGCGGCGGGCTCCGGAGGCGAGCGCGGTGTCCTCGAGCGCCCGCCGCTCGACGGGTGTCACGCTGCTCGGGACGCAGACGACCATCCGGGGCCGCACCAGCCGCGAGATCCGCAGCTGCTGCAGGAAGTGGCTGAGCATCGCCTCGGTCAGGTCGGCATCGGTGAGCACCCCGTCGACCAGCGGACGGACCGTGACGACCGACGCGGGAGTCCGACCGAGCATCTCGACGGCGTCGTGGCCAGCGGCGATGAGCTGCCCGTTGCCGGAGTCGACGGCGACCAGGGTCGGCTCGTCCAGCACGACGCCCCGCCCCTGCTGGTGGATCAGGGTGTTGCTGGAGCCGAGGTCGAGGGCAAGGTCACGGCCCAGCAGGCCCAGTCCCCGTCCGTTGCTCACGCGGCGATCGTAGTCACAGCGCTCCCCCCAACCCCGACCGAGCGCGTGGTGTGGCGACAATTCACCCCACCGAGCGCGCCTAAGGAGGAAACGTCCGGGTTGACCCGACAAGGTGCCAGTGAGCCCGACGAAATACCTCGGGTCGAGGGCCAGGTTCTCGGGTCGAGGGCCAGGTTCTCGGGTCGAGGGCCAGGTTCTCGGGTCGAGGGCCAGGTTCTCGGGCCGAGGGCCAGGTTTCGGGCCGAGGGCCAGGTTGTCGGGTCGAGGGCCAGGTTCTCGGGTCGAGCACCGGCGGTCGGCCGGGTGGCTCCAGATGCTGGAGGATGCGGGCGGGTGTTGCGACAGCAGGCGGGCACGACCCCGCTACCTGCACCGCCCGGCAGCAGGCGGGACGCGTCAGTTCAGTAGAGGAACATCGGCTTGCCGCGCACGTGCCGCACCTTCGGGCGGTAGGTGGGGGCGTCATACAGCTCGTCGACGTCGACCCGCTTGACGCCCTCGCCGGTCACCGAGATCGGCACGCTGCTGTAGGAGCCGTTGCGCAGGGCGACCATCCGCCCGGTCGACCCGTCCAGGGCCAGGTCGGCGGCCATCACCGCGTAGTTGGTGGCGACCATCAGGTCGAGGGAGTCCGGGCTGCCCGAGCGCATCAGGTAGCCGACCTGCTGGTAGACGATCCCCTCACCGGTCCGCTCCTTGATGAGCTCCCCGGTGACCTGCCCGATGCCACCCAGCTTGCGGTGGCCGTAGGCGTCCTCCTCCCCCGACAGCATCATGTCGCCGCCATCGATGGTTGCCCCCTCGGAGATGGTCACCATCGCGTAGTTGGACGGGTTGCGCCGCTTGTCCTCCAGCAGCAGCTCACACACCCGGTCGATGTCGAACGGCACCTCGGGGATCAGCGCCCGGTCGACCCCGGCCAGGTAGGCGGTGATCAGTGAGGTCTCGCCCGAGTAGCGACCGAACAGCTCGACCACGGCGATCCGCTCGTGCGAGCCGGTCGAGGTGCGCAGGTTGTTGATGAACTGCACGCCGCGGGTGATCGCGGTCGAGAAGCCGATGCAGTAGTCGGTGCCGTTGACGTCGTTGTCCATCGTCTTCGGGATGGCGATGGTGGGCACCCCCTCCTGGTGCATCCGCAGACCGTAGGAGAGGGTGTCGTCGCCACCGATCGGGATGAGCACGTCGATCCCCGCGTGCTCGATCACCTTGAGGGCATGGGCGGTGAGGTCGTGCGGACCGTCCCCGCTGACCGAGCCGGCGAGGAAGTCGGGGACCTCGGCGGACTTGACGCGCCCGGGGTTGGTGCGCGAGCTGTGCAGGAAGGTCCCGCCGGTGCGGTCGACGGTGCGCACCGCGTGGGGGTCGAGCTCGACCAGGTTGGCGGCCACCGACTCCGGGTCGTCCAGGTTCGTGGTGAGCAAGCCGCCCCAGCCCCGGCGGATGCCGGTGACCTGGTGCCCCTGCTCGGCGACCCGGTTGACCACGGCCTTGATGCACGGGTTCAGTCCGGGGACGTCACCGCCGCCGGTGAGTATGCCGATCCGCACGGGCCTCTGCCTCCTCGCCTGGGTTGCCCCGCCTGGGTCAGCCGGGGGACGCACGCGCCAGGCTAGCCTGCGGGCCGGGTGTTCACCAGCGGCAGACCTCCGCCATGGAAAAGCGTTCGTGCTACTGACTCTGGCCGGCGTTGCGCCGGTCCCCTCCAACCGTGCGGGGGTGGCTACCGGCACCTCGTGCACCGGCAGAGTCCGCGCCCAGCACTGTTCGCGAGTTAGGCCGGAGGGCGGCCGAACTGTAAGATGCATGCATCATGCAACTTTCTGAACAGCTCACCCGGATGTTCCTGGCCACGGGACGCCTGCTCCAGAACTCCGAGGGTGCACGGATCTCCCGGCCCGACTACGCGGTGCTGGTGCACCTCCCCGCTCCCCCGCAGAACGCGACCTCGTCGGACGAGGACCGGCAGACCGTGCGCTCCCGGGACCTCGCGGAGCGGGTTGGGTTGGACCCGTCCACGATGAGCCGCCGCCTGGCCTCCCTGGCCGAGCGCGGCCTCATCTCGCGGGAGCCCGACCCGCAGGACCGCCGGGCCCATCTCCTCACGCTGACCGCGAAGGGGGCGACCGCTCTGAACCGCGAGCGCGCGCGCCGCGTGGCCCTCGTCACCGACGCCCTCGAGTCGTGGGACCCGCAGGACCGCGACGAGCTGGCCCGCCTCCTCGCGCAGCTCACCGACACCCTCGAGGCCCGGGAGGCTTCCCGATGACCGCACCCGCGACATACCGGATGACGGCTGAGCACCGCCGGGTCTTCATCGGCCTGATGCTCGGCATGTTCGTCGCCTCGATCAGCCAGACCATCGTCGGACCGGCGATGCCGCGCATCGTGGCCGAGCTCGGTGGGATGGAGCACTACAGCTGGGTCGCGACCGCCGCCATGCTCGTCTCGGCGATCGTCGTGCCGATCGTCGGGAAGCTCTCGGACATGTTCGGCCGGCGGGAGTTCTACCTCGGCGGGCTGGTCATCTTCATGGTCGGTTCGGTGATCTCCGGCCTGGCGCCGAACTTCTGGACGCTGGTCGCCGGCCGGGCCGTGCAGGGACTGGGGATGGGCACCCTGATGCCGCTGTCCCAGACGATCATCGGCGACATCATCCCGGCGCGGCAGCGCGGCAAGTACCAGGGCCTGATGGGGGCCGTCTTCGGCGTCACCTCCGTCGCGGGGCCGATCGCCGGTGGCTTCATCACGGACGCGTGGGGCTGGCGCTGGCTGTTCTTCGCGGCGCTGCCCGTCGGCGTCGTCGCGGTCTTCATCATCGCCCGCTTCCTGCGCCTCGACTACGAGCCGAGCCGGGGTCGGATCGACGTCCTCGGCATCGTGACGCTCACCCCGGCCCTGGTCGCAGTCCTGCTGGCGACCTCGTGGGCCGGCACGACCTACCCATGGGGCTCCCCGGTCATCATCGGCCTGTTCACCGTCGGCGCCGTCCTGCTGGGGATCTTCGCCGTGGCCGAGACGCGCGCGGAGAACCCGCTGCTGCCGCTGGGGATGTTCCGCAACAGCATCTTCACCTGGTCCAACATCGCGGCGTTCGGGCTGGCGATGGTGATGTTCGGCTCGATCATCTATGTGCCCGTCTTCGCCCAGGGGGTGCTCGGCGTCAACGCCACCGAGTCCGGACTGATCCTGATGCCGATGATGCTCGGGCTGATCGTCGTCGGCATCGTGGCCGGCTTCCTGATCACGCGGACCGGTCGCTACAAGGAGTTCATGCTGCTCGGCACGGCGGTCGTCGCGATCGGGCTGTGGATGTTGACCCGCCTGGGCGTCGAGTCCTCGCCGTGGGACCTGACTGCGGCGATCGCGGTGATGGGCGCGGGCCTCGGCATGGCGATGCAGCAGTACACCCTCGTCGTGCAGAACGCGGTCCCACGCTCCTCCCTCGGGGTCGCCACCGCGACGCTGCAGTTCTTCCGCAACGTCGGCAACACCGTCGGCATCGCGATCTTCGGGTCGGTGATGACCGCGGGCCTGGCCGGTGCGATCGCCTCGCACCTGCCCGCGGACGTCATCGAGGAGACCGGTGGCCAGCTCGAGGGGATCGACGCCGGTGCCGCGCTGGACCCGGCCGTGACCGCGGACCTGGCGCCGGAGGTCCTCGCCGCGATCCGGGCCGGGCTGGCCGACCAGCTGCACGACGTCTTCCTGCTGGGTCTGCCCATCATGGTCCTGGTGTTCCTGGCCACGCTCGGCATCCGGGCGATCCCGCTGCGCGACACCGTGCACACCCCGGACGAGGCCCGGCGCGAGTACCTCGACACGATGGCGCAGAGCGCGCCGTCGAAGAACTACGTGCCCGGGCTGCGCCACGAGGACGTGGGTGCCCGCACCCGCGAGCGGGTGCTCGGGATCCAGCTGGCGCTGCTGTCCCGCCAGGCAGGGCAGGAGGACCGCCCGTTCCTGACCCGAGCCGTCGCGGAGCTGGGTGAGGGAGACCTGGAGCGCGGCAGGCGCATGCTGCACCGGGCGGCGCTGATGCTCACCAGTGACGACGCGAAGGAGGCGGCCGAGGCCGAACGGTTCGCGGTGGAGCTGTGCCGGCGCGCCGCGGCCTCGGGAGGGTTGCTGAGCCCGCAGCTGCGCCAGGACCTCGCCGTGCGGGTAGCCGAACGGAGCCGCGAGGAGGTGCTGTCGACCATCGAGCCCACGGTGGCCGAGCGGCATACTGCGGTGGACCTCGCGCAGGTGCGTCAGGCAGCCAGCGAGCTGGCGACCGCTCTCCTGGTCGACATCGGCGCACCCGGAGACCTCGAACCGACCCCCTGACCGCGAGCGCCGATGCATCGGGGTCGCTGCGAGGACCTCACCGGGCCGGGCGGCGACGCCAGAGCAGCCCGACCACAGCGAGGGCGGCAGCACCCAGGACGACCGGTGCGGCCGCACGCACCCGCTCGCGCGGCGTCTTCTGCGGGTGCACCCGCGCCACGGCCGGGCGGAGCGCGACGCCGACCGGCGGCACGTTGAGCTCCACGTCCGCGACGAGGGACAGCCGGGGCTCGTCATCGACGCCGGGGACCCGGCGACCGGCCAGCCACACGGTGCGCAGGTCGTCGCCCTCGAGGTCCAGGACCGCGATGTTGTTGCTGAACCACGGCCCGGCCACGCCACGCCAGCGCATCGGTGGGTCCGGCACCCGCGCGGACGACGCCAGCGCAGCGCCCAGTGGACGCGCCACGCCGTGGGCGATCACCGCGAAGACGACGCGGATGACGACGGGCATCGGGTTGCGGATCGGGGAGCAGACCAGCTGCAGCACGCGGGAGCCGCCGTCCGCGACCACCTCGTTGATGTAGGAGTGGTGCACGTCGCCGGAGAGGAAGATCACCGAGGCGGGCGCTGCACCCCGTCGTCCGGCCGCCACCTCGTTCACCATGGCGGCGACCTTGTCGAAGGAGTCGTTGAAGGCCGCCCAGTGCTCCAGGTCGAGCTCCTGGCGCAGCCACTCCCCGACCCGCCGGAAGGGCGCCCCCCAGGCCCCGCCGACCAGCGCCTCGTCCCAGGCCTCGAGGTGGTGGATCCCCGGCGGCAGGAGGTAGGGCAGGGAGGTGGCGATCACCAGGTGGTCGACATCGCCGGTGAGCTGCTCGTCGAGCCATGCCATCTCCCGCTCGTCGAGCATCGCCCGGCGCTCCGGCTCGAGCCGGCGCGCGGCGCGCGAGTCGATCACCACCAGGTGCGAGCGGCCCAGCGGGTGCGTGTAGGACCAGCGGTAGGACAACGGCTCACGGTCGGCCCGGTCGGCGAACGCGTCGACGACCTCCGTCAGGTCCACCTCCTGCCCGGGCCTCTCCCGCTGCCGACGCAGCAGCTCCACCCAGAGCGGGTCCGCGGCGCGGGCCTCCATCGACAGGTTGCCCAGGTGCTGATAGACCCAGTAGGACCCCAGCCCGGCGACCACGCGCCCGTGCCACCAGCTCGTCTCCTCCATCTCGTGGCGCCATGCCAGGGAGGTGTTCCAGTCGTCGCGGATGTCGTGGTCGTCGAAGATCATCAGGCTCGGCAGCCAGGAGAACAGCCAGCGCAGGGCCGGCTCGCTCCAGGCCAGCAGGTAGAGGTGCGCGTACTCCTCGTAGTCGGCGAGCTCCTCGCCCGGCTCCTCCTCCAGGCTGCGCCGGGAGGCGATGAACTCCTGCATCGCCGAGCTCGTGGAGTCGGCATAGACCTGGTCGCCGAGCAGCAGGAGCAGATCCGGCACGACGCCCAGCGGGCCACGCTCCCCCGCGCTCAGCGCCAGGGCGTAGGTGCGCAGCGCGTCCACGCCGTGCGTCACCTCATGGACCGTGTCGTGCGGCACGCTGGTGCGGCACGAGCCGAACGCCAGCCGCAGCGGTCCCTCCGGTGGGCTCGCCGCCAGTGCCGGCGCCGGGAACGGGTCGTCCGGCCGCGGCCACACCACCTCCCCGTCGAGCAGCAGCTCGTATGCCGTGCGCTCGCCCGGGCGCAGGCCCGTCACCTCGACCAGTGCGTAGTGGTGGCCGTGGACGCGGAAGGTGGGTGCACGCCATACGCCCCGGTCTGCATCGTCCGGGAGCCGGACGGCGACCTCACCGGCCCGCGCGGTCTCCACCCAGACCGCGGCGCTCGTCCCGTCGACGTGGCGCACCATCGGGCCGAGGACCAGAGGGGACGGCACGGGTTCGCTCACTCGGTGCGCCGGGACGCCACGGGTCAGCCGAGATCCGGGAACCAGATGGCGATCTCGCGGCTCGCGGACTCCGGGGAGTCCGAGCCGTGCACGATGTTCTGCTGGACGTTCAGGCCCCAGTCGCGGCCCAGGTCGCCCCGGATGGTCCCCGGCAGCGCTGCGCTCGGGTCGGTGGTGCCGGCCAGGGCGCGGAAGCCCTCGATGCAGCGGTGCCCCTCGATGACGACGGCGGTCACCGGGCCGGAGGACATGAACTCGACCAGCGGCTCGTAGAACGGCTTGCCCTCGTGCTCGGCGTAGTGGGTCGCCAGCTGCTCCGCGGTGGGAGTCGTGATCGCCAGCGCGACCAGGGTGTAGCCCTTCGCCTCGATCCGGCGCAGCACCTCCCCGCTGAGACCGCGACGGAAGCCGTCGGGCTTGACCAGGACCAGGGACCGCTCGATCTTCTCGCTCACGCCGTCACCCTACCCAGCCGTGCGCGCCCGACCGTCACGCGACCAGGACGCCGGTCCCCAGGAGCGCGAACAGCACGAGGGCCAGGGCGACCCGGTAGACCACGAACGGCGTGAACGTGTGCGTGGTGATGTAGCGCATGAACCAGGCGATGACCGCGAGCGCGACGACGAACGCGATGCCGGTGGCCAGCCAGATCGGGCCCCAGGCGGGAGTGACCGGGTCGTCGGAGATCTTGAGCACCTGGTAGAAGCCGGAGCCGAGGACCGCGGGGATCGCGAGCAGGAAGCTGTAGCGGGCAGCCGTCTCGCGGCTGTAGCCCATGAACAGGCCGGCCGCGATGGTGCCGCCGCTGCGCGAGACGCCGGGGATCAGGGCGAGGGACTGGGCCAGGCCGTAGAGGATGCCGTCCCGCCAGGTGATCTCCCGGAGCTTCTTCGGGTGCTGCACCCGGGCGGCGACCCGGTCGGCGGCGAAGATGACCAGGGCGAAGACCAGCAGCATCGTGGCGGTGAGCCACAGGCTGCGCAGGTCGGTCTCGATGTAGTCCTGCAGCGTGTACCCGAGCACGCCGATCGGGATCGAGCCGATGATCACCAGCCATCCCATGCGGGCATCAGGGTCGTCCCGCGGCACCCGGCCGACCAGGGACCGGGCCCACTGGCTGATGATCCGGACGATGTCCCGCCAGAAGAAGACGAGGACGGCGGCCTCGGTGCCGAGCTGGCTGATGGCGGTGAACGCGGCCCCCGGGTCGCCGGTGCCGAAGAGCTGGCCGACGATCGACAGGTGGGCGCTGGAGCTGATCGGCAGGAACTCGGTGAGTCCCTGAACCAGCCCGAGGACCATGGCCTCGAGAAAGCCCATCAGGCGTCGTCCTCCCGCGTGGTGGGTTCGGTCGAGTGCGGGCGCTCGTCGGGGTGCACGTCACCGTGCTCGGCGATCCAGGCCCGGGTCATCTCCTCCATGCTGGGGCCCTGCACCAGCGCGAGCACCCACAGGGCGCCGAAGATGAGCGTGACGATCCACATCGCGGTGAGCACCGCAGTGCTCAGAGCGGTCAGTCCGAGCACGACCCAGCCCAGCGTCACGCCCCACGAGCGGCGCAGACCGCCGGCCGCGACGATCGCCAGGACCGCCAGGACCGTCCCACCGACCAGCAGCGCATTGGCGCGCTGTTCCGTTCCGCCGCCCGCCAGCTCCAGCTGGCGCGCCACGAGGGCCCCGAAGAAGAGTGTCATCGCCAGACCGCCGAGCACGATCGAGGTCAGCCTGCGGGTCATCGGGCCGAGCGCTCCGGCGAACCGCAGGTGTCGCAGCCACGTCACGAGTGCTGGTCCTCCGGCCGGTTGGCGCCGAGCAGCATCCGCACGTCGGCGACGGTGGTGATCGACCCCGTCGCGAGCACGGCGCCGCTCATGCCGCCCTCGTCGGCCAGGCCGGCCGCGAGGTCCAGGGCATCGGGCAGGTTCTCCACCACGGTGACGCGGTCCTCACCGAACAGCTCGACGGCCATCTCCCCGAGCCGCGCAGGTCTGATCGCGCGGGGCGAGGAGCTGCGGGAGACCACGATGTGGTCCAGCAGCGGTTCGAGCTGCTCGAGCATCGCCTCGGCGTCCTTCTCCTGCAGCACGGCGACGACACCGACCAGGCGGTGGAAGGTGAACGACTCGCGGACCGCCTCGGCCATGGCCGCCACCCCGGCGGGGTTGTGGGCGGCGTCCACCAGCACCGTGGGGCTGCGCCGCACCACCTCCAGGCGGCCGGGTGAGGTCACGTCGGCGAAGGCGGCCCTCACGACGTCCTGGTCCAGCGGCTGCTCTCCCCCACCGACGAACGCCTCGACCGCGGCGATCGCCAGGGCGGCGTTGTGCGCCTGGAACCCGCCGAAGACGGGAAGGAACACGTCGGTGTAGTCACCGGCCAGCCCGCGAACCGACAGCAGCTGGCCGCCGACCGCCACCTCGCGCTCCAGCACGCCGAAGGCGAGGCCCTCGACCTGCGCGGAGGCACCCACCTCGTCGGCGCGCTCCAGCAGGAGCTGCATGACCTCGTTCTCCTGCACACCCAGCACGGCGATCGCGTCGGACTTGACGATGCCCGCCTTCTCGGTCGCGATGTCGATGAGGTTGTCCCCCAGCAGCCGGGTGTGGTCGATCGCGATCGGCGTCACCACGGCCACCGAGCCGTCGGCGACGTTGGTCGCGTCCCAGACCCCGCCGAGGCCGACCTCCACGACGGCGACATCCACCGGGGCGTCGGAGAAGACCGCGTAGGCCACGATCGCCAGCAGCTCGAAGTAGGTGATCCGCGGCCCGCCGGCGGCCACCGACGTCTCGTCGACCATCTGCACGAACGGCATGACGTCGTCGTAGGCGGACAGGAACCGCTCGGCACTGACCGGCTCGCCGGCGATGCTGATCCGCTCGCGCATGTCGTGCAGGTGCGGGCTGGTGAAGCGGCCGGTCTTCAGGCCCATCTCGCGCAGGAGCCGCTCGATCATCCGGGTGGTCGAGGTCTTCCCGTTGGTGCCGGTGAGGTGGATCGTCGGGAAGTTGCGCTGGGGGTGGCCCAGCAGGTCCATCACCTGAGCGACCCGGTCGAGGGTCGGCTCGACGACGTTCTCCGGGGACCGGGCCAGGATGTCCGCGGTCACCTGCGCCATCCTGGCCTCGATCGCGGGGTCAGCGGTCATCGAGCGTCCACCTTCGTGATCAGCAGCTCCACCGTGCGGCCGCCGTCCAGCGTGGCCGACGTGGAGTATGACGTGATGCGGGGCTGGGTGCCGCCGTCCGGGTCGGTGCCGCCACCGAGGTTGTGGTTGGGCGGCTCGGGCAGCGGCGTACCGGCCCCGGCCGCGCCGAACTGGACGGCCAGGGTCTCGGCCATCACCAGCTGCTGGTGGGCCATCGCGGCGTCCCACACGTCGTCGTTGCCGACGACCGTCAGGCTGATCCGGTCGGTGATCTGCAGGCCGGCGTCCTTGCGGGCACCCTGCACGGCACGGACCAGGTCGCGGGCCAGGCCCTCGCGGGCCAGGTCCTCGGTGACCTCGGTGTCGAGCACGACGAAACCACCGCCCTGCCCCCGCAGCATGGCCGTCGACTGCGAGGTGCCGTCCGGGGGCTCGGCGACGACCGTCTCCAACGTGTACTCACCCTCGAGGAGCTCCAGCCCGCCGGCGGTCACGGTCCCGTCCTCGGCCACCGACCAGTCGCCCGACTTGGCGCCCCTGATCGCCGTCTGGACGTCCTTGCCCAGTCGCGGCCCTACCGCACGTGCGTTGACGGTCAGCTTCTGCTGCACAGACTGCGACAGGGAGGAGGCGGCCTGGTCGTTCAGGTCGAGCACCACCACCTCTCGCACGTTGACCTCGTCCCGCACGATGTCAGTCAGCGCCGACAGTCCCTCCGGGTGCGCCGTGGCCACGGTCAGCGTGGACAGGGGCAGGCGCACGCGCAGGTTCTCTGCCTTGCGCAGGCCCAGGGTTACCGAGCAGACCTCCCGCACGGTGTCCATGGCCGCGACCAGGTCGTCGTCCTGGGGCAGGTCCTGCGCCTCGGGCCAGTCGGTCAGGTGCACCGACTCACCGCCGGTGAGCCCCCGCCATACCTCCTCGGTCGTGAGCGGCAGCAGCGGAGCGGCGACCCGACAGGTCACCTCCAGCACCGTGTAGAGCGTGTCGAACGCGGATTGGTCCTCGTCCCAGAAGCGGTCGCGCGAGCCGCGGATATACCAGTTGGTGAGCACGTCCACGAAGGACCGCACGGCGTCACAGGCCGCAGCGATGTGGAACGCGTCCTGGGCCTCCTGGACCTCGGTGACGAAGTCCCGGGTCTTGGCCAGGATGTAGCGGTCCATCTCGTGCGTCGACCCGGTGGCCCACTTGGCTTCGAGGCCCGAGGCGTTGGCGTAGAGGCCGAAGAAGTACCACGCGTTCCACAGCGGGATCAGCACCTGGCGCACCCCGTCGCGGATCCCCTGCTCGGTGACGACGAGGTTGCCGCCGCGCAGGATCGGGCTGGACATCAGGAACCAGCGCATCGCGTCGGCGCCGTCGCGGTTGAACACCTCGCGCACGTCGGGGTAGTTCTGCAGCGACTTGGACATCTTCTGGCCGTCACTGCCCAGGACGATGCCGTGGCTGATGCAGGTCTCGAACGCCGGGCGGTCGAACAGGGCCGCCGCCAGGACGTGCATCGTGTAGAACCAGCCGCGGGTCTGGCCGATGTACTCCACGATGAAGTCGGCCGGGTAGTGCTGCTCGAACCACTCGGTGTTCTCGAACGGGAAGTGCCACTGCGCATACGGCATCGACCCGGAGTCGAACCACACGTCGAGCACGTCCTCCACGCGGCGCATGGTGGACTGCCCCGTCGGGTCGTCGGGGTTCGGCCGGGTCAGCTCGTCGACGAACGGCCGGTGCAGGTCGACCTCACCGTCGCGGTTGCGCGGGAGCTCGCCGAAGTCGGCCTCGATCTCGGCCAGCGAGCCGTAGACGTCGGTCCGCGGGTAGGCCTCGTTGTCCGACCTCCACACCGGGATCGGGCTGCCCCAGAACCGGTTGCGTGAGATGGACCAGTCGCGGGCGTTGCTCAGCCACTTGCCGAACTGGCCGTGCTTGACGTGCTCGGGCACCCAGGTGATGTCCTCGTTGGTGCGCAGCATCGTCTCCTTGAACTTCGTCACCTCGACGAACCAGGACGACACACCCTTGTAGATCAGGGGCTCGCGGCACCGCCAGCAGTGCGGGTAGGAGTGGTCGTAGGCCTCCCGACGCAGCAGCACCGTGCCCTCGGTGACCGCGCCGCGGTCCAGCTCCTCGCCCTCCCGGGACGGGTCCTGGGCCCGCGTGGCCGCCTTCAGGTGCTCGATGATCGGGGCGTTGGCATCGAAGACCAGCATCCCGGCATACTCGTTGACCGGTGCCGTGAACTGGCCGTCGGCGCCGACCGGCATGACCGCCTCGATGCCCTCGCGGTCGGTGACCACCTTGTCGTCCTCACCGAACGCCCCGGCGGTGTGGACCAGTCCGGAGCCGTCGGTGGTGGTGACGAACTCGGCGACGACCAGGCGGTGCGCGCGCTCCCAGCCGACGTAGTACTCGAACGGCGGCAGGTAGGACCGGCCGGCCAGCTCGGCACCGGTGAACCGGCCGACGACCGTGGGCTCGTCGCCCAGCTCGTTCTTGTATGCCGGCACGCGCGCCTCTGCGAGCAGGTAGCGCTCGGTGCGGCCCGTGTGGTCGCTCTCGACGACCACGTAGTCGATCTCCTCGCCGACCATGATCGCCAGGTTGGAGGGCAGGGTCCACGGCGTCGTCGTCCAGACCAGCGCCAGCGCCCCGGCGAGCACGTCGTCGGCCGGGCCACCCTCCTGCGGCAGGATCCGCAGGCCGACGGTGACGGCGGGGTCGCGCCGGACCTGGTAGACCTCCTCGTCCATCCGCAGCTCGTGGTTGGACAGCGGGGTCTGGTCGTTCCAGCAGTAGGGCAGCACGCGGAAGCCCTCGTAGGCAAGACCCTTGTCGTGCAGCTGCTTGAACGCCCAGATCACCGACTCCATGTAGTCGACGTTGAGCGTCTTGTAGTCGTTCTCGAAGTCGACCCAGCGCGCCTGGCGGGTGACGTAGTCGCGCCACTCGTCGGTGTACCGCATCACGGAGTCACGGCACTTGGCGTTGAACGCCTCGATGCCGAGCTCGAGGATCTCGTCCTTGGTCTTGATGCCGAGCTGGCTCATGGCCTCGAGCTCGGCCGGGAGGCCGTGGGTGTCCCAGCCGAAGCGACGCTCGACCCGGCGCCCCCGCATCGTCTGGTAGCGCGGGACGACGTCCTTGACATAGCCGGTCAGCAGGTGGCCGTAGTGCGGCAGGCCGTTGGCGAAGGGCGGCCCGTCGTTGAACACGAACTCGTTGGAGCCGAGCTCCCCGGCGTCACGCTGCTCGACACTCTTGACGAAGGTGTCGTGCTCCTCCCAGTAGGCCAGCACTGCCTGCTCGAGGCTGGGGAAGTCTGGGGACGGCGTCAGTCCCTGCTTGGCGGTGTCGACCTTGGGGTAGGTCATCGGGCGGCTCCTGCTCGTCGCGTCAACTCGTCCACTGCTGTGCACGAGGACGACGAGACGCCGCGGTACCACCTCGCTTGCCGC
>DATGRS010000014.1:0-29256 GCA_035303365.1 Ornithinicoccus sp.
GTGGTGGCCCGCTAGCACACCGCCTGGTCACTCACCACGCGCCGTCCCCGCATCAGCGGGGGCGGCGCGTTCCCTTTGAGACGGCGCGTGCCAGCCGGCAGAGGTGGCTGATAGTCAGCGCCGGAGCTCTCGTTCAATCACCGCGACGGCGCCAGCCACGCCGTCCTCAGCCCGCACCACGGCACCGACGTGCGCAGCACGCTCAACGACGCTCTGCTCGAGAGCGGCGGACAGCGCCGAGCGCAACCGTGGCTCACTCGCCTCGGGCGCGGGCACCGGCGCCGCGCCGACCCCTATCTCATGCACCCGGCGCGCGAAGAACGGCTGGTCCATCGTGAACGGCAGCACCACCTGGGGACGCCCCGCGCGCAGCGCCTGAGCCGTGGTCCCCGCGCCGCCGTGGTGCACGACCGCAGCCGTCCGCGGGAAGAGGAGCTCGTGCGGGACGTGATCGACAAACAGGACGCGCTCGTCATACGGCGTCCCGTCCTCCAGCCCGGAGCCGCGCATCACGACGGCCCGGTGCCCCAGCTCCAGCACCGCGGAGACGGTGTGCGCCAACGCGTCGCGGACGGTGGGGACCGTGTGCGACCCCAACCCGACGTAGACCGGAGGAGGGCCCGAGTCAAGGAACCGCGCGACCTCCTGAGAGAGAGCGGCGTGGAGGTCGAGGAACGGGTAGCCGGTGCTCCGCACCATCCGCCCACCGACCCGGCGTGGTGTCACGAGCTGCGGACTGTTGGCGATGAAGGCGGGGGCCGTCGCCAGCTGCGCCAGCCCGCGCAGACGCGCCCGGCGCGACGCGGTCGGATCAGCGGAAGCCAACCGCAGGGAGGGCAGCGTCGCCCGGAGCCCGGCCACCAGGTTGTGCACCGACCGGCCCGGACGCACCGAGTACAGGCTCGAGTCACCCCATACCGACGGCAGCGCCGGCACGAACATCATCAGGACCTGAGGCTTCCGGGGTCCCCCCACCATCCCGGGCCACGCCGAGCTCATGGCGGTCGTGACCAGCGCGTCGTAGCGCGGCAGCAGATCCGTCATCGCGTCGCGGACCGCAGGTGCCATCACGCGCGCCACGTCACGGAGCAGCCCCATCTGCTCGGTCAGGCCGGTCGGCATGCCCTGGCGCAGTGCGTCGCTGCGGTAGTAGGCCATGGCGTCGAGCGCGACCTCCTCGACGGGCACCCCCGCCTCGCGCACCAGACCGACAAAGTCGGTGGTGGCGGTGATGCCGACCTCGTGCCCGCGCGCCTGCAGCCCGCGGGCGACGGCCAGCACCGGCTCGTAGTCACCGCGGCTGCCGGCAGCCAGGAGGGCGATGCGCATGCCTCCAGTCTGCGGCACCACGTGGTCGGTCGGCAGATGGCCGTATGCCGTGAGCCGGCCTGGTGGTGTCGGACCGGTGGGCCCGACTCATGGTGTCGAGTCGGGTCAACGGGCATCCCGACCGAGTCGCGCCAGCAGCCACACCTGCCGGGACTCTGTCTCGGGGACGTCGACCGGAGCGGCGCAGATGCCCGCGCTGTAGAGGGCGTCCCCAAAGCCGGGGATCGCGGCCTCGATCGCGTCCAGCTCCTCGGGCGTGAACCGATCGTCGGCGCCGAGCGCCCGGGCGAGGTCCCAGCGGTGCACCAACAGGTCCCAGCCGTAGAAGGTGGCCATCGTCCCGGCGACGGTAGCCGGGCCGAAGTAGCCGTCGTACTCTCGGGCGCCGATCTCCGGGTCACCGAGCAGTTCCCGGACCTCCGCGGTGTGCGCGGCCCACGCCTCTCGCGGGTTATCGAGGGAAACGGTGGGCAGCTCCAGGCCGCGCTGGCTCAGGAAGTCGCGCTGGGTCTCGATCAGGTGGGCCACCAGGTCGCGCACGGTCCATCCCTCGCACGGGGTGGCAGCGTCCCACTCCTGGGTCGTGGCCAGCAGGTCACCGATGGCGCCGGCTCGGTCGCGGTAGAGGTCTGACAGGTCGAGGTGAGTGGTCTGCGTGTCGGTCATGACTCCATGATCACCGCCGCAGTGACCCGCGGAATTGCAATAATCCGACACATGGCCGAACCCCCGCACGCGGTCGACAAGGCCCGGCTGACTGAGCGCGCCACACTCGCGCCGCCGGTGCATCGGTATCGTCCCGCCGAGCGGCTGCAGTCCCTGGTGCGGCACTACTGGGTCCCCGTCTGGGACCTGCCCGAGGGGACGGACGTCGAGGAGCAGGTCCTGCAGTACCCCACGTGTCTGCTCGTCATCGCCACGGACTACGCCCGCTTCTATGGAGTGGCGCGCGGCCTGTCCACGGTGACCCTGAGCGGGAGCGGCTGGGCCGTGGGCGTCATGCTGCAGCCCGGGGCCGGCACCGCCGTGGCGGCCCGCGACGTCTCCGGACTGGTCGACTCCGCTGTGGACCTGTCCGAGCTGGAGCACCTCGCTCCGCTCGTCCCTCGCGTCCGTGAGCTGATGGCTGGCGAGCCGACCGCACCGTCCCGGCACGCGGAGGCCATCGCAGAGGTAGACCGGTGCCTGGAGGCCGCGCTCCCGCTCGACGCCGAGGGCGAGCTCCTCAACCGGGTGGTGCAGGTCGTCGAGTCCGACCCGGACCTGCTCACCGTCACCGACCTGGCAGCGCGGGTCGGTGTCACCGAGCGCTCGCTCCAGCGGCTCACCGAGCGCCACCTCGGGCTCACCCCCAAGTGGCTGATCCAGCGGCGGCGCCTGCACGAGGCCGTCCACCATCTCAAGCACGGCACCCAGACGCTGGCCGGGATCGCCGCAGACCTCGGGTACACCGACCAGGCCCACTTCACCCGCGACTTCGGCCGGGTGACCGGGCGCACCCCGGGCGAGTTCGCCAAGACTCTAGGCCGCGACGCACCGGTAGACGGATGAAAGTTCCTGGCCTCACGGCCACTACCTCTGGTGGGATAGCCGCATGGAACCGGACAGCGGAGACCGCCGGGCGCTGCTCAGACAACAGCTGGACATCGCCTGGCAGTTCGCCGAGGGCTATGTCATCGACCGGGTCACCGACGAGGTGATGCTCTGGGAGCCGTCCGACAACGTGTGCACGGTCCGGCGGACTACCGAGGGCTGGGTTGCGGACTGGCCGGATGAGGAGAACCCGCCGCTGCCGGACACGACGATCGCGTGGGTCCTCTGGCACATCGAGTGGTGGTGGGCCAACGCCGCCAACCTGGCGCACGGCCGACCCAAGATGGAACCTGGGGACCATGCCTGGAGCGGGGACACCGAGGGGCTGGTGGCCGCCAAGTCGATGTGGGACGACGTCCTCCGGGACGCCGACCTGGACCAGCCGGTGAGCGGGTTCACGGAGGATCCCGTGCCGATGTGGCTCGTGGCCAGCTGGGTGAACTTCGAGCTGACCAAGAACCTCGCGGAGATCAACCAGCTCTCGCTGCTGCACGCCAACGCGACCGGGACCGTCGACCCGACGAGGCGCAAGCCCGAGTAGGCGCGCCGGTGTGGTGCGCGCTCAGCCGCGCAGGCGGTAGGTCATGACGACGTTGCCGGTCGACGTGGTGGGCGCCTCGACCAGCTCCAGCCGGGTGATCGGCACGCTGTCGTCGAACAGTCGGCGGCCGACACCGGTCACCGGATGCGTGGTGAGCGTGAGTGTGTCGACCACACCCGCCAGGAACAGCGACCGGACCGTCTCGATGCCGCCGGCGACACTGATCCACCCTGCCTCACCGTTGTCCGCCAGCGCTCGGACGTAGTCCACCGGGTCGCCGTCGACGAGCGTGGAGTTCTGCCACCCGGAGACGTCGTCCAGGCTCGAGCTGATCACGTGCTTGCGCACCGGGTTGATGAAGTCGGCGAAGGGGTCGCCGGCACCGGCAGTCGGCCAGTACTCCGCCCACTCCTGCCAGAGGTTCCGCCCGATCACGACGTCGGTGACCTCGGCGATGACCTTGCCCATCCCCGCCATGTCGTCGGGTCCGAACGAGTCGAACTGCCACTGGTCCGGAGACTCCACCACACCATTCACCGAGTTGAACAGGTGGGCACCAACTGTGCGTGCCATGAGATGTCCTTTCTGCGCTGAGGTGTCCTAGGTTCGACCGGGAGCCGCGCCAGAACTCATCGGTGCCACCTCCCAGCCGACCCGAGAAGTGGCCTCCTAACCCGACGACTTACCTCGAGTCGAGGGACGCCTTCTCGGGTCGAGGGACCTCTCGACGATTTCGTCGACATAGTGCCGGGCCGGGTCGGCGTATCGCTCCGGAAACGTCACGGCACAGCCGATCGCCCACGCGTTGCCCTCCAGACGGCGCAGCCGCAACCACGGGGCCAGGTCGTCGGGCGTCGGCACCTTCCGGTCGGTGAGCTCGCAGTATGCCGTGAGCGCGGCTCTCCCGACGTCCTCCGTCGGCGTGCTGCCCAGGACGGCGAGGTCCCACTCGATCGGTCCGCGGCAGGACTCCTCCAGGTCGTTCCAGCGCCATACGCCGGAGCTGTCGCGGAGCAGGTTGCCCCGGTGGGCGTCCCCGTGCAGCAGCACCTCCTCGGTGCCCAGGCCGGCGATCCCGGCGAGCGCCTCCTCGTGCTCCCGGGTGAGGGCCGCGTGCTCGGCCGTGTCGAGGAAGCCGTGGCGCACGGCATACTCCAGCGGTTCGGTGATCACCTGGTGGGCCACCGTCATGACCGGCAGGTCCTCGCCGCTGTCGGCCAGCGCCCGGTGCCACGCCACGAGTGCCTGGGCGGACTCCTCCGGCGTGGCCATGCCGTCCTGGTCCCCCTGGTCCTCCCAGAGCGACACCCAGAGCCCGTCGACCTCATGCGGGCCGGGGTCCACGCTCTGGGCTGGCGGCACGACGGGGACACCGGCAGCGTGCGCGATCCGGCCGGTGGCGACCTCGACGCCCAGCCACCACCCCTGGTCCTGCCGCTGAGCACCGGTGTGGGTCGAGACCCGCGCGACCAGGCCGGCCCCCGGCATACGGACCATCAGCGAGCCGCGGTTGGACACCACCTCGGGCGAGTCCGCCGGCAGGCCGAGACGCTCCCACAGTCGCAGCACCGCGGCCGTCCCACGCTCCGCCGCGCGCCGTGCCGTGAGCGAGCGGTTCGTGTCCATCCCGGCATCGTAGGTGGGCGGCCCACGTGCGACCGTGCACTTTCGGACATAGCGTCGAAGGGAAGGTCCGGTCGCGACCGGCCAGGAGAGGAGAACCCTATGACCAAGGTCAAGAGGATCACGGTCAGCCGCGTGATCGACGCGTCGGCCCAGGACATTTTCGAGGTGCTCTCCAACCCGGAGCGGCACCGGGAGATCGACGGCTCCGGCTTCGTGCGCTCCGACGAGGGGACGGACCGCATCACCGGCACCGGTCAGGTCTTCACCATGAACATGGAGGGCGACCACATGGGCGGGGAGTACAAGACCGACAACCACGTCATCGGCTACGACGAGAACCACCTGCTCGCCTGGGAGACGGCGCCCGTCGGCACCGAGCCGCCCGGCTGGGAGTGGATCTGGGAGCTGGAGCCGCGCGGCAGCGACTCGACGAACGTGGTGCTGAGCTACGACTGGTCGCGGGTGACCGACGAGCGGATCCTCCAGGACATCGGCTTCCCGCTGGTCGGCGAGGAGCAGCTGGAGCAGTCGCTGGGCCACCTGGCCTCAGCGGTGGCGGGCTGAGGGGGCTCAGGTCAGGTCGTCGTAGTCGCCCCGGACCCAGGCGGTGTGCCGGTCGGCCGAGTAGCGGACGACCGCCTTGGCGTCCACCGGCACGACGGCGCCGAAGTTGTTGTAGAGCCGGTCGAAGTGCAGCTGCTCGACCTGGGCCGCGAGGCGCTGGACCACGTTGCCGGACAGCGGCAGCCGGTTGGGATAGCTGCGCATGAAGCTGACCGTCTTGCGGTCCGGGTTGGTGAAGATCGCGTCGGCGGCGAGGAGGACGCCTCGTCCCTCGTTGCCGGTGGCCCACTCCACGACCGCCTGCCCGCGGAAGTGTCCGCCGACCCGGTGCAGGGTGAGCCCGGGCGAGACCTCCCTGCGGTCGTCATAGAACTCGGCACGTTCGTCCCGACGCACCCACTCGCGGTCGCGCTCGGCCAGCAGGACCGGTGCGTCCAGGGCTGCCGCCCACTCGGTCTGGACGCCATACATGTGCGGGTGGCTGGCGGCGACCGCCAGCGTCGGTCCCAGGCTCCGCACGAACTCGACAGCGTCGTCGTCGATGTAGCCCACGCAGTCGAAGAGCAGCGTCCCCTCCGGCGTGCGCACCACCATCGTCTGCTGCCCGATCCCCACCTGCGGTTCGGCGCGGATGCCCCAGAGGTCGGCCTCGACCTCCTTGACGACGGTGCGGGTGCCCCGCTCACGGAGTTCGGTGAGCGTGGTCCACCTTGAGCCGCCCTCCGGCACCCACTGCCGCTCGTCGGCGCAGATTGCGCACTCACCCGGCGGCGTCTCCAGGTCGGCCGTCTCCACCGCGCACGTCTCGCAGATCCAGATCATGAGCGTCAGTGTCTGTCATCGGGAGCGCTCGGCGCTACCGACATGCGGTCAGAGAGCGAGTGGCACGGTCATGCCGATGAGCTCGGCCGGCTCGTCGGAGGAGTTCTCCCACCAATGGCCCAGCGTGCAGTCGTAGGTGATCGTGTCCCCCGCCTCGAGCTCGTGGCGCTCATCCCCGATCACCACCACGAGGCGACCGGCGAGCACGTGCACCGACTCGGTCCCCAGGTGCCGGAACGGGCGCCGCTCGTGGGAGGTATGCGCCGGCATCACCGTGCGGATGACCTGCATCGGCGACTCCAGCGTGGGCGTGAGGAGCTCGCGCACCAGCCCCTCGGGGTCCTCCGCCAGCGGGAGCTGCAGCCGGTTGTCCGCCCGCACCAGGGCCGAGCGGTGCGAACTGTCCTCCCGAAGCAGCTCGGCGACGTGGACACCCAGCCCCTCCGCCAGCCGGCACAAGGTGCTGAACGAGGGGTTGCCCTGGCCGCGTTCCAGCTGGCTCACGATGCCGGCGCTGAGCCCGGACGCACGGGCGAACTCCTCGACGGTCAGGCCGAGCTGCTGCCGGATCCGGCGCACCCGGCTGCCGACGTCGGCAACATCCGGCGGCGCTCCGGCGGGCAGGTGTGCAGGTGGCATCGTCAGTCCATCGTAGGAGTGGACCGCGCGGGGTCGGTGAGCTCTGCGGTCACGTCGGCGGCGGCGGTGGGCAGGGTCGCCAGCATCGTACGGAGTCGACTCAGGGGTTGCGGGTCGTCGTCCACGCGCAGGTCGACCTCGGACAGCGGCGGGGAGACGTCCTCGAAGGCGTTGTTGACCACGCGCAGCGCCGCGCTCTGCTGACCGCGCGCGTCCCCACCGGCCTTCTCGCCGGCCTCGAGCGCTGCGAGGAGCCGGGCAGCGAACGGCTCACCCGGCTCCGCGGCCATGATCCGGTGCATCTCGTCCACCACGGCCGGCCCCGTGAGGAGGTTGCCCACCAGGACGAATCCGGGTCCTTCCATCGCTCCCGCCCAGGGCGTGCAGCTTCTGCCGGTCCAGGCCGCGGTGCGCCCGTGGACGTCGACGATGCCGACCTGGCGCCGGTCGAAGTCGTCGTCCACCTGCGCCAACCGGGTGATCACGTCCTCGGGCGAGAGCCCGTCGCGCAGCAGCTGAAGCCCCAGCGCCCGGAACCGCTGGTTCGTGTAGGCCTGGGTGACCAGGGCGCCGACCTGGGGCGCGAGGGCCGGCACGGCGGCTCCGACAGCCAGGGACCGCGAGGCGGTCGCCACGCCAAGGCGGGCGCCGTCCTCGGAGAGCGCTACCACGGAGTAGGTCACGGGTGCTCCTCTTGCGATCTGGCCGGGTCACGATTCGGTGACGGTCACCAGAGAACCCAGTTGGGCTGTTGCCAGCCGGACGAATCTACAGCATGATGAAGAAATCTTCACTCTGTCGAGCAGGTTAGCAACACCCAGAGGAGCAGCCATCATGTCTCGTCCCACGACGTTCCGGCTCGCCGCCGGACTCACTCTCGCCCTCACGCTGGCCGCCTGCTCAGGCGGTGGAGAGGGCGTCGACATCAACGGCGACCAAGAGGGCGGCACCGCCTCCAACGGGTCGGAGGAGGGAGCTCCGGCCGCCGGCGGCACGCTGATCGCGGCCATCGCGGGCGAGCCCGACCAGCTGGACCCGCACGTCACTACCGCCTACTTCTCCTTCCAGGTGCTTGAGAACGTCTACGACACGCTCATCGAGCCGGACGTCAACCTGGAGATGCAGCCGGCGCTGGCCGAGTCGTGGGAGACCTCGGACGACCAGCTCACCTGGACCTTCCACCTGCGCGATGACGTGACGTGGCACGACGGCAGCGACTTCACCGCTGACGACGTCGTCTACTCCTACACCCGGATCATGGAGGAGGAACTCTCGCCGTCCTGGCGCTTCTCCACCGTAGAGTCGGTGACCGCCGTGGACGAACACACCGTCGAGATCGCGGTGACCGAGCCGTCTCCCAACCTGCTGGCCAATGTCGGCGGCTACAAGGGGGTCGCGATCGTGCAGCAGGACAACGTCGAGTCCGGCGACGTGACCACGGCGCCCGTCGGCACCGGGCCCTTCTCGCTGACCGACTACACGCCCGGTTCGTCGATCACGCTGGAGTCGAACGAGGACTACTTCGGCGGAGCACCGGAGGTCGACGGCGTGGAGTTCCGGTTCATCTCCGAGCCGACCACGGCCCTGGCGTCGCTCCAGTCCGGTGACGTCCACTGGACCGACAACGTCCCGCCCCAGCAGGTCGCCTCGCTCGGCGACCAGGAGGGACTGGAGCTCGGGCAGGTCGGTTCGAACGACTACTGGTACCTCGCCCTGAACCAGGCGCGGGAGCCGTTCGACCAGGTGGAGGTGCGCCAGGCCATCGCCTACGCGATCGACCGGGAGGGCATCACGGAGGCCACCATGTTCGGCAACGCCACCGTCAACCAGACCGCGATCCCGGAGTCCAGCAGCTGGTACACCCCCTACGACACGTACTCCTACGACCCGGACCAGGCCACTAGCCTGCTCGAGGGCGCGGGCGTCGACCCCGCCAGCATCGAGATGGAGATCATGGTCTCCACCGACTACCCGGAGACGGTGCAGGCCGCACAGATCATCTCCAGTCAGCTGTCGGACATCGGCATCAACAGCGAGATCAAGTCACTCGACTTCGGCGCCTGGCTGGACGAGCAGGGGCAGGGCAACTACGACATGCTCATGATGGGCTGGCTGGGCAACATCGACCCCGATGACTTCTACTACAGCCAGCACCACAGCGAGGGTGCCAACAACTACCAGGGCTACGCCAACCCCGAGGTCGACGCGCTGCTCGACCAGGGCCGGACGGAGACCGACGAGGCGGCCCGCAAGGGCATCTACGACGAGGTGGCCACGACGATCGCCGACGACGCGAGCTACATCTACCTATACAACCCGGACGTCGTGCAGGCGTGGTCGGGTGACGTGCAGGGTTATGAGGTCATGCCGAACCGGGCGATCCGGTTCCGCGACGTCACCGTCAACTGACCGACCCGCTCCGTGGCCCCCGCTCGGGGCCGCGGAGCGGTCACTCGACACACCTGGAGTTCCGCATGGCCTACGTCCTGCACCGGCTGTTCCAGTCTGTCGTGGTGCTGTTCGGCGTCACGGTTGTCGTGTTCCTCATCGTGCACCTCGTGCCGGGCGACCCCATCCGCATCGGGATGGGCACCCGCTTCGACCCCGAGGTGTATGAGGCGCTGCGCCGGGCGTCGGGACTCGACCGACCACCGCTGGAGCAGTACCTCACCTACGTGGGGAAGGCGGTGACTGGCGACCTCGGAGTCAGCTTCCGGTCCGGTCAGCCGGTCACCCACCTGCTGACGGCGCGGCTGCCCGCGACGGTGTCGCTCGCCCTCGTCGGGATCGTCATCGCCCTGCTGGTCTCCTTCCCGCTGGGGATCATCTCGGCGGTGCGCAACGGTGGCGCGGTCGACTCGGTCGTCCGGGCGATCAGCCAGCTCGGCGTCTCGCTGCCGAACTTCTGGCTCGGGATGCTCCTCATTCTGCTGTTCTCCTCGACCCTCGGCTGGCTGCCGCCCTCGGGCTACACCCCGATCACCGAGGACCCGCTCGAGTGGGGCAAGCGGGTGATCATGCCCGGGATCACTGTCGGCGCGGTCGCCGGCTCGATCCTGACCCGCTATGTCCGCTCCTCGGTGCTGGAGACCCTGTCGATGGACCACGTGCGCACGGCCAACTCCAAGGGTCTGCCCGCCCGGACCGTGCTCATGCGGCACGTCGTCCGCAACGCGCTGGTGCCGGTGATCACCGTCACGGGAACCCAGATCGCCGCCATCCTCGGCGGCGTCATCGTCGTCGAGGTGGTCTTCGCCTGGCCCGGTCTGGGACTGCTGGTGTATGACGCGGTGCGCGCCCGGGACTACCCCCTCCTGCAGGGCGCGGTGCTGCTCATCGCGGTGGTCTTCCTGCTCGTGAACCTGATCGTCGACCTGCTCTATGCCAAGGTCGACCCCCGGATCCAGCTGGGAGGTGGCGAGTGAGCACTCATCCCAACCCGGACGTGACCGCGGAACCGGAGCGCACGGCATACGAGCACGTCGTCCCCGCTGAGGGTCCGCGCGGCTGGCGGAGGGTCGCCACCGAGCTGCTGCGCCGGCCTGTCGGCGTGGCCTCGATCCTGGTGCTGCTGGGTGTCATCGTGCTGGCGCTGTTCGGTGACTGGCTTGCGCCCTACGAGATCAACGACATCAACATCGCCGACCGGCTCCAGTCCCCCAACGCGCAGTACTGGTTCGGCACGGACGAGCTGGGACGGGACATCCTGTCGCGGGTGATCGCCTCCTCCGCGGTCTCGGTGCGGGTGTCGGTGATCGCCGTCTCGATCGCACTGGTGGTCGGGGTGACGATGGGCCTGCTCGCCGGCTTCTTCGGTGGCTGGTTGGACTCGGTGATCATGCGTTCCCAGGACGTCCTGTTCGCGTTCCCCGAGATCCTGTTGGCGATGGCGATCGTGGCCATCCTCGGCCCCGGCGTCACGACGGCGACGATTGCCATCGGCGTCGTCTACATCCCGGTGTTCGCGAGAGTCACCCGGGCGAGCACGCTGTCGGTGCGCACCGAGACCTACGTCCGGGCGTCCAAGTCGCTCGGTGCGGGTCCGTGGCGGCAGATGACCAGCCACGTGCTGCCCAACATCTCGGCGCCGATCATCGTGCAGACCTCGCTGTCCCTGTCGTTCGCGATCCTCTCGGAGGCCAGCCTGTCCTTCCTGGGGCTCGGCGTGCAGCCGCCCGAGCCGTCCTGGGGCCGGATGCTGTTCGACTCCAGAGCCTTCTTCCAGGACGCCTGGTGGATGAGCGTCTTCCCCGGTCTTGCCGTGTTCCTCACCGTGCTCGCCTGCAACCTGCTCGGCGACATCCTGCGCGACGTGCTGGACGTCCGCTCGGCCGCCACCGCCGGAGGAGGCACCCGATGAGCGGCGCCCTGGATGTGCAGTCCTTGTCCGTGACGATCGGGTCGGCGCGGATCGTGCGGGATGTCAGCTGGTCCGTCGCGCAGGGTCAGACGCTGGGCATCGTGGGCGAGTCAGGCTCGGGCAAGTCGGTCTCGGTGCTGTCGGCCGCCGGGCTCGGTCCCGGCAACGCGGAGATCACCGGCGCAGTGGTACTCACCGGATCCGACGGCGTCCAGCACGACCTGCTCTCGATGGGAGGCAACGCCCTGCGTCGGGTGCGAGGGCGGCGCATCGGGTTCGTCTTCCAGGACCCCGCGACCTCGCTCAACCCGATGCTCACCGTCGAGCGCCAGCTGACCGAGGGGCCCGAGGTGCATCTGTCGATGACGCCGAAGCAGGCGCGCGGCCGTGCGCTGGAGCTCCTGGAGCTGGTCGGCATCCCCGACCCGGAACGGCGGCTCAAGGCCTACCCGCACGAGCTCAGCGGCGGCATGCGGCAGCGTGTGATGATCGCGGTCGCCCTGGCCTGCGAGCCCGAGGTGCTGATCGCCGACGAGGCGACCACGGCCCTGGACGTCACGATCCAGGCCCAGATCATCGAGGCGATCCGCGACCTCCAGGAGCGGCTGGGCACCGCGACCGTCTGGATCACCCACGACCTCGCGGTCGTCGGCGGGATCGCCGACGAGGTGGTGGTCATGTATGGCGGCGAGGTCGTGGAGCGTGCCGAGACGGTCCGCCTGTTCCAGGAGACCAAGCACCCCTACACGCGCGCCCTGTTTGAGTCGCGTCCGCACCTGGGCAGCCGCGCTGAACGGCTCCTCAGCATCCCCGGCTCGCCGCCCGATCCACGCGCCATACCCGCGGGGTGTGTCTTCTGGGACCGTTGCTCGGTGCGGGCCGACGAGCGGTGCCGGACCGAGCACCCGGAGCTGGTCGAGCCGACCGACGGGCACTGGGTCCGTTCCTTCTACCTCCCGGAGGACGCATGACTACGACGGTCGAGGCGCACCTGCCGGCCGCCGAGCCACAGAGCGCCCCGCTGCTGACGGTCGAGGACCTGCATGTCCGGTTCCCCGTGCGGGGTGGAGGACGACGTCAGTGGCTGCACGCAGTGCAGGATGTGTCGTTCACCATCGGCCGGGGGCAGACCGTCGGACTGGTGGGCGAGTCAGGATCGGGCAAGTCCACGATCGGCAATGCGCTGCTGCGGCTGGTGCCGGTGCACCGGGGCAGCATCCGTCTGGGTGAAACGGACGTGCTCGCTGCCGACCGGCGCACCATCACCGACGTCCGCCGTCGCATGGCGATGGTGTTCCAGGACCCGTTGGCCGCGCTGGACCCGCGGTCCACCGTCGCCGACTCGGTCGCGGAGCCACTCCGCATCCACCGGATCAAGCCGTCGGGTGGTCGCCGTGCCAGGGTGACCGAGCTGATGGACCTGGCCGGGCTGCCCAAGCGGTTCCTCGACCGTTATCCGCACGAGCTGTCGGGAGGCCAGCGCCAGCGCGTGTGCATCGCCCGGGCACTGGCGGCGGAACCAGAGCTGCTGATCCTCGACGAGGCCACCGCCTCCCTCGACGTCTCAGTCCAGTCGCAGATCATGAACCTGCTTCGCCAGCTGCAGGACGAGATGGGGCTGTCCTACCTGTTCATCAGTCACGACCTCGCCTCGGTGGAGCACATGAGCGACCGGGTGCTGGTGCTCTACCTCGGTCGGATCATGGAGCGGTCCCCGCGCGAGAGCCTGTACGAGTCGCCTGGCCACCCCTACACGCAGGCGCTGATCTCGGCGATCCCGCTGGAGGACCCGGTGGCCGAGCGCGAGCGCCGCCGGATCATCCTCGAGGGTGACATCCCCTCCCCCGTCGACCCGCCGTCCGGCTGCGTGTTCCGCACCCGCTGCCCGCTGGCGATCCCGGAGTGCTCCGAGGACCTCCCGCCGGGCCAGGACCTCGGGCCCGGCCACGTCTCCTACTGCATCCGCGCGGGCGAGCAGGTTGTCCCCGACTAGCTCGTCTGCTCGTCCAGGAAGTCCCTCAGGATTGTCACCAGCTCCTGTGGCCGCTCGACGTTGAGCTGATGGCCCGCACCGGCGACCTCGCGCAGTTCGGCGCCCGCGATGCCGGCTGCCAGCGACCGTGCCGCGGGCTGATGGGCCTTGTCCTTGGACCCGACGAGCACAAGGGTGGGGGCGCTGATCTTGGGCAGCGCGTCAGTCAGGTCCACCTCACGCACGATCTCCAGAGTCCGGAGCAGCCGCTCCTTGGAGACGCTGGAGTCTGCCAAGCGTGCGGCCGGCATCATCCGCAGCATCCCCAGCTGCACCTTCATCAACGCACGTGGCGGGCGCACCTGCCCGGCGATGAGCACCAACCGGCGGACCCGGTCCGGGAAGTCGGCGGCCAGCCGGGTCGCCACGACCGCACCGTAGGAGTGCCCGCACAGGTCGACCTGCTCCAGGCCCTCGAGCATCAGGTCCGTGTCAAGCGTCGCGGCGGCCTGGGCCAGCGGCACCGGCTGCTTCTCGGTGGGCTTCAGGCCAGGCACCCAGGGCGTGAGCAGGCGTCGGGTCGGATAGAGCGGCACGACCACGTCCTCCCACGCCATCGGCGCCTGGCCGAGGCCGTGCAGGAGGACGAGCGGGGTCTGGCCGGCGGAGTCCGTCACGCGACGAGAGTATGCCGTGCGGCCGGGTCAGCGATGACGCACGCCAGCGCATGGTCATGTCCGAGGTTCCGGCCTCCCGCATCGGCAACCTGGTTCTCACCTCGCGCGATGGCGGGCGGTGAGAGCTCACTTCGCGAGGTGAGTGACTGCAAGGCGATGTGAGTGACTACACACGGTGCCGAATTCGGTACCCCTTCGGCCGCTCGCGGTGCAGAATCGGTAGATGGCAGTGTTCCGCGCCACCCGGGACCACGCGCGACTGGTCGCGTCGTTGCTCGAGGCGTTCAACGCTGAGTTCGAGACGTCGACACCGCCACTGGACGTGCTTGAGCGGAGGTTCGCTTCGCTGCTGGACGGCGATGACACGTTCGTCCTCATCGCTGGCGAACCCCAATCGCCTATCGGCTTCGCGCTGGTGACGCTTCGCCCGACGCCGTACTACGACGGGCCGGTGGCCACCCTCGACGAGCTATACGTCATCCCGTCGCTCCGGGACCGCGGCCACGGCACGGAACTCATCCGAGCGATGATGCAGGAACTACGACAGCGGGCCTGCGGGGAGATCCACATCAACGTCGACGAGGGCGACGTCGACACGCGCCGGTTCTATGAGTCGCATGGCTTCACCAACGTCGAACCTGAGCGGGACGAGCGGATGCTGTGTTACCTCCAGGAGCTCTGACTCACTGGCGAGTGGTGTGCTGCCTTGAAGCAACTCAAGCTCCTTTAGACCAGGTCAACGGTGTCCACGCGTCGGTGGTAACGCATCCCGGCCTTGCCACCGAGCATGGCAGCGAGCAGGCTTACCAGCGCCACCGCGACCGCCGCGATGCCCCCCCCCACGTGGTGAGGTCACCCTCGTTCACGGGGATGCGCGGGAAGGCGGTGAGCTGGGCGTACACGTTGAACGGCCGTGGATAACCTGCTGCTCTGTCTTTGTCGTGACCGACGCGGGCACCGAGGAGGTGATCTACGATGCGAATCGGACGGAACGTCGAGGTCAAGCCGCTTGGCGGCGGCCCCGGCTGCCTGGCCATGATTATCTTCTCGATCGTCGCGTCAGTTGTGCTCACTCTCGCGCTCAACCTGCTGTTGCGGTGACCGACGTCCCGCAAAGCATCCCTGAAAGGCGTCTCTCAGTGACGGCATTCGATCGCATCGTCATCATCTTCAACCCGAACAGCACCGGCAGTGCTCCTGAGATGGCTCAGGAGCTGCACGACGAGCTCACTGATCGGCTGCCGCAGATGGAGGTCGTCCTGTCACCCACCGAGCATGCGGGTCACGGCCGTGACCTGGCCCGCGAGGCCGCGTCGACCGGCACCCCGTTGATCGTGTCGGTCAGTGGCGATGGCGGCTACAACGAGGTCGTCGACGGAGCGATGAAGGCGGGCAACCGGGATGTCGTGTGTGCGGTGCTGGCGGCCGGCAACGCCAACGACCACCGCCGGACCACGAGGGAAAGTCCGCTGGCCGACGCGATCGTGGAGGGCCAGGTCCACCGCATGGACCTGCTCGCCCTGACGATCGGCGAAGGCCCCGAGGCGCAGCTGCGATACGCACATTCCTACATCGGCGTCGGCTTGACGCCGGTCGTCGCGGTCGACCTGGAAAAGGGCAGCAAGGGCTCTCTCCGGGAGATCGTCACCGTCGTGCGCACCTTCGCTCGGTTCCGACCCTTCGCGATCCGCCTGGAGGACGGCACCAGGAGCACCTTCGACAGCCTGCTCTTCGCGAATATCGCCCAGATGGCCAAGGTCGCCACGCTGAGCGAGGACGGCAACCCGGAGGACGGCCGGTTCGAGGTGATCACGGTCAAGCACACGGCCAAGTGGCGTGTCCTTGGCGTGGCGCTCAAGGCAGCCACCCGCGGACTCGGACCCCAGCCGACGGCGACGCACTACGCGTTCACCACGCTGAAGCCGACTCCCGTGCAGCTTGACGGGGAGGTCCTCGAGCTCGATCCGCAGACCAAGGTCAGCGTCGACATCGCCCCCGGTGCCATCGCGACGATCACCTGACGCGCCGGGACACGACCCGGCGCCTCAGATCAGGCAGCGACCTTCTCGCGCACCGCTGCGACGAGCTGCTCAAACAGGCCGCGCACCGCGTCTTCCGGAGCCGCCTCGAGCATGTCGCCCTCGGTCGTGAGGTCCTGGCCGAAGCTCAGGCCCGGACCGTCGAGACGCAGGGCCTTGACGCGGTCAAGGACCTCGCCGAACTGGCGGGCGGCACCGGCGGCCGCACCCCAGCCATAGCCGATGACGCCGATCGGCAGACCGTTCCACTCTGCGTGGAGGGTGTCGATGGCGTTCTTCACGACCGCCGGGTAGCCGGCGTTGTACTCCGGCAGCGTGATGACCAGTGCGTCATAAGCGCGGACCGTCTCCGACCACGCGATCGTGGTGGGAAGCGCGTAGTTGCCGGTCGCGGGCAGCTCCGGCTCGGGCAGGAAGGGCAGGTCGACCTCGGCGAGGTCGATGATGTCGACCTCGGTGCCGTATGGCGCCAGCTCGGTGACCCACTGGGCGACCTTGGGGCCGATCCGGTTCGGGCGGGAGGAGCTGACGACGACGCCGATCTTGTGAGAAGTCATGCCATCTTCAATAGCTGAATATTCAACAATGTTCCCAGGGGACGGCTAGTGTGCACAGCGTCACAGCCGGGGTCTCCTTCACAGTGATCTCAGTTGCCGCGCAAGACCAGAGCGCTGATCGCCACCCTCGCTCCGCACACCTTTGGCCATGCCTGCCCCGCTGCTAGATTCGACACCTTGCAGCGCTCTTCGTGACGCAGCCGGCCAGTTCCACGTCCTCATCGACGACCCCCCGCTCACCACGAGCCGGGTTCGCCTCAGGTACCCACGCGACATACCGCTCCTCGAGGTGATTGCGGTGACCCAGCCCCTCCCAGCCAGTACCACGACTGCGCTCCAGTCAGCGGTGGCCCAGGTCCAGGAGCTGCGTCGAGCGTGGCCCGAGGGTGCGGCCGCCCTGGACGACCGGGTGCTCCGGCCCCTGCGCTCGCTCCTCGCTGCAGAGACCGCGCCGGCTGCCGACGGCAGCAACATCACTGGCTCAACCGACGACACCGGGGCACCAGGCGCTGCCGAGGGCACCGCCGACTCAGCCGACGGGTGGCCCGAGTCTCTAGCTGCCGTGACCGGGGCGGTGAGCACCACGATCGGTGACCTGGGTGCTCTGGCTGCTCCGCCGGCGCTGCTCGAGGCTGCCGCGGGCCTGCTCGACCTCGACCTGCGGGTGCGTCGCTCCCGCGGCGCGACCCCGGACGACATCGAAGACCGGGTGGACGAGCTGCGCCGCACCCAGGGGTTGCGCCGCGCCGCGATCCGGGTCGCGCACAACGGCCCCTACCTCGTGCAGGCCGCCGCGATCGTCGACCACCTCGGTGTGCCGGTCGAGACACCACCCCTGGCGGCGCTCTGCCGGTGCGGTCGGTCGCAGGACCAACCGTGGTGCGACGGTGCCCACGACGGCTGCCGCTTCACCGATGAGCTGCACCCTGGGCGGGTGCCCGACCGCCGCGACGTCTATGTCGGGGTGGGCATCACCGTGCTGGACAACAGAGGCATCTGCGCGCACTCCGGCGTCTGCACCGACACCCTGCCAGGGGTATTCCACACCTCGAGCAGCGGTCAGCCGTTCGTCACGCCGAGCGGGGGCCGGGTCGACGACATCATCCGCGTGGTGCGCAGCTGCCCGTCGGGGCGCTCAGCCTGAGTCTGCGGGGTCCGGTGCACGAAGATCGCGAGATCGTCGACCAGGACCGCAAGGCCCAGGTGCGGATCACCCGCGACGGCCCCTATGTCGTCGTCGGCTCGGTGCCGCTCCTCGATGATGCCGGCGAGCCCGTCGCCCGGCAGCAGGGAGCCTCCCTCGAGCACTATGCGCTCTGCCGGTGCGGGCAGTCCCAGAACAAGCCGTTCTGCTCCGGCATGCACTGGTATGCCGGCTTCACCGACCCCGCCGCGCCCCAGTCCCCGTCACTCTTCGAGTGGGCCGGTGGCTATCCGGCGCTCCTGCGGACGACGACCTTCTTCTGGGAGAAGCACGTCCCGCAGGACCCGGTCCTGGCGCCGCTCTTCGCCCAGATGCCCCCGAACCTCCCGGTGCGCCTCGCGTCGTGGCTCAGCGAGGTCTTCGGCGGCCCAGAGCTCTACTCCGAGCACTTCGACGACGGCGGCAAGCACCTGGCCAACGTGGTCACCGAGGAGCAGCGCGCCCACTGGGTCGCCGCTCTGGTGGCTGCCGCCGACGAGGCCGTGCTGCCGAGCGACGCGGCGTTCCGGTCGGCCTTCGTGTCCTACCTGGAGTGGGAGTCACGCCTGGTGCTCGAGTCCGCCCGGAGCGAGTCCGGCCCCGACGACGACCGGTCCGTGCCGCGCTGGGGCTGGCCCTGCGACGTCGCACCCACCGCGGGTGACGATGAGGGCCAGGATGACCCGGCGTATGCCGCGGCACCGGCCGCCCTGGCGCCGACACCTGGCGAGCCGGTCAGCTTCGGCGACGTGCGGAGCCTGTTCCGCGAGATGGACCGGTCGACCATGCTCTTCGCCTTCGACCTGTGGTCCTTCCAGGACGTGCGGCAGCACGCGGATGCCATCTTGGCCCGGGTGGAGAACGGCTCGATGCCGTGCGACCGATCGTGGTCCCCCGACGAGATCGACGTGTTCCGCCGCTGGATGGACGCCGGGTCGCCCGAGTAGGTGCCCCGGCTGCGAGCGCTCAGGTGCGGGCCAGGACTGACACGGCGCCGCGGAAGACACCGGGCAGGGCGACGGCCGCACGCAAGGTGGCCAGCCGCCCCCACTGCGGCTGGGTGGCGAGCAGCAGGCCCTTGGTGAGGGCGGAGCTGCGCCAGGTGACCTGCCGGGCCAGGCGGGGGTATGCCGAGGGCTGGCCTGCCAGGACGGCGCCCACCGCCATCCGGGCCTGGGCAAACCCGACCGCCAGACCCTCCCCGGTCAGCGCGTCGACATACCCGCCGGCGTCACCGACCAGCAGCACCCGGCCGCAGGCTCGGGAGGTGGCCCTCTGCGCGAACGGTCCGGCGCCCAGGACGCTGCTGGCTGGTTCGGCCCCGGCCAGCCTCCCGACCAGCTCCGGAAAGTCGGCCAGGTGCTCCGCGAACGGCCCCCGGTTGGCGGTGAGCACAGCCACCCCGACCGTGTCGTCGGACACGGGTGTCACATAGGCCTCACCACTGGGCGACCAGTGCACCTCGACGCGGTCGGCCCACGGCGCGACCCTGAAGTGGCGGCGCAGGCCGTGGCGGCGCAGCCCGGGCCGGCGGACCCGGGGCTGGGCATCGAGCCCCAGCCACCGGCGGGTGGGCGAGTGCAGGCCGTCGGCGGCGATCACGTGTGAGGCGGTCAGGACCCGCTTCGCGTCGGCCGCGACGAGAGCCGAGTCCGCCAGCGCCACCCGCACCGAGAAGGAGTCCTGATCGACCCCGGCGGCGGCCACGGGCAGCACGGGGACTCCGGCGGTCTGCAGCGCCACCCGCAGGGCCCGGTGCAGCTCGGTGCGCCGCACACCCCGGCCGGGCCCACCGGGGAAGTCTGCCGTGACCGAGCGGCGTCCGTCGGTGTAGCGGATGCCCCGGAAGTCATGGCCCGCCGGGTCGACACCGAGCTGATGCAGGGCCGCAAGCGCACCGGGCATGACTCCCTCCCCGCACGCCTTGTCCAGAGGTGAGGCACGGGGCTCCAGGACGACGGCCGACAGACCGGAACGCTCGGCATACAGGGCAGCCATCATCCCGACGGGGCCACCGCCGATCACGACGACGTCGGCGTCGTTCACCGGACGGTGGCCAGCGCGGCGTTCTCGGTGCGGATCCGCACGGTGAGCAACCACGCGTTGAGCACCGTGAAGACGACGGCGGTCATCCACGACGTGTGCACCAGCGGGAGCGCCACACCCTCCGCCACGACCGCCACGTAGTTCGGATGACGGAACCAGCGGTACGGGCCCCGGCCCACCAGCGGCAGGCCCGGCACGACGATGACCCGGGTGTTCCACTGCCGGCCCAGCGTCGCGATGCACCACCACCGCAGCCCCTGGGCGAGCACCACCACCGCGAGCATCGGCCATCCGAGCCACGGCAGGAACTCCCGGTCGAGGAAGTGGGCCTCGGCCAGGCACCCCACCAGCAGCGCCGAGTGCAGCACGACCATCGGCGGGTAGTGTCCCCGCCCGTGCTCGACCCCGCCCCTGGCAAGCGCCCAGGCGGCATGCCGTGTGGAGAGCACCAGCTCCGCGAGCCGTTCCACGACCACCAGACCCAGCAGCACGGCATACCACGTCAGTGACGTCACCGAGCCTCCCCCGGCGCGCTCAGCAGCACCGTCTCCAGACAGAAGCCGGGGCCCATCGCCAGCAGCACGCCGTGGCTGCCCGGCTCCGGTGGCACGTCACGCAGGGTGTCCGCCAGCACGTGGAGCACCGAGGCGGACGACAGGTTGCCGATCCGGGCCAGTGACCGCCAGGTGACCCCCAGGGCGTCGGGCGGCACCTCCAGCGCCTCGGCCATGGCGTCCAGCACCTTGGGGCCGCCGGGGTGAGCCACCCACCAGCCGATGTCGGAGCGGTCCAGGTCGTATGCCGACAGGAACCGGTCCACGTCGCCGCGCACCTCGGTGCGGACCAGGTCGGGCACCTCAGCGCCGAGCACGATGCGCAGTCCGGTTGCGCCGACGTCCCAGCCCATCGCCCTTTCCGTGCCGGGGTAGAGCCGGCTTCGCGTGCCGAGCACCCGCACCCCGTCCGGTGCCAGCCGCTCTGCAGCGCGGTCCCCCACCATGACCACCGCCGCAGCGCCGTCGCCGAACAGGCCGCTGGCGACCAGGTTGGCCGTCGAGGTGTCGTCGCGCTGCAGCGTGAGGCTGCACACCTCGACGGCAAGCAGGACCGCGACGCCATCCGGGTTGCCAGCCAGCCACTCGTGCACCCGGGCCACCCCCGCGGCGCCGCCGACACAGCCCAGCCCCACGATCGGGATCCGCCGGAGGTCCTCCCGCAGCGGCAGCCGCGCCATCAACCGGGCGTCGAGCGAGGGCACCGCCAGGCCGGTGATGGTGGTGGAGACGAGCAGATCGACGTCCGCGGCCCTGAGACCGGCCGCGTCGACGGCCTCCTCCACCGCGCGGGTGCCAAGCTCGGTGGCAGCCTCGATGAAGGCGTCGTTCGAGCGTCCGAAGTCGGCTGTCGCCTCGGCGTACTCCTCCAGCGGCAGGGCCAGGTGCCGGTGCTGCACTCCGGCGTTTCCGTGCACCTGCTCGAGGAGCGACACGTGGTGCGGCGCGAGCCCGACCAGCGCGGCCAGCTCGGCGGTCAGCTCCTCCTGCGCGTAGCGGTGCTCAGGGAGGACGCCGCGCACCGAAGCAATCACCGACATAGACCGGAGCCTACGGACTCGGCAGGCCACACGCTGCCGGCACCCGCGGCCCTAGGCTTCGACCGGTGAGCACCCTCGGCGTCCTGCGCGGCCTGGCCCTGGCGTGCCACCCCCTGCCCACGGTCGCAGTCACCCTCCTGGCCCTGCTGCTCGCCGTCGGCTCCGCCGGCCCGCGCGAGGTCATCGTCGTCGTGGCTGCTGTGCTGAGCGGACAGCTCGTGATCGGCTGGCACAACGACCTCCTCGACGCCTCGCGCGATCGTGCCTCGGGACGGACGGACAAGCCGATCGCGCGTGGGGACGTATCGTCGCGCACCGTCCGTCTCGCGCTCCTGTGCGCACTGGTCCTGACCGTCCTGCTGTCGCTGTGCAGCAGCGGATGGCTCGGGGTGGTGCTGCACGTCGGGTTCGTGGTCGGTTCGGGCATGGCCTACAACGCAGGGCTCAAGGCGACGTTGTGGTCCTGGGTGCCGTATGCCGTGGCGTTCGGGACCCTTCCCGCGTTCGTGTGGATTTCGGTCGGCCGGGGGGCGGCACCGTGGTGGGCGGTCGCCGTAGGGGCGCTGCTGGGGGTGGGCGCCCACCTGCTCAACGTCCTGCCGGACCTGGAGGAGGACCGGCGTGCCGGCATACGGGGCTTTCCACACCGGATAGGCGCTCGGGCCTCCAGGGTCCTGGCCCCGGTGCTGCTCCTCACGGGGACAGTCCTGCTGGCGGTTGCGCCGGAAGGCGCACCACCGGTCTGGGGATGGCTCGCGGTGGGCGCCGCAGCGGTGCTCGCTGTGCCGGCCGTTGTCGCACGGGGGAAGGTGCCGTTCCGGGCCGCGATCGGCATCGCTCTGATCAACGTCATCGCACTCGCCCTGTCGGGATGATGCGTCGCGCGTCGTGCGACCAGTCTCGGGGCAGGTCTCAGGCCGGACGTAGTGAGCCGAGCCGGGCGTGCACCGCGGGTGCGGCGTGCACCATCGGCGGGCCGTCCGGCTCCGGCAGTCCGCCGAGGCGCAGAGGAGCGGTGAGGCGTCCGGACACGGTGGCCCGGTGCAGGGGCCACGGCTCATGGGTCACCGGCGTGCGCCACAGCACCGCGGCCCGGCGGTGGAAGGCGTTCCAGCGACCCGTCAGGCTGTCCACCAGCTCCGTGCGGTCGCTCTCCGGAAGGGGGTCGCCGACCTCAACCTGGGCGGTGAACCAGTCGTCCGCCGGCGGCCGCACGGCCCGCGGCGTGCCGAAACGGTAGTCCCAGCGCCTGCCCGCCACCGCAACCTCGCTGTCGGACAGCTGGTAGGGCAGTCCGACGCTGCGCAGCGCCGCGAGAAAGCTGAGCCGCGGGACCATCATGGTGAGGAACCAGATGCCGTCCCGGCCATCGTCCGACAGCACGTAGGACCGCACGTTGAGCTCTGCGAACGCGTCCCACCCCGGAGGCGGGGGAAGCCCGGGCACCCGCACCCGCGCCATCCGGAACGGTGAGATCCCGACCCAGGTGACGCCGTCCCACTCCTGGACCCGCAGCCGGTCAGGTACGAGCCGCTGGACCGTCGCGACGTCATACGGCCAGTGCAGGAAGGTCAGGTGCTCCCAGGTGTGCAGATTAACGGGAACCGACACGCTCTGGTCCGGGTACCGGCCGCTCATCTGGCGACACTATCGGGTTGCGCAAGACCGACGCAGATCGAGTTCAGGGCCGGTCGGAGCGCTCCGGCATGACGTGGTTCGTCGGGATCGACAGACCCGGGCCGTTCTCGTACGAGCGGGGATCCTCGATGGGCTCGAGGTGGCTGACGACCTCGACGCGGTCGAACTCGTGCCGGACCGCGCCCTCGATCTCCTCGAGCAGGTCGTGGCCCCTGCGGACGGACCAGGCACCCGGGACGTGGACATGCATCGTGACGTGCTTCTCGGCGCCCGCCTCTCGGGTGCGAATGCCCTGGAAGGCGACCTCCTCCGAGGCGAACGTGCTGAGCACCGCGGTCAGCCGGTCGTTGTCCTCGGGACTCATCGTGTGGTCCATCAGGCCGTCAACGCTGCGGCGCACCAGTCCCCAGCCGGTGTAGATGATGTTCGCTCCCACGAGGAACGCGATGATCGGGTCGAGCCGCAGCCAGCCGGTCCAGACGACGAGGAGGACGCCGACAACGACACCGACCGTCGTGATGAGGTCCGTCATGAGGTGCTTGCCGTCCGCTTCGAGCGTGATCGAGTTGTTGCGCCGTCCGGCACGGATCAGGACGAGGGCGACGGCGCCGTTGATGACTGCTGCGGCGACCGAGATCGCCAGGCCGACGCCGACCTGCTCTATGGGCTGGGGGTCGAGGAAGCGGCGCACGGCCGCGAAGATGATGACGATCGCGGCCAGGAAGATCATGATGCCCTCGACCGCGGCGGAGAAGTACTCCGCCTTGCTGTGGCCGAACTGGTGGTGGTCGTCAGCGGGGCGGGCCGCGATGTGCAGCACGATGAGGGCGACAAATGCGGCTACGAGGTTGACGACCGACTCCGCGGCGTCACTGAGGAGGCCGACGGAACCGGTGACGAGGTAGGCCGCCATCTTCAGGGCGATGGTCGCCAGCGCGGCCGCGATAGCGAGCCAGGCGAACTTCGTGAGGTTCGATCGGGAGCCCTGAGACGGAGCCTGGGCAGGAGTTGCGGCCACGCCCCGATTGTTCCACCCCTCGTCTCTGACCTTTGTCGCTGCCCTGGCGCGACGCCCACCCCGGCGGAGTGGCTGTTCGATGACACCATCTGGTCATGCGCGCAGCAGTCCTGGCCGTTCACCGCAGCCCAAGGCACAGCTTCAGCAAGCCCACCGTCGAGGAGATCGAGCTGGTCGAGGGCATCGGTGTCAGGGGCGACGCGCACGCCGGCCCGACCGTGAAGCACCGTAGCCGCGTGCGTGCGGACCCCCACCAGCCGAACCTGCGCCAGGTCCACCTGATCCACGCCGAACTGCTCGACGACCTCCGCGCTGTCGGCCACGATGTCCAGCCCGGCGAGCTGGGCGAGAACATCACGACTCGTGACATCCGGCTGCTGGAGCTGCCCGTCGGCACCCGGCTGACGATCGGCGAGGCGGTCATCACCGTCAGCGGGCTGCGCAACCCGTGCCGGCAGATCAACGGATTTCAGCCCGGCTTGCTCAGGCACGTCCTGCGCCAGGGGCCGGTCGGCAGCCTCGAGAGGTTGACGGGGGTCATGGGAACCGTCTCCCGCGGCGGCACGGTCCGGCCGACGACCACATCACGGTGGAGCTCCCGCCGGTCCCGCACCACCTGTCGACGACGGTCTGAGCACCTGTCGACGAGGGTCTGAGCCCCTGTCGACGAGGGTCTGAGCACCTGTCGACGAGGGTCTGAGCCGCGCCGCGAGCGTCAGGACCAGGCCAGCAAGACGTGCTGATGGGCCCGGCCGGTGTGGCCGGGCTGTGGGGCGGGGTGGTCACACATGCCAGGTGACGACGGACCCTGTGACGGTGGCCATCAAATCCTTGTCGTGCACCAACGTGTGGTGTCGTGGACAGAGAAGGACCAGGGAGGCGATGTCCGTGCCGCCGGCGCGACACCACCAGATGACGTGATGCGCATCGCACCAGGTCCCGGGCACGTCGCAACCGGGATAGGTGCAATGAGAATCTCGGACCATCAGCGCCTTGAACTGTCCCGGAGTCGCTAACCGCACCGTGCGACCCAGGTTCAACGGCTCGCCGTACTCCCCCAGGGCGATGGGGGTCACATCCCCCAGGCACGCGAACTTGCCGGCCTGCCCGGCGTCCAGGACCTGCCCCGTGTTCGCCATCGCCGCCCCGGTCGGCTTGCCGGTCCTCGGGTCTGCCTTGACCGTGACCATCACCGAGGCCCGGCCCGAGGAGGGCGGGGCACCCGGGTTGGACAGACCACGGTTGATCACCATCAGCAGCGCGTCGTACTTGCGCTGCCCCGGGGACCGCGGGTCCAGGTTGCCCTCGCTGTCCTTGGCCGGCGCCGCCAACGGCCCGGTCAGCACCGAGTCGAACAATGGGGCGTCGGTGTCCGGGGCATCCACCGTGTAGCGCGTCATCCCCCGCCCCAACGGACGACGGGTCACGCACCGCATCCCCTGTGCGTCCGTCTTCGCCTCATCCTTCGGCTTGGCATCCAACAGGTCGATCAACAGCTTCTTGCACACGAAACCCAGGTCCTGATCGGAGATGCCCGGGTCGGCTGCCGCTGCCGTGGCGATCGCGGCATACTCCTCGGCCGCCTCGGCGCTCAGGTGCGGCGCCAGTCGCGTCATGGTCCGGGCCACCCTCGCCGCCCGGTCGACGCCGGTGGCCCCCTCGACCACCGCCGCCAGCACCTGCCTCCCCCAGTGCCTGTCTCCGGCCCGGACGACATCCTGGATCTGCAAAGCCTCCTGCCGGTCCAACCACGGGCACCGTCTGCGTAGCCAGCTCACCAGGGTCAGCCCCACCTGGGTATGCAACCCCCGGTCCCACGCCTCGGAGGCCAACGCAACCGTCACCCCCGTCAACTGGCTCCGCAACCGTCCCGCCGCCTCCAAGCCCGTTTCGATCCCGGCATCGAAGACGCGCACCAGATCATCACCTTCGACCGCAGCACGCTCCAGACCTCGCGCTGCCGTCGCCAACCCACCCGCCAGCTCCATCGCCGGATCCAGGAACGGATCCGACCCGGAGGCCGCGAGGATCTGGTCGACCTCGGCCACGAGATCCCAGTCCCCCGGCAGGTCCGGATCCCCATGCTCGGTCCACACCTCCGCCTCCCACGCCGCAAACTCCGCCAACTCCTCCGCCGTGAGCTCCCCCGACACCCCAGCACCGGACACCGCAGCGGCAGGCACCCCAGCAGCGGGCCCGTGGATACGCTCCCCGGCCCTGGCGTTCGTGCCCTTGCTCTTCATACACATGATCTAAGCATCCACCACCGACAGAGCCCTGACCAGCGAGAATATGTCCGCGCCGGACGATTCGAAGGAAGGATGGGAGTGCGAGCAGGCACTGGAAGCGCCGGGCAGCCCGAGGAGGCCGCTGTGGCAGAACCGCCCGCGGTCCAGGCGAGGCATCAGCCAGTCACAACGCCATGACGGCCCCCGGAGAGGAGGCGAGGACCTGTCCGCGCCAACGGTCCTCGCGCCAACGGTCCTCGCCTGGCTCGGCGAAGTCCCACCCCCAGTGAGACCTGCCTCACACTCCGAATTTCCGCCGATCTGAGCAGAGCGAACCAGTCGGCTTGCTGCGCGGACAGGAAATCTTCCGGCGCTGACCACGCATGACCGAACACCCTTTCTGACCAGCACTTTTAGTGACCACTGACGCGCTCGGACTACCGCATACTCGTTCGCATGCCGCTGCAGATCGGGATCTTCGGACGGGGCCGTCTGGGCTCCGCGATCGCCGCTGCCGCGGAGCAGGCCGACGACCTTGAGGTCGCCTGGCTGGTCGGCCATGACGCACCGCAGGACCTCTCCCCCGTCGACGTCGCCCTCGAGGTCAGTCACGGGGACGCGGTCGCCGACCGCATCGCCTGGGCCCGCGGCACCGGCACCGACCTGGTCATCGGGACCACCGGCTGGGACGCCGGACTGCTCGACCGCAGCCACCCGGGTGGGGACAGCGGGCTGGGCGGGGCGCCGAAACCGGGCGGCCAGAGCACTCGGGCGAGCGGTGCGGGAAGCCCGGCGATCGGCATACTCGCGACTCCCAACTTCTCCCTCACCGTCGCCCTGATGTGCCGGATCAGCCTGGCCCTGGGTCGCTACGCGGCACTGCAGGGCGGGGACCTCGCCGTCAGCGAGATCCACCACACCCGCAAGGTCGACGCTCCCAGCGGCACCGCCGTCCTCCTGCGCACGGCGCTGGCCGACGGGTCGGGCCGCGCCACGGAGGCCATCCAGACCGCCAGCCTGCGCCTCGGGGACGTCGTCGGGCGCCACGAGGTGCACCTGACCAGCGCCGTCGAGTCGATCACCGTCACCCACGAGGCACACAGCCGCGACGTCTTCGCGCTCGGTGCCCTCACCGCCGCCCGCTGGATCCACGGCCGCCGCGGCACCTTCACGTTCGACGACCTCGCGGCCGAGGTCATCGACCCACTGTTCCAACCCACCACCAACCAGAAGGAGGAACCATGAGCGGTGCACAGTTCACCGGCCTCGGCGTCGCGCTCGCGACGCCGTTCACCACGGGCACGGAGGCGACCGCCAAGCCGGCACGCGGCGGAGGTTCCTCCCGAAAGCGACCCGCCGTGGACCTCGCGGCGTTCCGGTCCCTCGTCCAGCACGTCGTGGCGGGCGGCGCGGACTTCCTCGTCGTCCTCGGGTCCACCGGGGAGGCGGCGACCGTCACTGAGGATGAGCGCGCAGCCCTGGTGCGGACGGCCCGCGAGACCGCTCCCGACACTCCCCTGGTCGTGGGCACCGGGCACAACGACACGGAGTATGCCGTGGAGCTGGCCCGCACCGCCGTCACCTGCGGGGCGGACGGGTTGCTGGTCGTGACCCCGTACTACAACAAGCCACAGCCGGCCGGGATCGTGGCGCACTTCCGGGCGATCGCCGAGGAACTGCCGGGCGTGCCGGTCATCGCCTACAACGTGCCGGGTCGCACCGGGTCGAACCTGACCCCGGAGACGTTGCGCGAGCTGTGGGCCATCCGTGAGGTCGTGGCCGTCAAGGAGTCGTCCGGCGACCTGCGCCAGATCGCACGGATCTGCCAGGAAGCCCCTGCCGACCGCGTTGTCCTGGCCGGTGACGACGACCTCGCGCTGGCCGCGATCGCGGTCGGCGCGACGGGTCTGGTCTCGGTGTGCGGCAACGTCGCTCCCGCCCACACGGCAGCGCTGGTGAACGCCGCGGTGGCGGACGACCTGCCGCGGGCGCGCGAGCTCTTCGGTCAGCTGGCGCCGCTGATGGGTGCGCTGTTCTCCGAGACGAACCCCGTGCCGCTCAAGGCCGCCCTGGCGTGCCTGGGGCTGGCCACCGGCATGGTGCGCTCCCCGTTGGTGCCCGCGGCTCCCGACACGTGGGCGCGCGTCCAGTCGGCGCTGTCCGGCCTGGGGTTGGCGACCGCAGCCGCCCACCTCGCGTTCGACCGGGAGCGGGCGGTGGCGTCATGACCGCCGGCACCACGACCGCGACCGACCTCGCGGCCTACTTCGCCCCGCCCCTGGCCGAGCTGCGCCGGGACCCCGAGACCCCCGAGCGGGTCAACGAGCTCCTCGACGCCCTCGAGGCCGGCACGGTGCGCGCGGCCGAGCCCGACACCAGCGGCTGGCGCGTCAACACCTGGGTGAAGCACGGCATCCTGGCGGCGTTCGCACTGAGCGAGACCGTCGAGCTGCCCGGCTGGCCGGGCGGTGCTGTCGACAAGTCGCTCGTCCCGCCGCGACAGGTCGACCTGCGTGACGGCATACGGCTGGTGCCGGGCGGCACCTCGGTGCGCCGCGGCGCCCACCTGGCCGAGGGCGTCGTGGTCATGCCGCCCAGCTACGTCAACACCGGGGCCTCCGTCGGCGCCGGCTCGATGGTGGACAGCCACGTGCTCGTGGGGTCCTGCGCCCAGGTCGGCGAGCGCGTGCACCTGTCCGCCGGCGTCCAGCTCGGCGGTGTGCTGGAGCCGGTCGGCGCGCGTCCGGTCATCGTCGAGGACGACGCGTTCATCGGTGCCCAGTGCGGGCTGTTCGAGGGCGTCGTGGTCGGCGAGCGCGCGGTCCTCGCC
>DATGRS010000015.1:0-2628 GCA_035303365.1 Ornithinicoccus sp.
GCGGCCACGATGAGCAGACCCAGCAGGACGACATACTGGAAGAACCGTCGGACCGACGCTCCTCTGGGCTCCGGGGTGCCAGTCTCGTCGCCGCGGTGCCGACGCACCGCGAGGACGATCGCCAGCACGACCAGGGCCGGCACGGCCAGGGTGACCAGGATCGAGACCACGGCCATGATCACGGCCTCCCGTCGCATCCGAGGTAGGGCCAGGCCACGCTGTCGATGAGCCAGGCGTCACCGGACCTGACGAGAGGGAAGGTGATCCGCTCCGACCAGGCGTCACCGCCCAGGGGACCGCCGTAGACCAGCTCGACCGCGACCTGCGCTGTTGCCTCGTGGACGACGCTGCGGCCGAGCACCACCCGCTGGGGATCTGGCTGGTCCGCCCGACGGAAGTCCTCGACCGTGCAGCCGACCTCCGTGGCGAGCTGGCCCGCCGCCGTCTCGGCGTCGCCGTCAAGGACCGCCTGCAGGTAGGTCTGCACCGTCGCTTCCGGCGTGCCGGCCCCGAACGCGGCGGGGGACCGCTGCGCCGAGACGATCGCGGCGACCACCGCGAGCAGGACCAGCAGGCCTACGGCGACTGCGAGCACCCGGTTGGCCGAGGCGTTCATGGCCCTATGTTGCATTGCGGAGGGTTATCGCCCAGGGACCTTGGTCCCCGAGGTTGCAGGAGGTCAGTAGGTGCGCCCCGGGATGGCGGCGAAGTCCTGACTGGGGTGGCTGATGGGGACGATGCGCTGGCCCAGCGGGAGGAGCGCCAGCGGGACCATCTTCCAGCACGCGATGCCGAACGGGATGCCGATCACCGTGGCGCACAGCAGCACCCCGGCGATGAGGTGGGCGATCGCCAGCTCCCACCCGAGGACCACGATCCACAGCACGTTTCCCACGACGGACCAGAAGCCCGCGTCGCGCCGGAACTCGGTGCGGCGGCCGAACGGCCAGATGACGTAGCTGGCCAGCCGGAACGACGCGATCCCGAACGGGATGGTGATGATCAGGACGAACGCGATCAGCCCGGCGACGACATACAGCAGCGCCAGCCACCAGCCGGCGAGCACGAGCCACAGAAGGTTCCCCACAGTCCGCATGTGGGCCACGCTATCCGGAACCGATGTCGAGAACACACGACGGGCTCCGTCCCCGGGGTGATGGCGACACAATGGTCGTCACAGGACGAAGGAGGAAGTCATGGCCAAGTACCTGTTGCTGAAGCACTACCGCGGGACCCCTGAGCCGGTGGCCGGCACGGAGACTCCGATGACCCAGTGGACCGAGCAGGAGGTCGCCGACCACATCGCGTTCATGGACCACGTGGCCGACACCCTGCGTGAGCGCGGTGAGTTCGTCGAGGGCCAGGCGCTCTCTCCCGAGGGCACCTTTGTGCGCTACGACGGAGAGGGCAGGCCACCGGTCACCGACGGACCGTTCGCCGAGACCAAGGACCTGATCGCCGGCTGGATGGTGGTCGACGTCGACTCCGTCGAGCGGGCCCACGAGGCCGCGGCCTTCCTGTCGTCGGCGCCCGGAGCCGGGGGGCGTCCGATCCACGAGTGGATCGAGGTGCGACCGTTCCTCTCCGAGACGACCACCATGAGCGAGCTCGAACTCATGCTCTCCCGGAACGGTGGGTAGGCCGGCGCCAGCCGCTGGGTCCGCAGAGGTGCCGGACCTGCTGAGGCACCTCGGCCCGCAGGTGCTCGGCGTCCTCGTCCGTCGCGGAGCCGACTTCGCCACGGCCGAGGACGCCGTCCAGGAGGCGCTGATCGCCGCCGTGGAGACGTGGCCGGAGCGCAGACCGGACGACCCGAAGGCTTGGCTGGTCCGCGTCGCCTGGCGCAGGTATCTCGACGCGTACCGTTCCGACACCGCCCGCAGGCGTCGGGAACAGGCCGATCTGGAGCAGCCGCCGCCCGGCCCGACGGAGCAGTCGGACGACACGCTGCAGCTTCTGTTCCTCTGCTGCCATCCCGCCCTGACCCCGTCGTCGGCCGTTGCACTGACGCTCCGCGCCGTCGGTGGGCTGACTACGCGACAGATCGCCACGGCCTACCTGGTGCCGGAGGCCACGATGGCGCAGCGGATCAGCCGGGCCAAGCGCACGGTCGCCGCGGAGGGGCTGTCCGGTCCGGGCGACGTGGGCCGGGTGCTGCGGGTCCTCTACCTGATCTTCAACGAGGGCTACGGCGGAGAGGTCGACCTGGCTGCCGAGGCCATCCGGCTCACCCGTGAGCTGGCCACCGACGCGGCCGAGCCGGAGATTGCCGGCTTGCTCGCCCTCATGCTCTTGCACCACGCCCGACGGGACTCGCGGTTCACCGCTGAGGGGGCGGTCGTCCCTCTCGCCGAACAGGACCGCAGCCGCTGGGACACGGACATGGTCAGCGAGGGTGTCGGCATACTCCAACGTGCCCTTGCGCGAGACCGCCTCGGGGAGTTCCAGGCGCAGGCCGCCATCGCCGCACTGCACGCTGATGCCCCCAGTGCCGACGAGACCGACTGGCCGCAGATCGTCAGCTGGTATGACGCGCTGCTCGCGATCACGGACAGTCCCGTGGTCGCTCTCAACCGGGCGGTGGCGATCGGGGAGGCTGACGGGCCGCGGGCGGGTCTCGCGGCGCTC
>DATGRS010000016.1:0-4512 GCA_035303365.1 Ornithinicoccus sp.
GCCGCTCCGGAGGGGCGGCCGCAAGCTCCGCCAGCCCGACACCGTCGTCGCGCAGCGCGAAGGCCGCGACCGTGAAACCTGCCTCGCGGAGCACCGAGATCCCGGCGGGCCACCGGTCGATGCGTGTCCACGGCACCTGGAAGACGGTCCCCATCGACACGCGCACCGAACGGCGGTAGAAGGGGTCGGCGCACCGCGGCGTCACCAGCACCGCGTCGACTCCGAGCGCCGCCGCCGAGCGGAACACCGCACCCACATTCGTGTGGTCGACGATGTCCTCCAGGATCGCGACCCGGCGGGCACCCGCGAGGACGTCTCCGACCGGGGGAAGCACTGGCCGGTGCATCGCGGCGATCGCCCCCCGGTGCAGGTGGAAACCGGTCATCTCCTCCGCGGCGCGCGGCTCCATGACATAGACCGGAGCGCCGTCCGCCACCGCGAGCCGGACCAGGTCCGAGAGGTCGTCCAGCCAGCGAGGGGTCAGCAGGAGTGACCGCATCCGGTGCCCGGCGCCCAGCGCACGCTGGATCACCTTGGCCGACTCTGCGAGGTACAGCCCCTGGGCGGGCTCGAGCAGGCGGCGGAGCGCCACGTCGGTGAGGCCCACGTAGTCCCTCACCCGTTCGTCTCCCGGGGACTCGATCCAGGTGACGCCCTCCGGGAGCCTGCGTGCCGTCATACCAGCAGCACCACGACCGCGACGACGCCGATCACGACGATGGTTGCCCTGAGCAGCCAGGGTGGCATCCGGCGGCCGACCAGCGCACCGATCAGACCCCCGACCAGGGAGCCGACAGCGATCAGGCCGACCAGGGCCCAGTTGACCTGGGAGGGCTGCACCACGACGAACGTCATAGCGGCCACGAAGTTGACGATGATGCCCAGGGCGTTCTTCAGGCCGTTGATCACCTGCAGGTGTAGCGGCAGCAGGACACTCATCAGGCCGATCAGCAGGACGCCCTGAGCCGCGCCGAAGTAGCCGCCGTACATCCCGGCGAGCAGGATGCCGACGATGAGAGCGATCCACTGGCCGCGCGAGGTCCGGTCGGCGTGGTGACGCGCTGCCCACGCGTTGAGCCGGGGACCGAAGACCACCAGGAGCAGGGCCAGCACGATCAGCGCCGGCACGATCGCCTCGAACGCAGACTCCGGCAGCACCAGCAGGAGCAGTGCGCCAATCGCCGAGCCGATGAACGAGGCGGGCGCCAGGCGGGCCAGGAGTCCGAGGTTGGGCCGAATCTCGCGGCGGTAGCCCCACGCCCCGGACACGCCGCCCGCGACCAGCCCGAGGCTGTTGGAGATGTTGGCCGACACGGCTGGATATCCGAAGAACAACAGGGTGGGGAACGTCACCAGCGTGCCCGAGCCCACGATCGTGTTGATCATGCCGGCCCACACGCCGGCCACGAGGATGACCGAGATCTCGACCGCACTCATGCGGCGCGAGCCGACCAGCGCTCGCCGCGCCTCTCCACCACGAGCGGGAGGCCGAACGCCGCCGACAGGTTCTCGTCGGTCAGCGTCAGCTCGATCGGACCCGCGGCCACGACTCTGCCCTCGCGCAGCATCAGGATGTCGGTGAAACCGGGTGGGATCTCCTCGACGTGGTGAGTCACCAGGACCATGGCCGGCGAGTCGAGGTCCTGCGCCAGCAGCGACAGACGGCCGACGAGCTCCTCGCGGCCGCGCAGGTCCAGGCCAGCAGCAGGTTCGTCGAGGAGCATCAGCTCCGGGTCCGTCATCAGGGCGCGCGCGATCTGCACCCGCTTGCGCTCTCCCTCGCTCAGGGTCGAGAAGCGCCGGTCTGCCAGGTGGGCCACCCCCATGGCCTCCAGCAGCTCACCGGCACGAGCCGTGTCGAGGTCGTCATACTCCTCGCGCCAGCGTCCCGTGACGCCCCAGGACGCCGTGACGACCACGTCCCGCACGACCTCCTCCGGCGGGATGCGTTCGGCGAGAGCGGCACTGGCCAGCCCGATGCGTGGCCGCAGGTCGAAGACGTCGACCGTGCCCAGCACCTCGCCGAGGATCCCTGCCACACCCGTGGTCGGGTGGATGCGAGCGGCCGCGACCTGCAGGAGGGTGGTCTTGCCTGCCCCGTTGGGGCCGATGACCACCCACCGCTCCCCCTCCTCCACCGACCAGTCGATGTCGTCGAGGAGCGCGTTGCCGCCACGGCTGACGCCGACACCGGCAAATTCCAGGACATCGCTCATGTCGAGCAAGGTTAGTTGGTCGATCATGCCTACGATCACGGCATGGCTGACCTGCCGGCATCGGTCCGCGTGGCGCTGTGGTCCACCGCAGCTTTCGCCGGACGCGTCGACCTGGATGAGGTCCCCCGGCACGCCATGCCCGACCTCGACCACGTCGACGGCCTGGTGCCGCAGCTTGCCCTGTGGCGCGATCTCGGGGAGCGCCTCGTCCTGGTCGCACTCCCCCGCCCCGGCGACCTGACGACGATGCCGCGTGGCTCTGCCGAGCTACGGGACGCGGCGACGCAGGCCGAGGAGATGGTCTACGTGACGGGTCTCGGGGGCGCGCTCGTACCGGACATCCGACCCTTCGGCCCGGAAGGCGACCAGGGATGGGAGGCCCGCTGGACGGCATACGACGCGGACCCGGTCCCCCAGCACGTGGTGCAGCAGCTCTCCCTCCCCGACGTGGAGCTCCAGCTGCGGCGCGACGTCGCCAAGCACACCGCCGAGCTCGGGAGCGCGCGGGGCCAGCCGCTCAGCGGACACGACCTGGAGGACGCTGTGCGCGAGAGCGTCGACGCCTCCTGGGGGCTGCCCGACGGCCTGCCACCGCGGGCGGTCCGGGTGGTTGAGCTTGCCGGCGCCATCACCGACCTGGCCCGGGCGGGGCTGCACCACCGGCTCCAGAGCGTGGACTCCAGCTCGACCATGCAGCGCGAGCAGATCCTGCGCCAGCTGCACGACCGAGCGACCCACGCGCTGGTGTCAGCGACCAACGTGGGAGCGCTGCACCTGGCAGGCTGGCGCTGAGCCGCACTCCGCGCGCCGCCCGGGTCGTAGGGTCGGGGGCATGCCGCGGGTGGTGTTCATGTGCGGACCGGCCGGGTCCGGGAAGTCGACCGTCGCCCGAGAGCTCGAGGCCGGCGGTCTCGTGCGGCTCTCGTTCGACGATGCCGCCTGGGCGCGCGGGCTGCGGACCATGCCACTGTCCAAGCAGGCCTACGCAGAGATCGAACAGGATCTGCAGCGCCGGCTGGTCGGGCTGGTCCGGGATGGCCACGACGTTGTGCTCGACCTCTCCTTCTGGTCACGGGAGATGCGCGAGAGGTATCGCCGACTGCTCGCGCCGTTGGGGGTCACGCCAGAGACGATCTACCTCCAGACGCCGCGCGAGGTGGCGTTGGCCCGGGTGCGGGCGCGACAGGCTGCTCACGGTGACGACTACCGGCTGGCCGACGACGTGGCTGCGGCCTACTTCGACCAGTTCGAGCCGCCCAGTGCGACAGAGGGACCGCTTCGCGTGATCAGGTACGAGGACGGAGAGGACTCGACTCCTCGAGGTCAGACCCAGCCCTCCCGCACCGCGCGGTAGACGTCGAGGGTGCTCTCAGCGATGGTGCCCCAGCTGAAGTGCTCGACGGCCCTCTTGCGTCCGGCTGCCCCCATCCGCTCCGCCCGGGCGGGGTCGGAGACCGCCTCGTTGATCGCTGCAGCCAGGTCGGCGACGAACGCGTCAGGGTCGACCGGGGTGCCCGTGCCGTCGGAGACCTGCTCGATCGGGACGAGCCATCCGGTCTCGCCGTCGACGACCACCTCGGGGATACCGCCGGTCGCCGTGGCGACCACGGCGGCCCCGCACGCCATGGCCTCCAGGTTGACGATGCCCAGGGGCTCATAGACCGACGGGCACAGGAACACCGTCGCGTGCGACAGCACGGCGATGACCTTCTCTCGGGGCAACATCTCACCGATCCAGGTGACGCCGCCCGCCTCCCCCCGCCCCTCGCGGAGACGGTCGACCAGGGCAACCACCTCGTTCTTGATGTCCTCGGTGTCCGGTGCCCCGGCGAGCAGCACGACCTGCACCTCCGGCGGCAGCTCAGCCAGGGCGCGCAGCAGGTAGGGCAGCCCCTTCTGCCGCGTGATCCGGCCGACGAAGACGACGCTGGGACGATCGGGGTCGATCCCGAGGTCGTGCACGATCGAGCGCGCCCGCTCCGAGGTGTCCCGCTGCCACCGCTCCGAGTCGATGCCGTTGTGCACCACGTGGACCCGCTCGGGGTCAATGCTCGGGTAGCTGGCCAGGATGTCCTTGCGCATCCCCGCAGAGACGGCGATGACGCCGGCCGCCGCCTCGTAGGCCGTCCGCTCCGCCCAGGAGCTGACGCGGTATCCGCCCCCGAGCTGCTCAGCCTTCCACGGCCGGAGCGGTTCCAGGCTGTGCGCGGAGATCACATGGGGGATCCCGCCGAGCAGACTGGCCAGGTGACCACCCATGTTGGCGTACCAGGTGTGCGAGTGGACGAGGTCTGCG
>DATGRS010000017.1:0-9874 GCA_035303365.1 Ornithinicoccus sp.
CTACTTCGACGTCTTCCGGTTCGAGGGAGACTTCTCCGGCGATGTGCTCGGCGAACCCGCCGATGGGCCGCTCAGCTATGCGGGCCAGACCCGGGTCGGCGGAGCGATCGACGCGACCATCCTCCTCGGCGGCGATGACGCCCGCGCTGCTCTGCGGGCGGACGCCCAGGTTGCGGTGGGCGGGACCTACTCCGGGGTGGCCAAGCGCTCCTGACCGCGGTACGTCTCGCGCGTGGGCAGCCTGGACGCCTGGTGCCATCTCAACGTCGCTGACTCAGGTCGGTCGATGGGAACTCACCTCGCGTTCCAGTCACTCACGTCGGTCAAGGTGCACTCACCTCGCGTTCCAGTCACTCAGGTCGGTCGAGGTGCACTCACCTCGCGTTCCAGTCACTCAGGTCGGTCGAGGTGCTCTCACCTCGCGTTCCAATCACTCAGGTCGGTCGAGGTGCTCTCACCTCGCGTCCTAGCGCGAGGTGAGAGCCAGGTATGCGAGGTGAGTGGTGCTGAGGCGATGTGAGTCCTCGCTCATGCGCCGGGGCGCCGCACGCCCTTCGGGAGTCCGATCGTCCGCGCCCAGAAGGTCATCCACGCGGCGCCGGCCATCGCCAGGCCGCCCACGCTCAGGATCGCGACCTGCGTCGTCGAGAAGACCAGGATCGCGGCCACCAGCCCGGGCCCGCCGAGCACGCCCATGTTGGAGAAGACCGCCCAGATCCCGAGGAACCGGCCGCGACCGACCTTCGGGCTGAGGTCGGCTCCGATGGTCATGTTCACGCCCGCGCCCAGGCCGTTGCCGATCGCCATCACCGTGACCGCACCGACGACCGCCCACCAGCTGTGGGCGAGCGGCAGCAGGAGGAACCCGCTGCCATAGATCACCAGGCAGGCCACCAGGATCGGCGCGCGCCCGAGTCGGTCCTTCAGGTAGCCACCCGGCACCATCAGCACGATCTCGACCGCGGAGCCAGCGGCGATGGCCAGGGCGATCTGGGCGCCCGTCAGGCCGATGTGCACGCCCCACAGCTGGATGACGACCGCCTGGGCGACACGTGCGACGGCCAGGGTGCTGATCGCGATCCCGGCCAGGACCACGGCTCGCCAGCGCACGTCCAGGGGCGGTCGGCGCCGCTTCCCGGTGGCCTCGTCGACACCGGCCTCGATCTGCGCGCCGGTGACCGTTGACTTGCCGGACGCGTCATAGCCCTCCTCGAGGCGACCCCCCAGCCGCGGGCTGTAGAGCACCAAGAGCGCGAGCGCACTGCACACCACACTGAGGGCGTAGACCGACCAGAGCGGAGCGAACAGCAGGAGCAGACCACCCAGCAGCGGACCGACCAGTGCGCCGATGCGCATCGTCCCGCCCAGGGCTGTCATCGCCCTGCCCACCTCGTGCGTCGGGGCGCGCTCGGCGACGTACGCCTGCCGCGCCAGGCTCCAGACGTTGACCGCGGGGGCTCGCAGGAAGATCGACGCCATGAAGAGGACGAGGGCACCAGGACCGCCCCACATCAAGGACCCGACTGTCACAGCGGTGAAGGCGGAGACCGCAGCGGTCGCGAGCGCCATGGCCCGCCGGTCGCCCACGAGGTCGATGAGGTGGCCAGCCGGCACCGTCGTGACCAGGGCGATGCCACCGACGATGGCGACGATCAGACTGGCCAGGGCCGCGGAGGCGCCGAGCTCCATCGCCGCCAGCACCGACACCGGGATGGTCGCACCCGCCGCGACGCCGAAGAGGAGGGATGGTGCGAGCACTGGCCAGAACAACCGCTTGTACATCTACACCTCCCGTTGTCCGGCCTCAAGGCACCCGCGAGTCTGACACGCCCTCGACACCGACACCACGCTGCGGCAGGCTGACTTCGCAGGAGGACCCATGCCAACACCGGAAGCCGCGCGACCTGCATCCGCGCGCCGCGTGGTGCCGTATGCCCTCCTCGCTGGGTTGCTGGTGCTGCCGGCCTGCACCGGAGCGGACGATGGCGGCACGCCCACCCCAGAGCAGACAGCGACCTCACCGTCCGCTGCCCCCGAGGCGACCGACGTCCCGACTGCTGCGCCAACCACCGAGGCCACAACCACTACCGACCCCACACCGGAGGCAGCGTTCGGCGCTTACGGCATCGCGGCCGGTCACCCCGCCGCGGTCGACGTCGGGATGGCCGTACTCGGGGACGGCGGCAACGCCGTGGACGCTGCGGTCGCCGCCGCCTTCGCCATGGCCGTCATCGAGCCGCTCACGTCAGGGCCGGGAGGTGGTGGCGCGACGCTTGTGGTGCCGATGCCGGGGAGCACCGCTCCGGGCCACCCGGCGGCGCCGACTGCCTACGACTACCGCGAGGTGGTGCAGTCCAGCGGCGTCGTGCCCGACAGCGGAACCGGTGTGCCCGGCTTCGTCGCGGGCATGGCGCTGCTGCACGACGAGCACGGTCAGCTGCCGTGGTCCGAGCTGCTCGACCCGGCCATCGACCTGGCGCAGGACGGCGTGCAGGTCTCCTGGTTCGTCGCGCAGGAGCTCGACTCCCCGGCGGGACGGGCGGCGACCGGTCCGCTCCCCCAGTTCCGCGCGGACGGCGGGAGCCTGTTGGCGGAGGGAGACCTGCTCGTGCAGACGGACCTCGCGGAGACCCTGACGACCATCGCCGAGGACCCGGACGACTTCTACACCGGCGACCTCGCCGCGGAGCTGGCCCAGGTGGACGGCATCGACCGTGACGGCCTGGCCGGCTACGAGGTCGACGTCCGCGAGCCGCCGCGTGGGGATGTCGGTGACTTCCAGGTCCTCGCCGCGGCTCCAGCCCTGTCCGGTGTCGGCCTGATCCAGCTGCTCCAGGTCGCCGGGGGTGCCGGCGTGGCCGACGTCGAGCCCGGCTCCGCGGACTACATCAGCGCCCTCACGCACTCGTGGGTGATCGCCGACGAGTCGCTGCAGACCGTGGTCGGTGACCCGAACTTCGTCGACGTGCCGGTCGACGAGCTGACCGACGCCGAGCAGAACGGTCTCCTCGCCTCCGACCTGGGCTTCGAGCACGCCGCGGCCGGTCCCCGCACCCAGGTGGGTCTCGTCGCGGACCAGGGCGCCGGCATACGCACCCCCGCCGCAGACGGGAACACGACGCACCTCAGCGTGGTCGACGCCGACGGTCTCGCGGTCTCGATGACCAACACGATCACGGCGTTCTGGGGCTCGGGGCAGGAGGTCGGCGGGTTCTTCGTCAACGACCACCTGCGGCGGTTCGGGGTCGGGCGCACCGACGCGAACGTGCCCGAGGCGGGGCGGCGGCCGGTCAGCTACATGGCGCCGGCGGTGGTGCTCGACGACCAGGACCGCCCGGTGCTCGTCGTCGGTTCCCCCGGCGGCCGGCGGATCCCCAACATCCAGGCCACCGTCATCGCGCGGTGGGCGCTGCACGGCCAGCCCCTCCAGGAGGCGGTCGACGCGCCGCGCTTCCACCTCGAGGACGACCAGCTGCAGGTGGAGCAGCTGCCTGAGCGGGTCACCGCCGACCTCACCGAGATGGGGTATGCCGTCACGCCGGTTCCGCGGTCCACGAGCCTGTTCGGATCGGTCCAGGCGCTGGAGCTGGACCATTCAGACGGTCGGCTGATCGGTGCGGTCGACCAGCGGCGCACGGGCGAGTGGGCCAGCGGGCAGCCGTGAGCGGGGCCGCGCTAGAACCGGCATCGTCGGATACCGACGGACCCTTCCGCCAAGGACCTGATCATTCTCTGCGTCGCGCTGCTCGGCTCAGGATGCCAAGGCGCGGCGCGTCAAGCGCCGTCCGCGGTGGACGACTTGGGACGCGCGCTGGGGATGAGCACCACCGAAGTGGGCCCACTGTCGGACGACACCCTGGCGCGTGGCGCTGCGGCCAGCCGGGATGATGCGGCCAGCGCTGCACTCAACAGACTGCAGAACGCCTCCGTCAGCTACGAGGCAATCCCGGCCGACGTGCGCAGTGCCACCTGCGACGTGGTCGGGGACTGACCTTCTTCCCGCGCTGGCTGCGTCCGGCATCCACCCCAACTAGCGTGGGGACCGTGGAAACCGCGGAGCCCCTCGACCTCACGTACCCGTTCCGCGGCCGCTGGCAGGTGCGCAACAGCCCGGCCAACCGCGTGCCGAGCCACGGCACCGACCTGTTCGCCACGACGTACGCCATCGACTTCGTGCCCGTCGACGAGTCGGGACGTTCCGCCTCCTTCGGGTTCAACTCCCTGCTGCGCCCGGAGCCCGCTGAGGCCTTCGTCGGGTTCGGACGTCCGGTGCTGGCGCCGATCGCCGGCACGGTTGTGGTCGTCCAAGACGACGAGCCCGACCACGAGGCTTTCCGCGGCCTGCCGTCCGTGCGCTACGCGCTGACCCAGGGCAAGCGGGCTGCCGCGGGACCGACGGCGGTCGCAGGTAACTGGGTCGTCATCGAGTCCTCCCCCGGCCGGCTCGTCGCGCTGTGCCACCTGCAACGCGGCAGCGCCACCGTCGCCGTCGGCGACCAGGTTGCCGTCGGTGACGAGGTCGGCGCCTGCGGCAACTCCGGCAACAGCACCGAGCCGCACATCCACCTCCAGGCCATGGACCGGCTGGACATGGCAGGTGCGCGTGGGCTGCCCATCAGCTTCGGCGGCCGCCTGCCACGCAACCGCGACGTCGTCGAGGCCTGACAGCCAACCGTCAGGACCGCCTCGCGATGACCTGGGCGATGCGGATGTGCGTGCGGACGCTGCGGGCCATCTGCCGGCTCGAGTGGAAGTTCAGCACCACGTGGGTCTCCTGGCGCGGGTAGTAGAACATCTGCGTCGCGAACGCGCCGATGCCGCCGACCGGCTGCGGCAGGTTGCGCAGCAGCGGGAAGAAGCCTCCGAAGCGCAGCGTCACCAACCCGGCGCCGTAGTGAATGCCCGGCCGGAGCCGGTGCCGCGGCCGTGCCATCCACTCTCGCAGCTCCTCCGAGACGAACCGGTCGCCGTGCAGCGCGGTCTGGAAGCGGACCAGGTCGTCCGGCGTGCTCACGATGCCACCGCCCGCCCAGTCCACGCTGACCGCGAGCGCGGTGCTCAGCTCCTCGCGGCCGAGCCAGAACGGCGCGATCCTCAGGTGGGCGACGTCCTCCGAGCTGCGTGCGTCGCTATAGGGCGTCGAGCTGTGCGCCATGCCGGCGGGGTCGAAGATAAGTTCCCGCAGCAGCTGACTGAAGGTCTGGCCCGTGGCCTCCTCGGCGATGCGGCCGAGCAGGACGTATGCCGTGTCGCCGTAGGCGAACCGCTCACCCGGGCGGCCCACCGGCGGGAGATGGCGCACCTCTTCGAGGAGGTCAGCCGAGGACCAGTAGCGGTCCCGGTCAGCGACCACCGATGTCGCCGAGGCCGCGGTGTCGGTCCCTCTCGGGGGCTCGAAGTAGTCGGGCAGCCCGCTGGTGTGCGTCAGCAGGTGCTCGACCGTCACGTCCGTCGAGACGGTCACCCCAGCCGCGGCCGGGAGGCCCGCGAGGTCACGCTCGGGCAGGAGCCGCCCGATCGGGGTGCTGACGTCGAACCTCCCCTGCTCCAGAAGCATCCCGATGAGGGTCGCTGTCATCACCTTGCCGACGCTCGCGGCGTGGAACGGCAGCTCCTGGTCGCCGAAGGTCAGCTCGAGGCCGGGTCCGCGGACGAGCACCTGCGGCTCCGGCAGACTCCCTCGGCGGCGTTGCACCCGATGAAGGTGGCGCATGAGCCGGGCTGAGTCCCGGTCGACCTCGACCTTCGTGCGATGTTGTGTTGCCATCAGACGGCCCTTCTCACGACGAGTCTCCTTGACATGTCTAACAGATATGTCTATGAGACCGCAACGCGATTACGCTTGCGCCATGGCGCACGTCATCCTCGGCCTCCTGCACTTCTTCCCGCAGAGCTTCTACGACCTGATCAAGAGCTTCCAGGCCGGCGTCTCGCTCTTCTACAGCGCCAGCTCGGGGAGCATCAAGCGGGCCGTAGACAACCTCCTCGCCCAGGGCCTCATCGAGGTCGCCGACGCCGAACCCGAGCCACGAGGTCGCAAGGTCTACCAGGTCACCCAGGCCGGGCGGGATGAGTTCCGGGCATGGATGACGGGCACCCTCACGGGCAATTTGGAGACGGCCGCACTGTCGCGGCTCTACTTCCTCGGGCTGCTGGACGCCGCGGACCGCCGGGGCGTGCTGCACCGCATCCGCACCGCCATCGAGGACGAGCTGGGCCAGCTGACGGAGCTCCGCGAGCAGATCCGGCACGTCGACGTCCCCGACGACCTGCGAGACGTCGCCGAGTTCCAGCGGGCAACGCTCGAGTTCGGCATCGCCAGCAGCCAGCACGCGCTCGACTGGTTCAGCGGCCTCACGGAACGACCTCACGCGGCGGCCAACCCCGACCCCACGTGAGCGGATGAGGAGTCCGGCCTGACGCCATACGGTCGAGAGATGGACATCTTGGAGACGCACCCAAAGAAGGACTCGTTCGACCTCGGGCCGCTGCGCGCCGCGATCGACGCGGCGAGCGCCTGCGCATCGACCTGCGCAAGCTGCTCCGACGCCTGCCTGCACGAGGACGACCCGGCGGCGCTGAGGCGCTGCATCGACCTGAACAACCAGTGCGCGGCGATCTGCCGGACGACCGCGGAGATCCTGTCGCGCCCCGGCCCCAACGGTGACAGCTGGCGCGCCATCGTCCAGGCCTGCATCGCGGCATGCCGTGAGTGCGCCGAGGAGTGCCAGCAGCACGCCGGGCACCACGAGCACTGCCGTGTCTGCGCGGAGGAGTGCCGCCGCTGCGCCGACGCCTGCCAGACCCTGCTCGACGCCGCCAGCTGACGGCCGTCCGAGGGCCCGAGGGGCTCAGGAGCGTGCGTGCGAGTGGTACTCCTGGTTCGGGACGAACCCGAGCGCCGTGGAGACCCGGTTGGTCATGTTGAACATCCCGATGACCTGCACGGTCTCCATGATCTGGTGGTCGTCCATCCCGACCTCGCGCAGCGGCTCCAGGTCCTCGGGCCCGACCTCGTCGGGCGCCCGGGTGAGCAGCTCGGCATACTCCGCGATGGCCCGCTCGCGGGGCGGCAGGTCCGCCTGCCGCCAGTTGACGCCGACCAGGTCGGCGGTGACCGGGTCGCCGGAGTGCTCGCGCAGCGCGGCACCGTGGGAGATCGCGCAGTAGGTGCAGCGGTTGAGCCCGCTGACGACCACCGCGATCAGCTCACGCTCGGCGTTGGTGAGGTAGCCCTCCTTGTTCACCAGCAGGTTGAAGTAGCTCCACCACGCCAGGAACTGGTCGCCGTTGACGGCCTGTGCCTGGAACACGTTGGGCACGAAGCCGAACGCCTCCTGCGCCTTGTCCCAGAGCCGCGTCACGCCCTCGGGCACGTCGTCGCGGCCGGGCACCTTCAGGTAGGAGATCTCGGGCGTCTGCTCAGTCATGACCGCACGCTACCCCGTGCTCCTCACGGCCGTATGCCGTGTCACCCGTTGTGCAGCGCCCCTGCACGCGCACGGCTGGGATGGCGCGATAGGTCAGCTCGCCGACACGTCCACCCTGATCGTGTGCCACCCGCTCGCACCGTTGGGCGCCGGCGACGCCAGTTCCTCGGTCTGCACCTCGCCGGTGCCGTCGGTGGCGCGTACCACGATGGTGTGCTCCCCCGGCTCGGCGGGCCAGGCCAGCTTCCACTGCCGCCAGGCGTCGACGGTGGGCTCCTCGGCGAGCGTGGCCTCCTGCCAGTCCCCGCTGTCGATGCGCACCTCGACCTTGTCGATGCCCCGGTGCTGCGCCCAGGCCACCCCGGCGATCACGCCCTCCCCCGCGTTGACCTGCTGACCGGGGCGGGGCACGTCGATCCGCGAGGCCGTCTTGATCGGACCGAGCGCCGACCACCCGCGCGGCGTCCAGTAGCCCTCGTCCTGGTCGAAGCGGGTCACCTTGAGCTCGGTCACCCACTTCGTCGCCGACACGTAGCCGTAGAGCCCGGGCACCACGAGCCGCACCGGGAAGCCGTGCTCCGGCAGCAGCGGCTCGCCGTTCTGCGCCACCGCGATCAGCGAGTTGCGGTCGTCGGTCATCGCCTCCAGCGGCGTCCCCGCGGTGAACCCGTCCACGCTGGTCGACAGCACCATGTCGGCGCCGTCCTGCACTCCCGCCCGGGCCAGCACCTCTCGCACCGGCAGACCGGTCCAGACCCCGTTGCCGGCCAGGTTGCCGCCGACGTAGTTGGACACGCAGGTCAGCGTCACCAGCGCCTCGACGAGCTCGGCGTCGAGCAGGTCCTGGAACGACAGCTCGATCTCCCGGTCGACCATCCCGGTGACCCGCAGCCGCCAGGTTTCCGGGTCGACCTGGGGCACGGTGATCGCGGTGTCGATGCGATAGAACTCCTCGTTCGGCGTGACGTATGGCGTCTGCCCGGGCACCCCCTGTGACGCACCTGCTGGGACGGTCACCGGGTTGGCGACCCGCAGCGTGCCGAGCCGCTCGCGGGCGGCCTCGACCACCTCTCCGGCCCTGCTGAGGGTGCGGCCAGCGAGTATGCCGAGCGCCCCCACCACGGTCAGCGCACCGCCCCAGACGAGCACCGAGCGTCGGCTGGCCTCGCGCTCGCGCACCTTGTCCGCCGTGGTCACGTAGCGTCCCGCGGTGCTCGCCTCGCCGCCCGCCCCGACCGACTCGCGCGCCGGAGCGGTGACCGGGACAACCAGGCGCCGCCACAACCGGTCCAGGACCCAGAGTCCGACGAGGGTGCCGAGGACCGTGGGCAGCACGTCCGGCCACGACGCGTTGGGCCGGCTCAGGACCGCCAGCACCCCGACCAGCCCGACCAGCGCAAAGAGACCCAGACCGAGCGTGACGCGTCCCTGCGGGTGAGCCCGCGTCGGGGCGCCCAGCATCCCGATCAGCGCACAGATGCCGGTCAGGACGACCGCCATGCCCAGGAGGAGGACGAGCTTGTCGCTGGTCCCGAACGTCGAGATCGCGAAGTCCTTGAGCCAGGCCGGGGTCCGGTCGACGAACGCCCCGGCGACCGCGACCAGCGGCGACGGCGTGCCCGTCCCCATGCCCCCGCGCGTCATCAGCGCGGCACCGATCTCCGCCACCGCGAGCGTGAGTGCTCCGGCAGCGACACCGGACAGGGCCGCGGGCCACCGACTTCTCATGCCGCCATCGTGGCACCGACGACTGGGAATCCGCTTACGTCCGCCAGTCCAGCAGCGGTTTGTCGTGACAGAAGCCAGCTCGGTGGCGCGCCGCGCTTCGCCGTCATGCAGTTCCAGGGTTCCAACCCCGGAACTGCATGACCGAAAACGCATCCCTGAGTGCTGCGCCGAGCGTGGCACCAAAAACGTAGGACCTCGGTCCCTTCCCCGCCTCAGCGCGCCCCGGGATGATGGGGAGGAGAGGAGGTGAACACAGTGGCTCACACCACCGCAGGCCAGCACCGGGTCCCCCAGCGGATCTCGATGTTGACGTACGGCCTCATCTTCGGCCCCGCGCTCGGCATGCTGATCGCGCTGATCTTCTTCAGCGGCGAGGCACTCGCGCAGGGCTTGGTGATCGGTTCCGGGCTGGGTGTCACCCTCGGCGTCCTCTTGGACTCCGAGCACGAGCACCGCACCCACGACACCACCCGCGACACCGAGTAGCGCCTCTGCACTTGGTCGGCCGGGTGACGATGGCCGGCGGCTCCGGCAGACTCAAGGCATGGACCTGCCGGAACGGCTGGTGATGACTCCCGGCCAGACGTTCAGCGTCGACCTGCCCGGACTGGGCAGCGCTGGCTACCTGTGGTTCGCCGAGGTCGCCACCGGTTCGCCAGCCGAAACCCTCACTCCAACCGATCCGAACGACGAGACGGACGTGCCGCCCGATCCGG
>DATGRS010000018.1:0-6895 GCA_035303365.1 Ornithinicoccus sp.
AGCTGCTCGTTGGCCTGGGACTCGGCCTCGGCAGCCTTCTGACGGGCGGCCTCCACGCGACGGTTGGCGTCGGCCTCGACCTCACCGACCTCGGCGCGCCGGCTGTCCAGCTGGGCCGAGAGCTGCTCGAGCTCGGCGACGAGCTCCTCGCGCTCCCGGCGCACCTGTGCCAGCTGCTCCTCGTCGAGACTGGTCCCACCGGCGAAGGCGGCGGCACCGCCGTCGTAGCCCCCGTCATACTTGCCAGAGCGGCAGTCCTCGAGCTGGGCGATCAGGTCGTCCTGGTCGGCCAGCATCCGGCGCAGCTCGACGACGACCTCGTCCAGGAAGTCGTCAACCTGGGTCTCGTCATAACCACGCCGCAGGTGCGTCGCACTGAAGCTCTTCTTGATGACGTCCTCGGGGGACAACGCCATGGGTTCACCTCGCTCTGGAGATCCGCGTGGAGCCCGACGTCACGGCGCGCGGGAGCCACTTGGCACTAGCTCAACTGCTTTGTATCAGGCCACACCATAGCCCAATCCCCAGTATCAACCCACCCCGCTGACCAGCGCGCTCCGGACCTCAGATCGGCAGTCGCAGGACGATTCCCCGCAGGATGCTCACTCCGATAATGAGGACAAGGAAGGCCAGATCCAGTGCAACACCACCCAATCGCAGCGGCGGGATGAATCGGCGCAGGAAGCGGATGGGCGGGTCGGTGAGGCTGTAGACCGTCTCGGCGATGATCAGCATGACGCCCGAAGGACGCCAGTCGCGGGAGAAGACCTGCACCCAGTCAAGGATCAGCCGGACGATCAGCACGAGGAAATAGATGGACAGCAACCAGTAGAGCGTGGTGCCGATGATCATTGGGGGCAGGTCCTGTTCGTCACGTGGGCCAGAGTCAGAGCGTCAGTCTACGGGTGAGCCACACAAAACTCGGCGCCGGCGACCGGGTGGTCGTCGACGCCGAGCGCGTATGTCGTGCGTCAGCTCTGGTTGAACAGTGCCGGCTTGGGGACGCTGGGCTCGGAGCCCTCCACCTCGATGTGGGCGGGCGAGAGCAGGAAGACCTTGCTGGTGACCCGCTCGATGGACCCGTGCAGACCGAACGCCAGGCCGGCGGCGAAGTCGACCAGCCGCTTGGCGTCGGCGTCGTCCATGTCGGAGAGGTTCATGATGACGGGGATGCCGCCGCGGAACGCCTCACCGATGTTCTTGGCCTCGTTGTAGGTGCGCGGGTGGATGGTCGTGATGCGGTTCATCGGCTCTACCTCTGCCTCCCGGACGACCCGGGCCACCGGCGTGCGCTGGCTCTGCTCGGGAGCGTTGTTGCGCTTCGGCAGGGGGGTCACCTCGGCCGAGCGGGGACGCTCGGGCTCCGCGGCGGGGCGGAGGTCCCGCTCCGGCGCGCGCTCGGGCTCGTCGTAGTCGTAGTCGTCGTACCGCTCGTCGGTCTCGGCGAGTCCGAGGTACTCCATGGTCTTGCGCAGCGCCCCAGCCATGTGTGCGAGCTCCTTGGTGCGTCCGTTACTGGTCAGGAATGACGCTACCGGGGGTCGGGCCGCGATCCCAGGATTGCGGTCCCGACACGCAGGTGTGTCGCGCCGGCCGAAATCGCCAGCTCGAGGTCGCCACTCATTCCCGCGGAGAGAATGTCGGCATCCGGATATACCTCCCGCACGGTCGTGGATAGCTGGGCCAGACGCGCAAAGGCGGCCGCGGTCCCCGCCTGGTCGAGACCGAACGGAGCGACCGCCATCAGGCCCCGTAGCGCCAGATGATCGGTCTGTGCGACGGCGTCGGCGAGGTCCATCAGGTGGGCGGGCAGTATGCCGCCACGCCCGGCATCCTCTCCCTCACCGAGGTCGACCTGCAGCAGGACGTCCAGCCGGCCACGGCCGCCCAGGCCTTCCCCTTCCCCTCCCTCCGCCTCAGCGGCACGGGCTGCGACGGCGCGGTCGAGCGCACCCACCAGCTTCGGTCGGTCCACGGACTGGACGCAGTCGGCATACGCCACGACGTGACGGGCCTTGTTGGTCTGCAGCTGGCCGATGAAGTGCACGGTGAGCGCCGCCCGGGTCGCGGGGTCCAGCTCCGCGACCTTGGCGCTCGCCTCCTGGTCCCTGTTCTCCCCGATGTCGGTGACGCCGAGCTCCACGAGGTGCCCGATGTCCTCGACAGAGTGGAACTTGGTGACGACGACGAGCGTGACCTCGTCCGGATCGCGCCCGGCCGCCGCGCACGCGCGCCCGATCCGCTCACGCACCGCCGCCAGGTTGCTGGCTATCTCCTCGCGTCGCGTCACGCCTGGCAGGCTACCCGGCGGCCTAGCGCGACTCGCGACCGACGGAGGGCGTCGGCTCCATCTCGTCGCTCCTTCGGAAGCCTGGCGGGCGAGAGCCCGCTGGGTCCGGTTCGGAGCGGGACTCCAAGTCGCTCATCAGAAGGGAGGGGGCTCATCGTCGTGGGACCACGGAGTCTCCGGATCGCGGCCTCCACGTGTCGCGTCGCCAGTGCCGTGGCGGGAGCCGCCCTGGTCACCTGCGGCGGTCCCGCCCTGGCCATCTGCGGCGGTCCCGCCCTGGTCACCGGCGGCGGTCCCGCCCTGGTCACCGGCGGCACGGTGGCGGTCCACCTCTGCCTGGCGGGCCTCGGGGTCGGGGCGGTAGCTGCGTCGCCCGTCGCTACGGGTGTGGGTCAGGGTCACCTGGTCCCAGCCGTAGAACTCGTCGTCGAGGTCGTCGGTCTCCAGGGTGTCTCCTGCGTCACGGTAGGAGAGCGCCTGGTAGATCGCCGCGTTGATCGTGTCCTCACGGTCGGCCCCATCGCCGATCGCGACGTGGATCTCGGTGGTAGCCGCCACGAGGAGCTTGGTGTACTGGTCGAAGTCGTGGGCCTTGGTGCGATAGATCCGGCCGAGCATCGTGGTCCAGGTGACATCTCGGTTGGCGTCGATGACCGCGTCCCAGGCCTTCTTGGTCTTCAGGTCGTGGTGCGGTTCGCACACTGGTTGTCCGTTGGCCTCACACGTGTGGCCACCTGGCGTCCCGTGCTCCTGGACGTGGTCCATCTGGGACATCCGCGCCGGCCGGAGGCAACCGGGGGCCCGGCAGAACACGTCAGAGGCGACGATCTGACTGCGCATCGCGGCATCGAAGGGATAGGCCTTGATAGAGCGTTCCACGCACCGGCCACTGGCTGGGTCCGTCAACAACCGGTAGAGCGTCGAGCCGGGCATCAGCGCCAGTAGCCTCACCTCGTCGGGCATGAGGAAGATGGGATGTCGCCCGATTACCGCTCCGACACCGCCCTGCGCCGATCCACGGGATCTGTCGCCCGGGGCAGAGGTAGGGGTTTCAGTTGCGGAAGAGGCAGAGGCGTCGCCCGCGGAAGACGCGGAGGCGTCGCCTGGGGAAGACGCGGAGGTGTCGTCTGCGGAAGATGCGGAGGCATCGCCTGGGGGTTCGGGTGGGGACGTGCCGTTCGACGGTGGACAGGGTCCACCTGTCGAGCTGGATCCTGGGGATCTCACTGCGCCTTCCGCAGCACCGCAACGGCACTGACAGGTGCAGGGGCTGGCAGCGTCGGTCGCAGCCCAGTTCAAGAACGACTCGGGGGTCGGGTCGCCGGACTCCGTCGTCGGGACCGGCCCTTGAGGACCTGACACTGTCCCGCTCGAGACGTCGACACCGATCAGCGTGTCGAGAGGCACGATGACGTTGAGCTCGGCGGCGGGCATACCGTGCAGGATCTGAGTCAGCTGCGCGGACTGTTCAACGGTGATCAGGTCGGGGTCGTCGGGCAAGGTGTCCCTCTCCAAGGTGCCGTGCATCAGCAGGGCCGTGGCGACCGCGGACCGCAGCTCTCTCAGCGTCTCCGGGGCACCAGCCTTGCGCGCAGACCTCGCGGCCTTCTCGATCCGATCAGCGATAGCCGCCGCCTGCATCGGCGAGCAGCCGACCGTGACAGCAGCCGTGCCGATCTCGTCGATGTCGACGCGCACGTCCTTGCCAGCCTTGGCACGATCGCGCGCCTCCTGCTTCGCCTCCTCGTCGCGAGAGCTGCACCTGGCGACCTCACGCTCCAGCGCTCGGAAGAACTCTCGGGAACGCCACGGACCACCCAGCCACTCGCCCGAGGAGTCCAGTCGCTCGGTCACCGCCGCGTCCAGGTCGTCGCCGAAGAGTCCGTTGGCGATCGCGGCGGCGTCTTCGTGATCCAGCCCTCGGCACTCCCGGTAGTAGCGGCGCACCAGCCGCCACGAAGCCTCGCCGCAGTGCATGGAGCGCAGCATGGTTCCGACGGTCTGCGCCGGTGTGTTCGCTGCAGCGACCAGGTCACTGACCTCACCCGGGAACCACCCGATCGCCGCCTCGATCTCGTGCCTCGTCACGGACTTCGCCCGCGCCCGCCACTTATCGCGCTGGCCTTGCGTCAGGTCCTCGGGTGACTCGACACCCTTCTCGCGCAGGAGCATGGCGCCCATGGAGGCCGTCAGTTGACGGGTCGTGGAGAGCAGCACACCGTCGAGCTGGTTGGACACCTTGGTGACCGACTCCACGACACCAAGCAGTGCCTTCGAGCGGTCGACGTCATCCGGCTGCTGGGCGGAGCTGGCAGCGACGGGATCCTGCACTACCTTGGCGCCGGTATCCCACATGCGCTCCTTGGCGGTGGCGCAGGCCAGGACCATCTCGACCAGTGAGTCGGTGAGCTCGCTGACCCCGAGGGTGTCCATAGCGGCCCGCAGCTGTGCTTCGGCCAGCTCTTTGATCACGTGAGGATCGGGCTCGATCACGTCGGGCTCAGGCTCGACGACGACCATCGGCTTCTCCCGGCGGTCGCGCAGGAGACGCCAGTCGGGGTCACTGAGCTCGCGCAGCCCCTCGACTGGGACCAACTCCTCCAACCAGGTCTCCAGCACACTCGCCGACACGTCGAACCTCCTCCCCTGTCGCGCCCCAACCCTTGCGATCTAGAACAAGATTAGCACGCATGTACGACAAGGCGCACGAGATTACTTGCGCGCCGGCATGTTGACCTGATCGGTGAACCACGCGTCGAATCAGACCGCGTGCGGCGCGGTGGGCCCCAAATCACTCGGCACCCCGCGACTCCATTCGTGACGGCACGGCTCAGTGAGCACGGCTCAGGCGAGCCACACCCCCGAGAGCCTGTCGCCGCAGTCCTAGCCGCCCGCGGCCCAGAGCTCCTCGCGGCCGACGGAGGTCGTGAGGTCGATCTCGTTGCCCTCTGGGTCTGTGACGGTCCAGGAGATCGGTCCTTCGTCGCGGACCACGGTGCCACCCGCAGCGAGAGCGGCTTCAAGACGACCCTCCAGCTGGTCGCTGGGGAGGTACAGGTCGACGTGGATGCGGTTGCGCTGGGCGCGGCGAGCCTCGTCGGTGGCATCCATGGGCTGGAGGAACACCGGCACGTTCAGCTGCCGCCGGTCCACGATGTCGGTGAGGTGTTCACGAGGGTCCTCCTCATAGCCGAGGGCGACCCGCCAGAACTCGCGGACCGCGGGCACGTCCACCGCGTCGATGCCGATCTGGGTGAAGCGCGGGAGCATGACGTCCGCGGTCAGGCCCATCCCACGGGCTGCCTCCTGCACCTTCGCGGCCAAGGGCTCATAGCCGTCATCCATCTCCCAGCCGTCCTTGCCGCTGTCGAGGACGACCACACCAGGCCGCAGGTCGATCCCGAGCGACAGCCGAGCCTCGTCGGCGAGAGCGGCGACGGCCCGGACGAGCTCCGCCCCCTGCTCCGTCGACCCGACGGGATAGCAGGCCATGGCGGAGAACACCAGCCGCCAGTCCTCGGTCTCCGCACCTGGCCACCTGCCCTGCCCCTCTGGGAGGGGCAGCACGTCGACCTCGTTGCCCTCGGAGTCCGCGACCGTCGCGTAGTAGCCGTTATCAGCTACCGAGCTCGCGCCGCGCTCCCGCAGGGTCTGCAGCGTGGCGACGGCCACCTCCTGCGGCAGGACGGAGTCCAGGTGCAGCCGGTTGCGCAGGGGTCGCGGTGCATCCTGGTCCTGGAACCAGATCGGGGGACGCCGGCGCAGCGGGTCGAGCAGGTCGTCGTCGCCGACCGGCTCATAACCCAGCGCGGCCTCCCAGAAGGACATGACGGCTGCCTGGTCCATCGAGTCCATCGTCAGCTGCAGGTCCTGGGGCACGGCCGGGTCGGCGGTGAGGGCGAGCTGGGCGGCCGCCGCCGAGACGGCCCGCGCCGCCGCCACGTGCGCGTCCGAGAATCCCTGGTCGTTCGGGCCCAGCGGCAGCCGGACCTGGACGCCCTGCGACCGGACGCTCACATCGACGGCAAGCCCGCCGGCGACCTCCGCCACCCGGGCTGCCAGCGCTGCGCCGGCGGAGTGCGAGGTCGCGTCGAACCACGCAACCGCGCCGGCGCCCAGCACTCTCCAGTCCGCCGCCCCCTGGGAGTCCTGGAACCCTTTGGGGGTGAGGGTCTGCGGTCGGCTCTCAAGCTGGTTCTCGCCCATGGGCAAGCATCGTTCCACCCATTGCGGACGGTTCACTTCCTCAAGGGCAACTGACCCTGGGGTTGTGGTCCGCGTGTATGCCGTGCGGGTTGCCCTTCCAGATCCAGGCGTGGACCTGGTAGAACGCCGGCAGCTCGTAGCGGTTCGGGAACGGGACGTGGGTCATCGGGCGGCCGAACATCCACGGGACGGTCGGCCCGTGAGCCGCCTCCCACGCGTCCTGGAACACGACATACTCCAGCGCGACGAGCCGCAGGGAGCCGTTGGGCTTGGTCTCATAGACCAGCGCCTCGGGCAGCGCCGGGTCGAGCACGGCGTCGCCGACGGCCGCGCCGTTGATGAAGTGGTATCCCATCGCGCCCGGCATCATCGGGTCGAGCGAGGCGATGCACTCGTGCA
>DATGRS010000019.1:0-4895 GCA_035303365.1 Ornithinicoccus sp.
CGCGGCCCCACCGGGGGCGCCCTTCCAGCTGCGCGACGCGGTGCCGGCGGCGACCTGCGCGTGCGAGGTGACCAGGGCCGCGGCGCCGGTCTGCAGGGCCTCGCCGAGCGGTTCGGTGGAGACGCTCCTGCCGGTGAAGAAAGTGGTCAGCCGGTCCCGCAGTCGGCTGATGCCGGCCTCGATCTGGCGCAGGAACTCCCCCGTGCCGACCAGCTCCTGCCAGCGGGCGAGGACCTCACCCCGCAGGAGCGAGCCGTCCTCCATCCCGTCCTCGACGCCCTGCACTGCATCGGTGTATGCCGTGCGCGCGGCCTTGCGCAGCGCGTCCCGGGCCGCGATCTGCGCCTGGCCGGCGTCCTTGAGGTGCTCGGACCGGGCCGCCAGTGAGCCGAGTGCGCCCTCGAGGGTGCGCCGGATCACCACGGATCGGGCCTTCGCGTCGCCCGCCAGCGTGTGCAGCCAGCTGCGGAGCCGCTCGGTGTCGCGGTCCGGCAACATCCCGTCCTCGCCGAGCCTGGACTCCGGAATGGTGAAGATCGGGGACTTCGAGAGGCCCTGCTCGCGCAGCATGTCGGAGAGGTGGATGCGGATGTCCTCCATCGCCTCCGGCGGCACGCGGTCGAGGATGATCGCCACGCTGGTGCCGCGCTCGGCAGCCTCACGCAGCAGCGCCCACGGGACCGCGTCGGCGTAGCGAGCCGCCGTCGTGACGAAGAGCCACAGGTCGGCGGCCGCCAGCAGCTGCCGCGCCAGGTCGCGGTTGGAGGTGACGACGGAGTCGATGTCGGGGGCGTCGAGCAGCCCGAGGCCGGCGGGAAGCATCGTGGACGGCGTGAGGCGCACCGACGTCGGGTCGTCCTCGTCGGTGACGGAGCCGGTCACGCGCGCCAGCCCCGGCAGGATCCGGTCGCCGGTGAACCACTTCTTGTCGTCGGGGTGGTGCACGAGCACAGAGGCGCGGGTGGTGGGGCGCAGCACGCCGGCACGGGTCACCGTCTCACCGACGAGTGAGTTGACGAGCGTGGACTTGCCGGCGCCGGTCGAGCCTCCGACGACGCACAGCAGCGGAGCGTCCAGCGAGCGCAGCCGGGGCAGCACGTAGTCGTCGAGCTGGTGCACGAGGTCACCCTGCGCGGTGCGGGCCTCGTCGACACCGGGTAGGTCAAGCGTCAGCTGAACGCGTTCGGCGGCGCCGCGGAGACGCTCGACCGCGCGCAGCAGCGCGTTCCCGGAGTCGGTCTGAGTCACCCCCCAAGATTGCCGTGTCCAGCGGCTTCGACCAAACTCGACTCGCGTGTTGCCGCACACCGACGTGCAAGACGGGCGCTATGGAGCGCGGTACGCACGCCCGAACGCCGAGATCGGGTTCCGTGGGGCTTGCGTCGCGACGTCGGCGGGCGAGGTGGAGCGACGGCTCCGCGCACCGAGCGCCCCCGGCAGGACTCGAACCTGCAACCTACGGATTAGAAGGCCGTTGCTCTATCCATTGAGCTACGGGGGCCGGTGGCCCGACGACCGAGCCGAGGTCCCAGTCTAGAGGCGGGGCCAGCCGGCACCGCTGCCGCGACTACGCTCGATCCATGGAGCAACCCGACCGGCACCGCGCCGACGTGGTGGACGGCATGACGAAGAGCGCGGACCCGGAGTCCCCGCTCGCCGAGCTGCGTGACCAGATCGACGAGGTCGACCAGCAGGTGATGACCCTGCTCGCACGCCGGCTCGAGCTCGTCGGGGAGGTCGGCGAGCTCAAGGGGCAGCACGGGCTGCCGATCTATGCGCCGGAGCGGGAGCGCTCGATGATCGCCGCGCGGCGGGCGGAGGCCGAGAAGCGTGGTCTGTCGGGGGACCTCATCGAGGACGTGCTGCGCCGGTGCATGCGCGAGGCCTACGGGCACGAGAAGAACCTCGGCTTCACCCGGCAGGCTCCGGACCTCGGCCCGATCGTCATCGTCGGCGGTGAGGGGCGGATGGGCCAGCTGTTCGGCCGGATGCTGCGCTTGTCCGGCTATGAGGTCCGCACCCTGGACCGGGACGACTGGGCGGACGCCTCCGCGCTGGTCGAGGGTGCGGGCATGGTGCTGGTCAGCGTGCCGATCCACGACACCGTCGAGGTCCTGCACCGGCTCCCGAAACTCCCGGACAACTGTCTCCTGGTCGACCTCACCTCCACCAAGGCCTCCCCCGTCGCCGCGATGTTGGAGGTCCACCAGGGGCCGGTCCTCGGACTGCACCCGATGTTTGGCCCCGACGTCGACAACATGGCCAAGCAGGTCATCGCCTACGTGCCCGGCCGGTTCCCGGACGCGAGCACCTGGCTGCTGGAGCAGATCCGGCTCTGGGGCGCGCGGCTGCACGAGGTCAGCGCCGAGGACCACGACCGCGCGATGAGCCTGATCCAGGCGCAGCGGCACTTCGCGACGTTCGCCAACGGTCTGCACCTGGCCGCGGAGGACCGCTCGATCGAGGAGCTGCTCGCCCTCTCCTCACCGATCTACCGGCTGGAGCTCATCATGGTGGGCCGGCTCTTCGCCCAGGACCCGGAGCTCTACGCCGACATCATCATGTCCTCACCGGACAACCTGGCCCTGATCGAGCGCTACCACGACCGGTTCGCCGAGGCCCTGGAGATCCTGCGCGCGGGCGACCGCGAGGCGTTCATCGCCAGGTTCCGCGAGATCGGCGCGTGGTTCGGGCCGTATGCCGCGCGCTTCCTGACCGAGAGCCAGTCCCTGCTGGCGCACGCCGACGCCCAACGTTGAGCACGGCGGGTCCGTCCCCCGGCTACCGCCTGTGGGGCACTGTCCCGATCCGCTGCGTGACGGCATACTGCGCCGGCATCGTCGGGGCAAAGACGGCACGACGGGCCTGCACGGTGTGGAGCAGGGCGCGCTCCCGCTGCCGCCACACCGGGTCGGTGTCGCCACGCTCGAGGTGGTCCCGCGCGATCGCGAGCTCGCTGGACTCGTCCTGGAACGCCTCCATCGCCGCCTCCGCGCGGGAACCGCCCACCCCCCTCGCCCAGGCGCGGGCCCGCCGACGCTCCCGCGGTGAGACCAGCATGCTCACCTCGGCCGGGGTGAACCAGCCGTTCAGGCCGTAGCCGGTGAGGTGCTCGCGCAGCATCCGTGTCTCCTGCCGGCGCGAGTAGATGAGGATCAGCACGAAGCCGACGAACAGCGGGACCTGCACCAGTGCGTAGGCAAGGAAGAAGCCGTTGGTGCTGCTGACCGCGGCGAAGTTCCAGAGGAAGTGCAGGAAGACGGCGGCGGCATAGCCCAGCACCGGGATGAACGCATAGCGCCACTGCCGCCGGAACGCGATCATCCCCAGGGCGATGCCGAAGCAGGCGGTGAACATCGGGTGCGCGAACGGGCTCATCAGGCAGCGCATGACGAAGATCCCGAGCAGCCCCGGTGTCCCCAGGACGTTGAACGCACCGCCGAGATAGATGATGTTCTCAATGAACGCGAAGCCGACCGCCACCATGCCGGCATAGACGATCCCGTCGACCACGCCGTTGAACTCGCGCCGGGCGACCAGGAAGATCACCAGCACGCCGAGGCACTTCAGCGCCTCCTCCACAACCGGCGCGACGAACACCGCACCCGCAAAGAGCGGATCGACCTCGAGGCCGGCGAAGAAGGCCATCCCGATCTCGTTGAGCACCAGCGCACCGACCGTGCTGACCAGGGCACCCCACAGGAACGCGAACCACATGATCCGGGCCGGCTCCGCCTCGGCGCGGTCCACCCACAGCAGGACCGGCACCACGATGCCCAGCGCGATAGAGGCGGTGAGGATGCCGAGCATCGTCGCCGTCGCGCCGGTGCTGTCCAGGACGACGATCGACAGGACGAGGCCGGTCAGCGCGAAGAGCGTGAGGGCCGAGCCCCACAGGGCGAACTTGCGCAGGGTGCGGCGCGGGGTGACGTTGGCCGGGTACCCGGCGAACGCGGCATACGGACCCTGCTGGTCGACGTGAGGAGGTCCCCACTGCGATCCCCCGTGGTAGCCGACCCCTGGTTCGAACTGGCCTGACATGAGCGTCACGCTACCTGCCCGGCTGAGTAGTGTGGAGGCCGTGACGGAGACCATCAGCAAGGCGCAGGCCGACCGCATCGTCTGGATCGACTGCGAGATGACCGGCCTGGACATCGTCAACGATGCCCTGATCGAGGTCGCCGCGCTCGTGACAGACTTCGAGTTGAACGTCCTGGGCAGCGGCGTCGACCTGGTGATCCGTCCACCGGACGCCGCGCTGGCGATCATGGGCGACTTCGTCCGCCAGATGCACACGGACAGCGGTCTGCTCGACCAGCTCGCGGAGGGCACGACGCTCGAGGACGCCCAGGCCCAGCTCATGGAGTACGTCCGGCACTGGGTACCTGAGTCGCGCAAGGCCCCGCTCGGCGGCAACACCGTGAGCACCGACCGCGCCTTCCTCGCCCGGGACATGCCGGAGGTGGAGTCGCACCTGCACTACCGGATCATCGACGTCTCCTCGATCAAGGAGCTGTCCCGGCGCTGGTTCCCTCGGGCCTACTTCGCCGCTCCGGCCAAGACCGGCGGCCACCGCGCGCTGGGCGACATCCGCGACAGCATCACCGAGCTGCGCTACTACCGCCACTCCGTCTTCCAGTCCCCGCCCGGCCTGGAGTCCGCGGCCCTGAAGGACCTGGCGGCACAGGCCGCCGCCCAGCACGACTCCTGAGGCACTGATGGCGTATGCCGGGGCGCCGGTCAGCCGTGTTCGGAACCACCTCGCGGAGCAGGTACGATGGTCGGCGTTGCCTGGACGCCCACGGTGTCGGCGGCAGCATGGTGGGTGTAGCTCAGCTGGTAGAGCGCCGCGTTGTGGTCGCGGATGTCGCGGGTTCAAGTCCCGTCACTCACCC
>DATGRS010000020.1:0-6873 GCA_035303365.1 Ornithinicoccus sp.
CCGCCGGGCACGAGCCAGCAGGAGGCGGCCGACGGACTGCGTGCCTCCGGGCAGGACACCCTGGCCGACATGGTCGAGGCGATGGACTACCTGGTCCCCGGCGAGGGCATCGACTTCGCTGCCCTGGCACGGGTGCTGCTCCTGGTGATGGGCATCTACCTGGTCGCCTCGCTGCTGTCCTGGATCCAGGGGCGGGTGCTGGTCGTGGTGGTCAACCGGACGATCTTCAACCTGCGGCGGGACGTGGAGGACAAGCTCAACCGGCTGCCCCTGCCCTACTTCGACAAGCAGCCGCGTGGCGAGCTGCTCAGCCGGGTCACCAACGACATCGACAACGTGGCGCAGAGCCTGCAGCAGACGCTGAGCCAGCTGCTGAACTCCCTGCTGACGGTGCTGGCGATGATCACGATGATGTTCGTGCTGTCGCCGACGCTGGCGCTGGTCGCCCTGGTCACCATCCCGATTTCGGTCGTCATCACCAGCGTGATCGGCAGCCGGGCGCAGAAGCAGTTCAAGCGACAGTGGAAGCACACCGGCGAGGTCAACGCCATCGTGGAGGAGACCTTCACCGGCCACGAGCTGATCAAGGTGTTCGGTCGTCAGGCCGAGAGCCGACGGACCTTCGACAAGGCCAACGACGACCTGTATGAGGCGGGGTTCGGGGCCCAGTTCATCTCCGGCATCATCATGCCGACGATGATGTTCGTCGGAAACCTCAACTACGTCGTCATCGCGGTCCTCGGCGGCCTGCGGGTCGCCTCCGGCACGATGAGCCTTGGCGAGGTCCAGGCGTTCATCCAGTACTCGCGCCAGTTCACGCAGCCGCTGACCCAGGTCGCGTCGATGGCCAACCTGATGCAGTCCGGGGTGGCCTCGGCTGAGCGCGTGTTCGAGGTGCTGGACGCTGCGGAGCAGGATGCGGAGGCCGCCCGCCCCGTCGCGCTGGACAACCCGCGCGGTGCAGTGGCCTTCGAGGACGTCTCGTTCTCCTACGACCCCGCGCGCCGGTTGATCCACGACCTCGACCTGAGTGTCGAGCCTGGGCAGACCGTCGCGATCGTCGGGCCGACCGGCGCGGGGAAGACGACCCTCGTCAACCTGCTGATGCGGTTCTACGAGCTGGACGGTGGGCGCATCACGCTGGACGGCCAGGACATCACCCACCTGACCCGCAACGCGCTGCGCTCGCGGATCGGCATGGTGCTGCAGGACACCTGGCTGTTCCAGGGCACCATCCGCGACAACATCGCCTACGGGCGTCCGGACGCGACGGAGGACGAGATCGTCCAGGCCGCGGAGGCGACCTACGTCGACCGCTTCGTCCGGTCACTCCCAGACGGATACGACACGGTGCTCGACTCCGAGGGTGGCAACGTCAGCGCGGGCGAGAAGCAGCTGATCACGATCGCCAGGGCGTTCCTGTCCGACCCGGCCCTGCTCATCCTGGACGAGGCCACCTCCTCGGTCGACACCCGCACCGAGCTGCTGCTGCAGCACGCCATGGCGGCACTGCGCAGCGACCGCACGAGCTTCGTCATCGCCCACCGGCTCTCGACGATCCGGGATGCGGACCTGATCCTGGTGATGGAGGACGGGGGGATCGTCGAGCAGGGCACGCACGCGGAGCTGCTGGCCGTCGACGGGGCGTACTCGCGGCTCTACCAGTCCCAGTTCGCGGGGTCGGTCGTCGACGTCGACGAGGAGCTCGCGCCGACGACCTGACGGACGCGCCAGCACACTCTGATGGCGGCGCCCGCACCCCTGATGGCGGCGCGGGCGACTGGAGACATCGGCTCTTCACCACATGACAGAGCGGCCTCGACCAGTGCGGGTCGAGGCCGCTGTGGTGATGGACTGGGTCAGACGGTCAGGAGCGGCTCGGTGACCGTGAGCCCGAGCTCGGGCACCAGCACGAACAGCGCGAAGAGCGCGAGCGCCCCCCCGACCAGGGAGAGGGTCTTGTTGAACTGGACCTGCTCGGTCATCTTGGCCTCGCCCTCCTCGTTCCAGTAGCGGTGCATCAGGAACGGGATGGGGGCGATCGCCACGAGGAGCAGCAGCGAGCCGAGATCGCCCCAGATGCCGAACAGCACGGACACGGCGCCGACGATCATCAGCACACCCGAGGCGACGACGCTGAGCCTGGGAGCCGGCACGTTCTTGTACTGCGCGTAGCCGGTCATCGCCTCCGTGGCCTTGAGGTGGCCGATGCCCGAGGCGAGGAAGATCGCGACGAAGAGGATGCGAGCGACGAGGACGACAACGTCCATGGGTGAGACCTCCAGATAGTTGACGAGTTAACTAAATCCGTCAGCGCTCTTGGCGCGGCGGTTCTTCCGGCGCGCGAGGTGATCCTCCCCACGCCACGATGGATAGCGGCCCGCGAGGCGGAAGCGGCCCATCGGTAGCCTGGCGCCATGAACCAGGTCCTTCGCCTCTGGGAGAGGTGCAACGGTATGCCGATGGGCAGCAGGGCGTTCTCGCTGCTGTTCGGTCTGAAGGCGCCGTACTTCGCGACGGTCAACCCGCAGTTCACGGTGCTCGAGCCGAACCGGGCCGAGCTCATCATCCGGAAGCGGTGGTGGGTGCAGAACCACATCAAGACCGTCCACGTGATCGCGATCTGCAATGGTCTGGAGGCCGCGATGGGGGCCCTGGCCGAGGCGACCGTTCCGCCCGACAAGCGGTGGATCCCCAAGGGGATGGAGGTGACCTACCCCGCCAAGGCAGACACCGACGTCACCTGCATCGCGGAGACCGACCCTGAGCGGTGGACGGGGACCGATCCCGACGTCCCCGTGCGGGTGCGTGCGGAGCGCGCCGACGGCACGGTCGTCGTCGAGGGCGTCATCCACCTGTGGGTCACCCCCCGGCCGGGCACCGACGCCACGGCTGCGACTGCGGAGCCGCCCGCGGTCACCGCGACTGCGTGAGCCCGAGCCCAGCGGCTGAGGTCGCGATAGACCTGGAGCTGGTCCGGCGCCTGCTCGCGGACCAGCACCCCGACCTCGCCGACCGTCCGCTGAGCCCGCTCGCCGAGGGCTGGGACAACGCGATGTTCCGGCTCGGGCAGCACTTCCTGGTGAGGCTTCCCCGCCGTCAGCTGGCCGCGGACCTCGTGGCGCACGAGCACCGGTGGCTCCCGGACATCGCGCGGCTGGTGGATCTGCGCGTTCCGGCGCCGGTCCGCCAGGGCCGGCCCACGGCATACTTCCCCTGGTCCTGGTCGGTCACGCGGTGGGTCGAGGGTCGGCCGGCGGCCGCCAGCGCCGTGGGGGGTCGGGGCCGGTGGGCCGGCAAGCTGGCGCAGTTCGCGGCGCAGCTGCACCAGCCGGCGCCACCCGAGGCGCCGCACAACCCGCACCGCGGGGTCCCACTCGCGCACCGTGACGAGATCACGCGCGAGCGCTTGGCGACCTGCGGCCACCCGCGCGCCGCGGAGCTGGCGGCGCTGTGGACCAGGCTCGTGCCGACGCCGGCCCACTCCGGGCCGTCCCGCTGGGTGCACGCCGACCTGCACCCCCTCAACCTGATCGTCCACCGGGGCAACCTCGCGGCGGTCATCGACTTCGGTGACCTCACCGGAGGCGACCCCGCGACGGATCTCGCCACCGCCTGGCAGACCTTCGACTGGAACGGGCGGGCGACCTTCGTGGTGCGCTACTCCCAGCTCACGGGCCGCGACGAGGCGCTGTGGCAACGGGCGCGCGCCTGGGCCGTTGCGCAGGCAGCAGTCTCGCTCGCCCTCTCAGCCGATGACCCGGTCTTTACCGAGATCGCGGAGCACACCGTGAGCCAGCTGCTCGACGCCCCGGACGCGCGATAGCTGCACCGGGCGGATCGGCCCACAGGCCTCGTCCGGCCGATCGCAGTGCGGTCGCGATCCGGGCATGGGCTACCGTGACGGCCGGAGTCCTGTGTCGAGGTCGCGACGAATCCGCGGCACACGGGAAGCCTGAGAGGGAGATGTCGTGGCAGGTGGGCGCAAGCTGGTGATCGTCGAGTCACCGGGCAAGGTCAAGAGCATCGGGGAGTATCTCGGCCCGGACTACACGGTGGACGCGAGCATCGGGCACATCCGGGACCTGCCCAACCCCAGCGAGCTGCCTGCCGACATGAAGAAGGGCCCGTACGGCAAGTTCGCGATCAACGTCGACGAGGACTTCGAGCCCTACTACGTCGTCGACAGCGACAAGAAGAAGAAGGTCGCCGAGCTCAAGCGCGCCCTCAAGGAGGCCGACGAGCTCTACCTCGCCACCGATGAGGACCGTGAGGGAGAGGCGATCGCCTGGCACCTGCGCGAGGTGCTCCAGCCCAAGGTGCCGGTCAAGCGGATGGTCTTCCACGAGATCACGCGCGAGGCGATCCAGCGGGCGATCAACACCACCCGCGACATCGACATCGACCTCGTCGACGCCCAGGAGACCCGCCGGGTCCTGGACCGGCTCTACGGCTACGAGGTCAGCCCGGTGCTGTGGCGCAAGGTCAAGCAGGGCCTGTCCGCCGGTCGGGTCCAGTCGGTCGCGACCCGGATGGTCGTGGAGCGGGAGCGCGAGCGGATGGCCTTCCGTGCCGCGTCCTACTGGGACGTCGAGGGGCAGTTCGCCCCGCAGGGCAACAGCGGCCAGTCGTTCCAGGCCCGACTCACCGCGGTCGACGGCAACCGCGTGGCTACGGGGCGGGACTTCGACGACCGAGGGCAGCTGAAGACCTCGGGCCTGGCCCATCTGGACGCTGCCCTGGCCACCAGCATCGCGGACGGCACCCGCGAGGCTGACGTCGCCGTCTCCGAGGTCTCCGAGAAGCCGTACACCCGGCGGCCCTCCGCGCCGTTCACCACCTCCACGTTGCAGCAGGAGTCCAGCCGCAAGCTGCGGATGAACGCGCAGTCGACGATGCGGACGGCGCAGCGGCTCTATGAGAACGGCTACATCACCTACATGCGCACCGACTCCACGACCTTGTCGGGGTCGGCGGTGAGTGCTGCCCGGGCCCAGGCCCGGGATCTCTACGGTGCGGAGTTCGTGCCCGACGCCCCGCGGCAGTACGGCAAGAAGAGCAAGAACGCGCAGGAGGCCCACGAGGCCATCCGGCCCGCTGGGGACTCGTTCCGCACGCCCGCCCAGGTGGCCGGCGAGCTGCGCGGCCAGGAGTATGCGTTGTACGAGCTGATCTGGAAGCGCACCGTCGCCTCCCAGATGGCGGACGCCAAGGGATCGACCGCGACCGTGAAGCTGCTGGCGCGGCTGCCCGAGGGGCACCGTGCGAAGGAGGCGCAGTTCAGCGCGTCCGGCACGGTCATCACGTTCCGGGGGTTCCTCGCCGCCTACGAGGAGGGACGCGACGAGGACCGGTTCGGCACCCCGTCCGAGGAGCAGGAGCGCCGGCTGCCGAAGCTGAGCGAGGGCGTCGCACTGGACGTTATCGACACCGAGGCGCAGGGACACCAGACCTCACCGCCGGCCCGCTACACCGAGGCCACGCTCGTGAAGGCGTTGGAGGAGAAGGGGATCGGCCGCCCCTCGACATACGCGGCGACGGTCGGCACGATCCAGGACCGCGGTTATGTGCGCACCCGTGGCTCGGCACTGATCCCCACCTGGTTGGCCTTCGCGGTGACCCGGCTGCTCGAGCAGCACTTCTCGCGGCTGGTCGACTACGACTTCACCGCCGCCATGGAGGAGGACCTGGACCGCATCGCACGCGGCGACGAGCACCGGGTGGTCTGGCTCAAGCGGTTCTACTTCGGTGACGAGGCCAGCAGCACGGACGGCCTGCGCGACCTGGTGGAGGACCTCGGCGACATCGACGCGCGAGCCGTGTCGACGGTCGACATCGGTGACGGCATCGTCGTCCGCGTCGGCCGCTACGGCCCCTACGTCGAGGACACCACCGCCACCGACGACCCACCGCGGCGCGCCACGATTACCGACGACCTCGCCCCCGACGAGATGACCCCGGAGAAGGGACGCGAGCTGCTGGAGGCCTCCGCCGACGACGGTCGCGTGCTCGGCCAGGATCCGGCGACCGGTCGCGACATCATCGCCCGGGCCGGGCGCTACGGGCCCTACGTCACCGAGGTGCTCCCCGAGGACCCCGAGGCCGGCGCCGCCGGCGCGGCTGCAGACGGGCCGGAGGGCGGATCACCCGCTCCCGCGAAACCCGCGAAGAAGGCCACCAAGAAGGCTGCGAAGGCCAAGCCGCGCACGGCCAGTCTCTTCAAGGACATGGACCTGGCGACGATCGACCTGGAGACCGCGCTGCGGCTGCTCAGCCTGCCGCGCGTGGTCGGCGTGGACCCCGAGTCGGGGGAGGAGATCACCGCGCAGAACGGTCGGTACGGCCCCTACCTCAAGAAGGGCACCGACTCACGGTCGCTGGAGACCGAGACGCAGCTGTTCGACATCACGCTGGAGCAGGCGCTGGCCATCTACGCTCAGCCCAAGCAGCGCGGGCGGGCTGCGGCGGCACCGCTCAAGGAGCTGGGTGCCGACCCGGTGAGCGGCAAGCCCGTCGTGGTCAAGGACGGGCGATTCGGGCCGTACGTGACCGACGGCGAGACGAACGCGACGCTGCGCAAGGACGACGACCCGCAGACCATCACGGCCGAGCGTGGCTTCGAGCTGCTGGCGGACAAGCGGGCCAAGGGGCCCACCACGCGCAAGCGTGCCGCGAAGAAGACGACGACCCGCAAGTCGGCCGCAAAGAAGGCGACTCCGCGCAAGGCCGCGGCCCGGAAGTCGTCTAGCTAGACCGGAGACGGGATTTCGTGTGTGCCCGCATCGTCAGACGACTGACCGACCCCTGCGACCCGGACGTCGTCACGCTAGACCCGTGAACGTGCCCCTTGGCCCGAGGAAGTGCGCCGAGTCA
>DATGRS010000021.1:0-3704 GCA_035303365.1 Ornithinicoccus sp.
CACGATGTCCGGCTCGAAGTTGTCGAACGCCGACCGGAAGGCCGAACGCTTGCGCAGGATCGTGGCCCAGGACAGGCCGGACTGGAAGGCCTCAAGGCTCAGCCGTTCGAACAGCCCGCGCTCGTCCCGCACCGGCATGCCCCATTCGGTGTCGTAGTAGTCGCGCAGCATCGGGTCCATGGCGGCCCAACCGGGGCGTGCCAGACCATCCTCACCGATGACCAGCGGCGTGTCCGTGCTCATCACGGGAACCATCCTCCCTGCCACCACTGACAGTGCATCAAACGTCCCGAAGCGGCAGGTCAGCGGCCCGCCGGCGGGTCTGCCGAACGGCCCCGCCTGCCGTCTCTCACGCCGCACGCTCCAGCCTGCGTCTCACCCAGCGCGCTCCAGGGTGAGGAGTGCCTGCTTCGCCTCCGGCCCGCCGAGGTAGCCGCCGAGCGACCCGTCGCTGCGTAGCACCCGGTGGCACGGCACGACGACGGGGAGCGGGTTGGTGGCGCAGGCACTGCCGACCGCCCGCACAGCCCGCGGGCTCCCGACCAGGGCAGCGACCTCCTGGTAGGACGCAGTGCTGCCGTAGCCGATCTGGGGCAGGAACGCGTGCACCTGCCCCCGGAACCCGCTGGACAGCGAACGGTCCAGCGCCACGTCGAAGACGGTTCGCGTGCCGGTGAAGTACTCGTCCAGCTGGTTGGCCGCGGCATCCAACCTGCGCGGGGCGCGGAGCACCCGTGGGCCGAGGCGGGTCGTCAGTGCCTCGAGGACAGCGTCGAAACCCTCCCGCTCATAGGCCACGCGGACCAGGCCGACCGGTGTCGCGGCCAGCAGCAGCACGCCGACAGGACTGTCGACGGTGCGGTAGGCGACGTCCAGCAGACCCTCCTGCTCGGCCCGGACCTCGAGCAGCCGGTGCAGTCCGGTGAGGTCCTCGGCCGTCGGTGCGAAGCGGGCCTCGAGGTCGTCGGCGGGCCAGGTGGACCCCAGCGTGTTGTCGTGTGTGCGGGTCATCGTGGTGCTCCTTCCGGGGCGTAGCTGCGGCGAAGTGCACGGATGCCGTCCGCGGCGGCCCGGCGGACCGCCTCCGGGGTCCCGCCGATCAGCTCGGCGGTCTCGGTATGCCGTAACCCACCGAGGTAGTGGTAGGCGAGGGCAAGTCGTTGCCGCTCTGGCAGGGCGCCGACCGCGACCCACAGGTCCGGTTCGCCGTTGTCCGGCAGGCCGGAGGTCGCCGGACGCTCGGGCAGGGTGTCGGTCGGCACCGCGCGGCGTGCTGCTCCCCGCGTGACGTCGACCGCCTTCCGGTGGGCGACGCGGACCAGCCACGCCTCCACGTTGGTGTCGGCGGGCAGTTCCGGCCAGGCACGCAGGGCCGTCAGGAAGGTCTCCGACCAGGCGTCGTCAGCGTCGGGGCCCGGACCGAGGACCGCCCGGACGACGCGCAGCACTGTAGGCCCGTGGGCGGTCACGGTGTGCTCGAACGGCTGGTGCATGCTCATCACCCGGTAGTCGCGCCAGCGAGGCAGAACGTGAGGTGGGAACGCAGGTTCACCCGGACTCGGGATGAGTCGCGAGGTAGGAGATCAGGTCAGGGTCATGAGTCGTGAGGCGCTGCATCTCCTCGCCGCCGTCGCAGCGGCACATGGAGACCGTGGCCGCCTGGTCGTCGGCGGCGAGCACTCGCCATACGCCGCCGAACGACTCCCAGCGCTCGAGAGTGTCCCGGTCGGTACTGGCCCGGTGGTCGCTCACCCCTTCATCGTAGGCCGGGTGAAGCGCTAGGTGCGGGCGTGCTGCCGTACGCCCGCGGCGACCTCTTCGAACCGGTCTCGCTCCAGCACGGCCCCGATCCGGCGCACCCCCTCCGGCGAGAGCCTCAGGATCCGGTCGACCCTGGCCTCGCTCGGTCGGCGTCGGTCGTCCCACGCGCCGGAACCCAGGTCGACCCAGTAGCGGCCCCAGCGCGCCTCGTCCGCGGCATCCTGGTCGTGGTCCTGACTGCTCAACTGCAGCGCGAGCAGGAAGTCACCGTCGCGGCCGATCACCAGCACAGGTCGGTCCTTGCCGTTGCCGTGGTCCTCCTCATACGGCACCCAGGCCCAGACCACCTCACCGGGGTCGGGGAGGTCGTCGTGCATCGGGTCGTAGACGATCTCCGGCACGCCTTCGAAGTCGCCGCCGTAAGGGGCCTGGTGCTGCTCGACCGGAGACCTGCGCCGTTCCCGCTCGGCGCGCACCGCGGCCCGTGTGCGGCGGAGGGCTCGGGCCAGGCGTTCCAGGACGGACATGCGCTCACGATAGCCAGCACGTGGGAGACTAGGGGCACTGTCCCCACGACCCCGAGGTTCTCCCAGCGTGTCTCCGATCGCCCACTCCGCGCCGCAGCCCCATGCGACGCCGCCGGAGCTGATCCGCAACTTCTGCATCATCGCTCACATCGACCACGGCAAGTCGACCCTGGCGGACCGGATGCTGCAGGAGACCGGGGTGGTCGAACAGCGCCTGATGCGCGCGCAGTACCTGGACCGGATGGACATCGAGCGAGAGCGCGGCATCACCATCAAGTCGCAGGCCGTCCGGATGCCGTGGGCCGTTCGAGACCTCGCGGGCGACACGGTGGGCGGAGCCCCCCGTGAGACGGCATACATCCTCAACATGATCGACACGCCGGGCCACGTCGACTTCACCTATGAGGTGAGCCGGTCGCTGGCCGCCTGCGAGGGTGCGGTCCTCCTGGTGGACGCCGCGCAGGGCATCGAGGCGCAGACCCTGGCCAACCTCTACCTGGCCATGGAGAACGACCTGACGATCATCCCCGTCCTCAACAAGATCGACCTGCCTGCGGCACAACCGGAGAAGTATGCCGAGGAACTGGCCGGCCTGATCGGGTGCGAGCCGGAGGACGTCATGCAGGTCTCCGGCAAGACCGGCGTCGGCGTCACCGCGTTGCTGGACACGATCGTGCGCGACCTGCCCGCCCCTACCGGCGATGCCGACGCCCCGGCCAGGGCGATGATCTTTGACTCCGTCTACGACACGTACCGCGGCGTGGTGACCTATGTGCGGGTCGTCGACGGCAACCTCAGCCCGCGCGAGAAGATCGCGATGATGTCGACCAAGGCGACCCACGAGCTGCTCGAGATCGGCGTCATCTCACCTGATCCCATTCCCTCCAAGGGGCTGGGCGTCGGCGAGGTGGGTTACCTCATCACCGGGGTCAAGGACGTGCGCCAGTCCAGAGTGGGCGACACGGTCACCAGCTCCAGCAGGATGGCGTCCGAGTCGCTGGGCGGCTACAAGGACCCCAAGCCGATGGTCTTCTCCGGGCTCTACCCGATCGACGGGTCGGACTACCCGGTGCTGCGCGACGCGCTCGACAAGCTGAAGCTCAACGACGCGGCCCTGGTCTACGAGCCGGAGACGTCGGTCGCGCTGGGCTTCGGCTTCCGCGTCGGCTTCCTGGGCATGTTGCACCTGGAGATCGTCCGCGAGCGGCTGGAGCGCGAGCACGACCTGGAACTGATCTCCACGCTGCCCAACGTGGTCTACCAGGTGCAGATGGAGGACGGCACGCAGCTCGAGGTGACCAACCCCAGTGAGTTCCCCGGCGGCAAGATCGCGGCAGTGACCGAGCCGGTGGTGCGTGCCACGATCCTGGCCCCGAGCGACTACATCGGCGCGATCATGGAGCTGTGCCAGAGTCG
>DATGRS010000022.1:0-14058 GCA_035303365.1 Ornithinicoccus sp.
GATGTTGTCGCATGCCGTCGTCGACGTAGGACCATTTGCGGGGTGCACGCTGGAACCGCCTGCTGACAGGCGCGAGAGGCTCAGCCGAAGGCGAGCGTGACCACCGCGAGCACGATCGCCGCCAGGAACGGGACGATCGCCGTCCACGCCCATGTGCGGTGCGCGCCCTCCCCGGGCTCGGAGCGCCCACCCTCCAGCTTCCACCGTTGCAGCGCCTGCTCGACCCTCCCGGCCACGACCTCGGCGTTGTTGCCCTCGGCCGTCTTGCCGCGAGTAGTGGCCTCGGCATAGCTGTCGATGTCCCGCCGCGGTCGCAGCTCACGACGCACCGGGATCGCCCACGAGCTGTACTTCGAACCCGCGTTGTCGAACACCTCGAGCGCCCACTCGTGCCCTGCAGACTTCAGGCGGGAGAACGGGACCACCACGTCGGTCACCAGGTTGCGCAGCTCGACCCGGTCCTCGCCCAGACGCACCGAGGGCCTCAGCAGCACGACCCAGACCACCGCGGCAACCACGCTCATGATGCCCAGCGGGGACAGCGGGTTGTTGCCGACGTCGGCCTCCATCTTGCCGATCACCGCGGCCAGTGCGGCGAGCGCGATCACGATGACCCACCCGATCACGCGCGCGGGCATGGTGCGGTAGGTCTGGGTCTGCGACGTCGCCATGGTGCGGGCCAGTCTAGGGCTGCGTCGCTCCACGGTGTCCAAGCGCGGCAGGGCGGACGTAGACTGACCGCCCATGACCGCCGACACCCCGAGCCATGCCCGGGTGCTGGTCCTGGCCGGTCCCAGCGGCTCCGGCAAGTCCCGTCTGGCGCGCCGGCTGCACGCGGCCCATGGCTGGCCGGTGGTGCAGCTGGACGACTTCTACCGCGACGGCGACGACCCGGCGCTGCCGATGAGTCCGCAGGCCGGGCTGCCCGACTGGGACGATGTCCGCTCGTGGCGGCTCGACGACGCGCTCGCCGGGCTGGAGACGCTGTGCCGCGTGGGCGAGGTCGAGGTCCCCGTCTACGACATCAGCGCCTCCCGCGCCCATGGCACGCACCGCCTGAGGTTGGCCGGCTGCCCGATCGTGGTCGCCGAGGGGATCTTCGCTGCCCACACCGTCGCCGGCCTCGTCCAACGCGACCTGCTCGCTGCCGCGTGGAGCATCCGCGGCGGCCCGTGGAAGACGTTCGTCCGGCGCCTCACCCGGGACCTGGCCGAGCGGCGCAAGCCGCCCCTGACGCTGGTCCGCCGCGGCCTGGCACTCCGCCGTCTGGAGCCGGGTATCGTCAGAGCCCAGCAGGCTCTCGGGGCCGAGCCGATGACCGCCCGAGAAGCAGAGGCACGGCTGGGCGAACTGATGGCAGACATCACACAGAAGGGGCATCGACGTGGGGCAACACCCTGACGAGGGGCAGTGGTCGGCTCCTGGTCACGAGGGGGACGAGGGCAGGGGCGAGGACAACCTCCCGCCGCAGGGCCCGGCTCAACCTCCGCCGTATGGCGGCCCGCCCGGTGACAGCCAGCCGCCGCAGTATGGCGGGACGCCCGGCTACGGCCAACCACCCCAGTACGGCGGCGGGCCGGGCTACGGCAACCCGCCGCAGTATGGCGGAGCACCGGGCTACGGCCAACCACCCCAGTACGGCCCGGGGCCGGCGTACGGACAGCAACCCACGCCGCCGGGGTACGGACAGCAGCCGTCTCCACCACCCGGCTACGGTCCGGCGGGCTATGGCCCGCCGCAGCAGTACGGCCAGCCCCCGTCGCAGTGGCACAACCTGCCGCCGGAGGAGCTGGTCCGGATGCACCAGCCGGGCGTCATCCCGCTGCGACGGCTGGGGCTCGGCGACATGTTCGAGGGTTCGCTCAAGACGATGCGGCGCAACCCCGAGGCGACCATCGGCATGGCCGTGCTGGTGCTGGCAGTGCTCCTGGTGCCCTCGATCGGCATCGCGCTGGCCGTGCCGAGTATCTTCCCGGACCTCAACACCATCGACGCCATCGCGATCGCCGCGCTCATCCCCTCGCTCCTCAGCAGCCTGGCCACGCTGGTCCTCAGCGGCTTCGTGATCTACGTGGTCAGCGAGGCCGCACTCGGTGACCGGGTCGGCATCGCCCAGACCTGGCACGCGGTGAAGGGCAGGATCCCGGCCCTGATCGGCGTCTCGATCCTCTCCTTCCTGGTCATCTTCGCCGCCATGATCGCGCTGATCCTGGTGGGCACGGTCTCCGTGGCACTGCTCGGCCCGCTCGGTGCCATCCTCGTCTTCCTGCTGGTGCTGGCGTTCATCCCGCTCATCCTGTGGCTCTATGCCCGGGTGTCACTGGCGCCGGCCGCCGTCGTCCTCGAGCGCGCAGGTCCGGTCCAGGGACTCAAGCGGTCGTGGGCCCTCACGCAGGGTGCCCAGGCCTGGCGCGTGCTCGGCATCAGCATCCTGGCGGCGATCCTCGCCGGCCTGTTCGCGGCACTGGTCGGCGGGCTGCTGGGCATCCTGGCCGGCTGGGTGCTCGGGATCGTCACCGGCGACGGGCAGCTCCAGTTCACCACGCAGGTGGTGATGGACCACCTGACCTCGTTCGTCATCGGGGCGATCACCACGCCGTTCACCGCGGGCGTGACTGCGTTGCTCTACCTCGACCAGCGGATCCGGCGCGAGGGCCTGGACGTGGCCCTGCTCCGCGCGGCGCAGGAGCGCGCCGCCGCACGTCGGGCCTGACGTGCTGGACCCCGACCGGGACGAGGCCCGGGAGCTGCTGCAGGGCGAGCTCCAGAAGCCTGAGTACAACCAGCCCGAGTCGCTGCTGGTCAAGGCCCTCAACTGGCTGATGGACCGCCTCAGCGACCTGATCAACATCATGCCCGGCTCGACCGCGCTGTCCACCGTGCTGCTAGCCCTCGTGCTTGGGCTGGTCGGCCTCGGCGTCTACTTCGCCGTGCGAGGCTCGCGGCGCTCCCTCCGGCTCACCGACCGCAGCGGTCCGGTGCTGTCCGAGGCCGGACTCACCGCCGCCGCCTACCGCGAGCGCGCCGCGACAGCGTCGCGCGACGGCAGGTGGGACGACGTCCTCCTGGACTCCTACCGCGCCATCGCCGCGGCCACGGACGAGCGTGCGCTGCTCGATGAGAGCCCGGGCACGACCGCCCACGAGATCGCGGTCGGGCTGCGTGCCCCCTTCCCCGACCACGCGGACGCCGTGCTGCAGGCCGCCGACGCCTTCGACACCGTCTGCTACGGCGGCGGGCACGCCTCGCGGGAGCAGGCCGAGCGCGTGCGCGACCTGGACCGCACGCTCGCCCGGGCCAGGCCCGCCCGGGTGCCGGTCGGATGAGCGGCACGACCGCCCGCAGGCTGGCGCTCTGGGGTCTGCTGGTGCTGGCCATTGCCGTCGGTGCAGCCGTCCTGAACGGCATGCGCTCGGCCAACACCGTGCCGTTCGACCCGGACAACCCCGGGGACAGCGGCATGCAGGCGTTGGCCCGGGTCCTCGAGCAGCAGGGAGTGGACGTCACCGTCGCCCGGGGGCTCGCCCAGCTGCCCCCAGGTCCGGCCCCGGCCGACACCACGGTGCTCGTCGCGGGCACCGACCTGGTCGGCGAGGACTCCGGCCGCAGGCTGATGGCCTATGCCGAGGGCGCCGGTCGGGTGGTCGTCCTCTCGCCGGGGCCCAACACCGATGAGGTGCTCGGCCTGCCGGTCGTGGGGTCGAGCACTGCGCAGGTGGGGGCGGCGGGGCCGTCATGCGAGGCCGACGTGCTGCGCTGGCGGGACGGGGACCAGATCAGCGGGGCGAACCGCCTGGGCGAGGTGACGGGCGACGGCGACTCCGCGCTGGCCTGCTTCCCGCCGACGCCGGGCTACAACGCCGGCGGTGCCATGGCCGGTTTCGTGATCGAGCTGCCGGCCGGTGCCTCGCGCCCGGAGACGGTGGTCGCGGGGATCGCCGGATCTCTCACCAACGAGCGAATCGAGCAGCACGCCAACGCCGCGGCCGGGTTGCGGTTGCTCGGGGCACACCCTCGGCTGATCTGGTACGTCCCCTCAGTCACCGACGCCGGGGACGTCCCGCCGCAGTCGCTCATCGACGTCCTGCCCGACGCCTTCCTGCCGTCCGTGGTCGTGCTCGTCCTCGCCCTGGGGGCCACCATGGTCTGGCGGGGCCGCCGGCTCGGGCCCGTGGTGACCGAGCCCCTCCCCGCGGTGATCCGGTCGGTGGAGACCACCCAGAGCCGCAGTCGGATGTACCAGCGGGCCCGGGACCGGGAGCGGGCTCTTGCCTCGCTGCAGCTGGCCGCGCGCCGCCGCCTCGCCCTCCGGGTCGGGCTGGGTGCACACGCCCGCCCGGAGCAGGTGGTGCGCTCACTCGCGCAGGCAACTGGCCGGCATACCGACGAGCTGCACCGGCTGCTGGCGGACCCGAGCGCACCCGACGACGAGACACTGGTCCGGATCGCCCGCGAGGTGCGGTCCCTCGAGGAAGGCATGATCGGATGACGGCACAGCACGAGGGCGAGCAGCGCTCCCCCGACCAGGCGCGCGAGGCGCTCCAACGGGTCCGCTCCGAGGTCGGAAAGGCGCTGGTCGGGCAGGACCAGGCGGTCACCGGGCTGATCGTCGCGCTGCTGGCTCGTGGGCACATCCTGCTGGAGGGCGTGCCTGGAGTCGCCAAGACGTTGATGGTGCGCACGCTGGCGGCGGCGCTGGACGTGGACACCAAACGGGTGCAGTTCACCCCCGACCTGATGCCCGGCGACGTGACCGGGTCACTGGTCTACGACTCGGGCACCAGCGACTTCGAGTTCCGGCCGGGTCCGGTCTTCACCAACCTGCTGCTGGCAGACGAGATCAACCGGACCCCGCCGAAGACGCAGTCCTCGCTGCTCGAGGCGATGCAGGAGCGCCAGGTGACGGTCGACGGCACGCCGCGGCCGCTGCCCGACCCGTTCCTGGTGGCTGCGACGCAGAACCCGGTCGAGTACGAGGGCACCTACCCGCTGCCGGAGGCTCAGCTGGACCGCTTCCTGCTCAAGGTGGTGCTGCCGATCCCGCCCCGTGACGACGAGATGAAGGTGCTGCAGCGCCATGCGTCCGGCTTCAACCCCCAGGACCTGAGCGGCGCGGGGGTGCGCCCCGTGGCCGGACCCGCCGACCTGGCTGCCGGTGCGGCGGCGGTGCAGCAGGTGCAGGTGGCTCCGGAGGTGGTGGGCTACATCGTCGACATCGCCCGCGCGACACGGCAGTCGCCGTCGCTGCAGCTCGGCGTGAGCCCGCGTGGTGCCACGGCGCTGATGAGCACCGCCCGCGCCTGGGCGTGGCTCAACGGCCGCTCGTTCGTGACGCCGGACGACGTCAAGGCGCTCGCGCACGCGACGCTCGGGCACCGGCTCTCGCTCCGGCCGGAGGCCGAGCTGGAGGGCGTGTCGGTCAGCTCGGTGCTGGACAGCGCACTGAACTCCGTCCCGGTCCCCCGCTGAGGTCGACCGTGCACCCCAGGCCAGTCCCCAGCCTCCCGGCTGGTCAACGGCAGGAGCGGACCGGATGGCGCTGAGCTGGCGGGCGGTGGCGCTCGTCCTGCTCGGGCTCCTGCCGGTGCTGCAGTGGCCGTCGATGTCGACGGTCCGCTGGTGGCTGCTCATCTGCCTCGTCGTCATCGCGCTCGACCTGCTGCTGGCGCCGTCTCCCAAGCAGCTGCGGGTGGAGCGCTCCGCTGACGAGCAGGTCCGGCTGGGCGAGTCCACCTCCTCCACACTCACGGTGACCAACCCAACCGGGCGCCGCATGCGCGGCCGGCTGCGTGACGCCTGGGTGCCGTCGGCGGGGGCGTCCGGCGAACGGCATACGCTCGACGTGCCCGGCGGGGAACGGCGGCGTTACCGCACCGACCTCCTGCCGACCCGGCGTGGTGACCGGCCCGCGGACCGGGTGACGCTGCGCGTCTGGGGACCGCTCGGGATCGCGGCACGGCAGGAGTCGCGCCCGGTGCCTGGGTCGGTGCGCGCCCTGCCGCCCTTCCACTCGCGCAAGCACCTGCCCAGCCGGCTCGCCCAGCTGCGACAGCTGGACGGGCGGTCGGCGGTGCGGACCCGCGGGCAGGGCACGGAGTTCGACTCGCTCCGGGACTACGTCCAGGGCGACGATGTGCGCTCGATCGACTGGCGCGCCACGGCACGGCGGCAGCACGTGGTGGTGCGGACCTGGCAGCCGGAGCGCGACCGTCGGGTGATCCTGGTGCTCGACACCTCACGCACGAGCGCCGCCCGGATCGACGACCAGCCCCGCCTTGACGCCGCGATGGACGCCGCCCTGCTGCTGGCGGCGCTCGCATCGCGGGCCGGCGACCGGATCGACCTGATCGCCGGTGACCGCCGCATCCGCGGCCGGGTGACCCCCAACACCGACCGCAAGGCGCTGCTCCACCAGCTGGTGACCGCGATGGCACCCATCGAGCCCGTGCTCGTGGAGGCGGACTGGACCATGCTGGCCGGCAGGGTGACCGGGCTGACCCGGCGCCGGGCGCTGGTCGTGCTGTTGACGGCGCTGGAGCCCGCCGCCATCGAGGAGGGGCTCATCCCGGTCCTGCCGGCGCTGACCGCCCACCACCGCGTGGTCGTGGCCTCGGTCGCCGACCCCGAGCTGGGTCGGATGCGGGACGATCTGACCGATCTGCAAGCGGTGTATGACGCGGCCGCCGCCGAGCGGACCGTCTCACTCCGTCAGCGGACCGCCGACGCCCTGGAGCGGCTGGGCGTGCACGTCATCGACGCAAACCCCGAGGACCTGCCGCCACGGCTGGCCGACCACTACCTCGCGCTCAAGGCGCAGGGGCTGCTCTGACCCCTGACTCCTGACCCCTGACCGCTGTCCCTCCCTCCGTCCCTCCGGGCGACCGAGCGCGCGGGGTCGCGAGAACTCACCCCAGCGAGCGCACGGGGTGGCGAGGACTCACCCCACCGAGCGCACGGGGTGGCGAGGACCCACCCCACCGAGCGCATGAAGCGACGCTGCGCAGCTATCCGAGCTGACCCCTCACGGCACCGGGCGGGAAGTCGGCGTTGTGGACGTTGACGTAGTAGTCGCCCGGGTTGCGGATGATGTCGCGGACCAGCTCGCGGTCGGCCTCGGCGCAACCCGACGACATACCGCTGCTTGGAGGCGTGAGGGGCACCACGACCGGGCCGGCAACGTCCGGTCCTCCGAGATGGATGTGCGCCGCGGTCGCCGGCTCGATGTCGGACACCTCGAGGGTGTAGCAGATCCGCTCCAAGCCCGGGTTGAGCCGGAAGTGAGCGGTCCCCGATCCGTCCGGGTCGCCGGGGCCGGGTCGCTCGGCAGCGCCGGTCATCATGACGGTGATGGGGCGGCCACCCTCAGCGGGGACGTCGCCGGCAGCGGCCAGCGGCACGGCGGCCAGCGCGATGGCGAAGGTTGAGATGACTGCTGTGCGTCGCATGGTTCCTCCAGGGTTGGGTGTGATGGGAGTCACAGTGGAACCTAGGTGGTACGACAACCGGCGCCCGATGGATTGGCCACTAGGAGTCCGCCCCCCAGCGCCCTAAAGGGTCAGGAGGCAGGGCTGGGGACAGTGCTGGTCTCGGCTTCCCTGGTCGTTGCGCGGGAGGCGTAGTAGGCCGCTGCCTCCGAGCGGGTTCGGGTTCCGGTCTTGCCGAACATGGCGGACACGTGGACGCTGACCGTCTTCGGGCTGATGAACAGGCGTTTGCCGATCTCGGGGTTGCTCAGGCCCTCGGCCACCAGTGCTAGCACTTGCTTCTCCCTGGCGGTGAGCGACTCGAGGCCGTCCTCCCCGCCGTGACGGTTGCCGCCGTCGCCCACGCCCCGTGGAGCCGCGCCCGGAAGGACCATCCCCGCCCTCTCAGCCAGCTCCCGCGCCCAGCGGCTCACGATCCGCACGCCCCGGTCGGGTGGCACCTCCGCCGCGGTGCGGAGTGGGACGAGGGCCGCCTCGCGGTCACCTGCTGCGATGAGGGCCTCGCCGAGGCGGTAGTTCGCGTAGGGGAGGTACCAGACGGGTCCGCTCAGCGACTCGAGCTCGGCAACGGCCGTGCGCCAGGCTGCCACGGCCTCCGGCGTGCCCGGGTCCACGCTGGTCAGCTCGGCGTGGGCCAGCGCCCGCCACACGCCAGCGATCGGGTAGTCCCGCGGCGTCGCGATCAGCCGCTCCACCGCCGCAGCCAGGGTGGCCTCGACCGGCACACCGTGACGATGGGCGGCCGCCACCGCACGGGCAGCCGCAGGTGCGAGCGGAAGGGTGAAGTAGGACAGGTCGTCCTCGAATGCGGTGAGGAACTCCAGATCCTTCAGCGTCGTGGCCACCAGCGCCGCCCGGTCCTCCTCGGTCGACGCGTCCACCACCTTGCCGAGCAGCCGCTCGGTGTCGACCAGGACCCAGCCGGCACGCTCCTCAAGATCAACTCGTCGCACCTCCGGCGCGCCGAGCTGCGACATCTCGGCGACACCTTCCGGATTGTCGTCCCAGGCGTGCAGCGCGGTGACGCACCGTGCGACATACGACAGCCACACGGGGCTCTTCACGAGCTGGAGGGTGCGGGGCAGGAGGTCGAGAGCCAGCGCCGGCCGTCCGCCGCCGATGGCAGCCTCCATCAGGTTTGTGGCGACGCTCATGCCGCGTGAGCGCTCCAGACCGGCGCCCCTCAGCCGTCCCAGCATCTCCTCTCCGCGCGCTATGGCGAGGTCGTAGTGGCCAAGAAAGATATGGCAGCTCATGTCAAACGTCGCCAGGCGTGCTTGGTGGTAGGGATCCAGATCCACGTCAGCGACGCCAGACTGCACCTCGAGCGCCTCCGGCATGCGCGCCTGCTGCATCAGGTAGCTGGCCCGCTGGAGGGCCGCCTCGGCCAGCTTCGCTGCCGAACCGGACCTCTCTGCCAAGTCGAGGGCCAGGTCGAGCCGCGCTTCCTGGTCGGCGCCGGTCCTCTCCAGGATGCTGACCCCCGATCCGATGATCCGGGACAGCAGCCCGAGGTCGGAGGGGTCGTTGCTGCCGGTCAGCAGCTCCTCCGCCTCGCGCAACAGGGCGGGGTCGCTCAGGGTGCCATCCTCATACTGGAACATGCGCTTGTGAAAGAGCAGGTGGGCGCGGTCGTGTCGTTCCTCCGGTGGACAGTGGGCCAGGCCCTCGTCGGCAAACCTGATGCCGCGCGCGGTCAAAGGAGTGTCGAGCGAGGAGCATGCCTGGAGGTAGACCTTCCACAGACCACGGCCCGCCACGGCCTGCGCGTCCGGCACCTGAGGCCAGAGGTCGGCGATCTCCTCAGCGAGCTGGAACGTGGTCCCCGCCTCGTGGACCTTGGTCTCGTCGAACGCCATGACGGTCGCGGCCAGGGCGCGGCGCGGGTCCCTGGCCAGTTTCCAGTGGTAGGCCAGCTCCGTGGCGTCGACCGCGTCACCCCGCTGTCGGCGTTGCTCCAGCACCGAGCCGTAGGCGGCGTGGAACCTGGCACGTTCGCTGGCCAGTAGGTCGTCGTGGACCGCCTCCTGGGTCAGCGCGTGGCGGAAGGCATATCCGTCGCCCAGACCGACGAGCACGCGGGCGTCGATCGCCTCGCGGAGCGCGTCGTCCACCTCGTCGGCCGACTCCGTGCACACCTCCAGTAGCACGTCGTGCTCCACATGTACGCCGCCGGCTGCGGCGACCCGCACGATCCCCTTCGCGGAGTCGGGTAGGCGCTCGTAGCGGGAGAGCACCAGGTCGCGCAACGTCTCTGGGAGCTCGCCCTCCTGAAGGCCCAGCAGCTCCTCGACGAGGAACGGGATGCCACCGCTGCGCTCGGCCAGGTCGACGGCGCTTGCGGCTCCTCCCGTGATCCCGCTGGCCTGCTCCTCGACCTGACGGGGGGTTAAGCGGGCCAGGTCGACCCGCACGACTCCCCGGTTGCGCTCGAGCTCTGCGATGACGGGGCGCAAGGGGTGGAACCGGTCCACGTCATCGCTGCGGTAGGTCACCAACAACATGACGTGCTCGCCCCGGAGCGTCGTCGCGAGGGTCTTCAGCAGCGCCAGTGTCGACGGGTCCGCCCAGTGCAGGTCCTCGAGCACGAGTACCAGGTGGTGCTCGACACTGAGGCTCTCGATCAGCGTCTCGATGGCCTCGGCCACGACGTCCGGACCACCTGGGACGACCCCATCGGGCACGTCGGCCTCCGGCACCAGGGTCCCGAGCGTGGCCATGATGACCGGAGAGCGTGCCGCCATGGCGAAGCTCTCCTGGCCCACGGCTGACCACACGTCGCGGAGCACCCGGCGCATCGGGGCGAAGGGAGCTCCGACCGGGCCGAGGTCCACGCACTGACCCCGACCCACGATGACCGGCAGGTCGCCAGGGCGGGCCCGGCGGTCGGCCCGTTCCAGGAACTCGTGCAACAGGCGGGTCTTGCCGATCCCCGCCTCGCCGCGGACGACCACGGTGGCAGGGTGACCGTCCCGTGCCTGGTCGAACGCCCCGAGCAGCGTGGCCAGCTCGGCGTCCCGACCGACCATCTTGGCGCTGGATGCGACCTGCGACATGGCTACATGGTGGCAGAGCTGTCAAGTCTCAGATTGCCTGGGGCACAACTCGGTATGCAGTGATGCCCTGACCCGCGGAGCGCGGGTCAGGGCTGTGGTGGAGTGAGTCAGCAGGCTGCGGGTTCCTGGTTGCAGCAGACCTAGTAGGACCACGTGCCTGACATCGTGATGTGCGCATCGTCGTTGGTGGTGCGCACGGTGCCGGTGGCCGTGCCGGACGCGTCCGCGAAGCGGCCGGTGCCACCGACGATCGTTACGTCGAGGGGAAGCCAGGCGGGAGCGGCGTTGGCGTGGTCCCCAGAGTTCCCGCGCGGAACGAACCAGTGCTGCGCCACCTCCTGGATGGTGAGGGTGCTGCCGTCCCCGAAGCTGAGCGTCCGCACCTGGCACCCAGCACCACAGGCGTCGAACTGCACCGTGACCGACGGCACGTGCCCGATCCCGGCGATGGAGCCGAAGCCGCAGGAGGTGCCCGGGGCACACCTGGTCGTGAAGTCCTTCTCCACGAAGGTGGCGACGAACGGCTCGGATTCTGCAGCTGATGCGGATGCCCCGAGGGCGACCGCCGAGCCGGTCATACCGAGTGCGGCGATGGCGAGTGCGAGGAGAGGTCTGGCGGTATGTGTGTCCATAGCTCCCAGAGTCGTGGAGCACGGCGAGGGACGAAATCGGGAAAACCCTAGAGTTCGCCGGGAACCGGCGCAGTCACGCGTCGTCGAGCGCCCGTCCGAGTTCTGCGCGACCACGGATGCCGAGCTTTCGGTAGGTCCGTCCCAGGATCGCCTCGACGCTCTTGACGCTGATGAAGGAGGCGCTCGCGATATCCGCATTGCGCAGCCCCGATGCTGCCAGCTCGGCGATGTGCCGCTCGGTCCCGGTGAGCCCCTCGGCCGCTCGCTGTCGGGTGCCGATCCTGGCCAGCTCGACCCGCGCCTGCTCCGCCCACGGGGCGGAGCCCAGCTGATCGAAGATCTTGATCGCCTCAGCCAGTTGCTGGTACGCCCGGCTCTTCGCCTTCGCACGCCGGAGCACCTTTCCGGCAACGAGATGAGCCCGGCCATGTTCCAGCGGCTGAAGCTGCCGGGCGTCATACGCCTCCAGCATCTGAGGGACGGTGCCTACCGCCTCGTCAAGCTGCCCCTTGGCGGCGGCCAGGGAGGTTCGCACGCGTCCGCAGCCCGCAAGGACCCCGTCGCACCCTAAAGCCCCGGCACGGCCCTCCAACCCTGGGAGATAGCTGGCGACGTAGTCGAACTTGCCCAGCGCGAGGGCTACCTCGAGGTGGTCCGTCTCGAGGTGGATGTCGCCGGGATCCAGCCAGCCGATCGCCCTGGTCAGCGCGAGACACCTGCTGCCTGCCTCGAATGCCTCTTGGTGGCGCCCATGGGCGAGATAGACCCAGCTCAACGTGGCCCGCTGGACCGCACACCAGAAGGAGTCGCCCAGTGTCTCGAGGCCCTGCCGGGGCGGACTCGATGAGAGCCAGCGCCCCAGGCAGATCGCCCCGGACCCCGGCAAGCCACCCACGCAGGCACAGCATCACGAAGTGGTACCCGCTGTCGTGCCCCTGGCCGAGGCGGTCCGCCTGGTCGATGAGCTCGGCCGCCCGGTCCCACCGTCCCGCCAGGATCTCCAGGTGTGCGAGGTTTCCCAGCACGACGGGCAGTGAGAGGTCGTCCCCCACCTCGTCCGCCTCGTCCAGCAGGCGGTTGAAGTGCAGTCGTGCCTCGTCGTGACGGCCGGTGAACAGCGCATCCTGGCCTAGCGCGTACTCGACCCTGTTGAGCACCAGGTCGGGTGGTGTCGTCTGCTGGATGGCCGACGCATCCGCGAGCAGATCCAGTCGTCGCGCCACCCCCTGCTGCCGGCTCCACTTCGCCTGCACCATGAGTGCCTCGGCGCTGAGTCGACGCACGTGCTCGGTCGGCTCGAGATCGGCCAGGAGATTCTTAGCCTCCTCCAGGTGGCTGAGCGTCGATCTGCGTGAGGCCGCGGCGTCGACGCGGATCAGGCACTCAGCCCGGTAGAGCGGGGGCACCGTGGGGTTGCGGAGGGCGGCAGAGGCCGCGTTGGCCTCCTCGTAGCGGCCGCTCGTGCCATAGAGAACCGCCAGCTGCACCAGGGCGCGCCAGTGTGCGTCGTCCTCGGCGGCGGCGGTGACCGACAACAGGACCTCCTCGGCGTCATGCGCCCGACCACCCTTGACGTACCACTCGCCGAGCTGGACCGCGCGCTCTGCCCACTGTTCCCGAGGCGTCGGCGGAGTGCGGTCGAGCGAGAGGTGGAGGAACTCCGCTCCTGTCTCCCACGCCCCCCGTGCGCGAGCGTCATGTGCTACCGCTTCGAGAGTGTGGGCTAGGCGCGGGTCGTATCCCTCCGACGATGCGGCTAGATGTCGTGCCTGGGCCTCCGGGTCCGACTCGAGTCCAGAGAGTGCGGCGTGGCAGCTGCGCTGGTCGAGTGTCGAGGAGCAGTCGACTGCTGCTGCGGCATAGAGCGGGTGCAGGAACTCCACCCGCTCGCGCACCCGAATGAGTCCTGCGGCCTCGGCCGGCCCGAGGTCCTCGAGCACCCCGGCCGGGGCGACCTCCCGGCACTGCGCGAGGAGGTCGATGTTCGGCACCCCTGCCAGTGCCGCCGCGAGGAGTGCACCTCGGGTCTGTCTCGGCAGCGCGCGGATCCGGCCACCGATCAGCTCATCGAGTCTCATCGACGTAGTGCCGCCTGCGGCGAGGTGGTGGGCCACCTCCAGTGCGAACAGCGGGTTGCCGCCCGACATGGCCGTGACCCGATGGAGCCGTGCGCGGTCCAGGGCGACACCGAGCTGGTCCTTGACGATGTCGAAGATCGCGGCTTCGTCCAGCGGCGGAATCGCTAGGGGGACGGTGGACTCAGGGAGCCAGGGCTCCTGGTCTACGGGTCGCATGGCCACCACGACCCGCACGTCGCCGTCGCCACGTCGACGGAGGGCGCTGGCGAGGACGGCCCTGGAGCCGTCGTCGAGCCACTGAGCATCGTCGATCACGACGAGGAGAGGAGCGGCGTGGCTGAGCAGGCTCCTGACGCCCGCCGCGAGCGCGCGGGGGTCGACCACGCTCTCCTGCTCCTCGAGGAGCAGTGCGCCGCGGACCGCGCGCCGTTGGGGACCGGGGAGGTTATCGACGACCGGCAGATCGACTCCGTCGAGCAGGTCGGCGAGTCCGGCGAAGGAGAGTCCGGCCTCGACCTGCAGAGGTCGAGCGCGCAGCACCCGGACACCGGAGGCGCCAGCAACCTCGAGGAAGTCCGCCAACAGCGTGGTCTTGCCCATCCCCGGGTCACCGGTGATGAGTACGCCGCGTGGACCGTCGCCCCCGACAGTTCCCTCTCACGGCCGACAATGGCCGGTCGCGCCACCACGCACTCAGTGTGGCACCCGCGGCCCCGACGCAACAGGTCAAACGGGCGCGGCGCTGGAGCGGCTGGGGAGAGCGGTTGACCCGCTCGGGGTTGAGGTCAGCGCGGCCGGACGACATACC
>DATGRS010000023.1:0-6135 GCA_035303365.1 Ornithinicoccus sp.
ATTGGTAACAGTGTAGTTACCTATCACTCGTGGACATCTTCGCCGCGCTCGCCGACCCCGTGCGCCGCAGCCTCCTGGAGCAGCTGGCGCGCTCTGGCAAGGCGCGTGTCGTCGACCTCACCCGCGACCGCGGGATCTCCCGCCCCGCGGTGAGTCGGCACCTCCGCGTCCTCGGCGAGTCGGGCCTGGTGCGGGCGACCGACTATGGCAGGGAGCGCCACTACGAGCTCGTCCCGGGTCCGCTTGCGCAGGTCACCAGCTGGACGACGGCGCTGACCGAGGCGCTTGGGGCCGCCGCCGACCAGGAGGCCAGGCCGCCGGTGGCCGTGCACCAGCTCGACGCCCTCGACCTCGAGGTGCGCCGCACCGTCCGCGAGCGGACCGACCGGTCCGGCGAGCGGCGTACCCAAAAAGCCACTACGGCAGGAGAGAGCGCATGATCATCACCGGACGACCCGAGACCCGCAAGGGACAGGGCCACCTGGTCCTCACCCGCACGTTCGCCGCCTCGGTCGACGACGTGTGGGCCGCGATCACCGAGCCGGAACGGCTCGGCCGCTGGTTCGGCACGTGGACCGGCGACCCGGCGACGGGGCAGGTGCGCGTTCGGTGGGACTTCGAGGAGGAGATGGCCGACGAGACGTACGCCATCGACGCGTGCGAGGCGCCGCACCACCTCCGCCTGCACAACGTCAACGAGGACCCGTCGCAGGTCTGGACGCTCGACCTGCGGCTACGCGAAGAGGCTGGCCGGACGGTCCTCGACTTCGCCCAGGTCCTGAATCCCCAACTGCCGGTGACGGATGTCGGTCCCGGCTGGGAGTACTACCTCGACCGGCTCGCCGACAGCATCACCACCGGCGAGGTCAGCACGGTCGGGTGGAACGGCTACCTGGACATGGCCCCGGAATACGCCGTGGCGTTCGGGGTGCAGGCCAAGGACGGCGGAGCGCCGGGCTGAGACCCGCTCCTCACGGTCGCGGCGGCGCCCCGAGGGTCACAGCGCGCCGAGCTCGCGGGTCAGGTCGTCCAGGCCCAGCGCTCCCAGCGAGAGTGCCGCCATGTGCCACGCCTTCAGGTCGAACTCCTCACCACGCGCCTCGTGCGCCGCACGGGCGGCGTCCCGGCCGGCGAGCCACGCGCGCTCGCCCAGCTTGTAGCTGATCGCCTGACCCGGCCACCCCAGGTAGCGGATGATCTCGGAGTCGATGAAGTCCTGCGGCCGTCCGGAGTGTGCCGCGAAGAACTGGTTCGCCAGCTCCGGGGTCCAGGTCTCACCCGGGGCGATGGGGGAGTCGTCCGGGATCGTGAGCTCGAGGTGCATGCCTATGTCGATCACCACCCGGACGGCCCGCATCATCTGGGCGTCCAGGTAGCCCATCCGAGCCTCGGTGTCGAGGTAGCCCAGCTCGTCCATCAGCCGCTCGGCATACAGCGCCCAGCCCTCGGTGGCCCCGCTGGATGATCCGAGCGACGTCTGGTAGATCGACAGCTGCGGTGCGACGTGCACCCACTGGGCCAGCTGCAGGTGGTGGCCCGGCACGCCCTCGTGGTACCAGGTGCTGACGAGGTCGTACATGGGGAACTCGGTGCGCCCCATGGTGGGCAGCCAGGTGCGACCAGGCCGGGAGAAGTCGATCGACGGGCGGCTGTAGTAGGGCGCGGCGGCGCTCCCGGCCGGCGCGATCATCGCCTCGACGCGTCGGATCGGCTCGGCGATGTCGAAGTGGGTGCCGTCGAGGTCCTCGATCGCCTGGTCCATCATCTGCTGCAGCCGCTGCCGCACCTCCTCGACGCCCACGACGATCTCGCCGTGCTCGTCCAGGTGGCGCATCGCCTCGACCGGCGTCGCGCCGGGCAGGATCTGCTCGGCGACCTCCTTCATCTGGGCGTTGATCTGCTGATACTCCGACCAGCCCCAGGCGTATGCCTCCTCGAGGTCGAGGTCGGCGCCCATCCACCGCCGGGCGTTCAGCCGGTAGCGCTCCGCGCCCACCGCGTTCGGGGTGCCCTCGGTCGCCGGCAGGTAGGTGTCGTGCAGGTAGTCACGCAGCTCGACCGTCCCCGCGGACGCGGTGTCCGCGGCTGCCACGAGCTCGCCCTGCACCTCGGCGGGTCCCGCTGAGACGAACCCGTGCCACCACTGGGTGTCTGCCCACTCCGTGAGCTGGTCGATGACGGTCCGCACCTGCAGCGGCGCGGCGAGCAGGCCGCGCGAGGTCCCCTCCTCGAGGGTCTGGGTCCAGGAGCGGTAGGCCGCCGGGACACGTGCCATCCGACGGGCGATCACCGACCAGTCCTCGGCGGTGGTTGAGGGCATCATCGAGAAGATCTGACGCACCGCCTGCGGCGGGCCGAAGATGTTGCGGATCTCGCGCAGGTGCTCCCCGGCGGCGTGGGCCTCGAGGTGGATGCCGAGCCGGTCCCGCAGCAGGGTGGCGCAGCGGCGTTCCAGGTCGTCCCACCCGTCCGGACCGGCCGACTGCTCCAGCGCGTCGAGCTCAGCCAGCACCGAGGAGGCCAGGTCGACCTTGGCCTGGTATCCCTCGGGCGACAGGTCCGGAAGCCTGTCATCACCCGGGTTCAGCCCCAGGCCGGTCGCGACCGAGGGATCGATCGCAGCCAGGTCGTGGACGAAGCGGTCGGCAAGCTGACGGGGAGTGGAGGGACGGTCGGATGTGGAGTTCGACATACCTCACATCCTCACCCATGTCGCGAGGACGACCGAGCGCGGTCGTGGGTGACGAGTTCCTGACATGTCATGGCCCCGCCAGGTGACGACCTGTCTCGGCGTGGCGTTTCAGTGTCAGAGTCTCCGTGTCCAAACCCGTGAGCCCTCCCCTGTCACCTGAAGGAATCAAGTCTGTGCGAAGAAACCCCCACCTCACCCCACGAAGGTCCCGCAGCGCCGCGGCCCTGGCCCTGGCGTTCGCGGTCTCGGCACCCCTGCTGAGCCTGCCGGCGACCCACGCCGATGAGGTCACCACCGTCGGCGTCGACAAGCTGGGTGACCACGACCGGGAACTGCTCAAGGAGTATGCCGCCAAGGCCCGGAGCCGGTCCGGCGGCCTCGATGCGTCGGGCCAGTTCGTGCCCTACCCGGACCACGCGACCCTCATCCTCGCCGTCCGTCCGGCGAGCACGCTGGACACGGCCACCCAGATCGAACGGCTCGGCGGCCAGATCGTCACCACCGAGGAGCGGGTCGGCCTGGTCACCGCCAATGTGCCCTTCGGTGCGGTAGACGCCGTCGTCGCGCTAGGCGACGTCCTGCGGGTCGACGTCGATGAGCTGCACGAGCTGGTGGACGTGACGCCCGACGGGTCCGACGCCGTCACGGCGCAGGTCCAGGCGGCCACCTCCGGCCAGGAGTTGCCGGACGCACCGTCGGCCTCCACCCCGGACGCGAACCCCTACATGCCCACCGAGGACCTCGGGTCGGCATCGTTCAAGGCAAAGAACAGCACCTACGACGGCCGCGGGATCACCATCGGCATCATGGACACGGGCATCGACCCGACGCACCCGGCGCTTGCCACCACCACCACCGGGGAGGACAAGCTGGTGGACACCGTCGTCGGCTCCAACCCGGTGACGATCATCGATCTCTTCACCGACCGCACCTGGATCCTCGTCAGTGCCAATGACCTCGCGACCGAGCCGGTGGAGAGCCGGCAAGGCATCGACTGGACCATGCCGGAGGGCGGCGGCGAGGACATGTATCTCAAGACCCGTCTCTACTCGGCCTTCGGCCCCGCCGACCCGACGCTGACCGGCTGGCAGGGCATCGCGATGCGATCTTCCGACCAGGCGATCTGGGTCGACACCAACGAGGACCGAGTCTTCAGCGACGACGAGCTCATCCGCCCGTTCGCCGAGGACCGTCAAATCGGCTACATCGGCACCGACGACCCCACGACCGAGCTCAACGAGCGCGAGCCGTTCACTGTGGAATGGAAACAGCTCACCAGCGGCCTCGTGGGTCTCAATATCAACACGCTGGACGTTGGCCACGGCACCCACGTGGCGGGCATCACCGCGGCCAACGGCATGTTCGACGGGCAGATGGACGGCCAGGCACCCGGGGCAAAGCTCGTTTCGATGCGTGCGTGCACCTCGTTTGGTTGCTCCAGCCACGCACTCACCACCGGCATGACCGCCCTGGCCCTGGACTACGACGTCGACGTCATCAACATGTCGATCGGCTCATCACCGGCCCTCAACGACGGGCAGAGCGCGATGGCGCTGCTTTACGACCGGCTCATCGAGGAGTCGGGCGTGCAGATCTTTGTCTCCGCCGGCAACTCTGGCGCCGGCAACAACACGGTGGGCGACCCCTCGACGGCGAGCAAGGTGGTCAGTGTGGGCGCGAGCGTCACCAAGGACACGTGGTGGGCCAACTACGGCTCGGCGGTGACGCCGCAGGAGGACATCATGCCGTTCTCCTCGCGCGGGCCGCGCGAGGACGGCGGGCTCAAGCCGGACCTGGTCGCCCCGGGGTCGGCGATCTCCACGGTGCCGTCGTGGCTGGACTGGGGTGCTGTGGGCGAGACCGGCTATCAGCTTCCGGCCGGCTACTCGATGCTCAACGGCACCTCGATGTCGTCGCCACAGGCGGCCGGTGCCGCGGCCCTGCTGCTCTCCGCAGCCGAGCAACGTGGCGTCAGCGCCACTCCCGAGGACCTGCGCACCGCCATCTTCTCCACCGCTGATCGGATCACCGAGGGCGAGGCGGTCGACCAAGGGCGCGGCAAGCTCAACGTCGCCGAGGCCTGGAAGGCGCTCACCAAGGGTGTCTCCGACACCGAACACATCGAGGTCTCGGCCCCCGTGTGCACCGTGCTGGCCGGTGACCTGGGGACGCCCCACACCGGGATCGGCCTCTACAACAGCTGCGCCCCGAGCGCGGGGGGCCAGACGGTCGGCGAGGAGCGCACCTACGAGATCACCCTGACCCGAACGACCGGCGAGGACAGAGCCCACCCCTATCAGGTGCGGATCCCGGACAACGACGGCACGTTCCAGGCGACCACGATGGTCAAGCTCGCCAAGGACGTGCCCACCACGGTCGAGGTGACCGCGACGCCGTCGTCGGCGGGGATGCACAGCGCGCTGCTGACGATCGACGACGCCCGCACTTGGGGTGTCGAGGGATCGGTCATGCTCGCCATCGAGGCGGCCGACGAGCTCGACTTCGACGGTACGTGGTCTGCCACCGGGACCGTGGAGCGCAACGACACCGTGACCTACTCCATCGCCGTGCCCGAGGGCACCTCCAGCCTCACCGTGAATCTCGCCGGCCTCGACCAGGACAGCCAGACCCGCTGGTGGGCTTTCCAGCCGACTGGTGTTGAGGGTGAGAGCTCGAGGGCGGGCACCGCCTACTGCTACGCCAACTACCTGGACGGCAACGGCTGCGACCCCTACAGCCGCACCTACGCGAGCCCGACCCCGGGCGTCTGGGAACTGGTCGTGGAGGCACGTCGCACCTCCCCGCTGCTGGACAACCCGTTCACCGTGGAGGCCACGGTCACGCCGTGACCCGGGCCGTTCCACGGGACAGGTGGGCTGCCCCGGCGCGCTGTGCGTCGGGGTGGCCCCGTCCTGTGTGTGGGGAGGCTGCGGGTCCTCGGGTGGACGACCCGGCAACCGCGGTCCGCGCCGGGTCTGAGCAGGCATGTCCATGAATCCGGGTGTCCTGGGGCCGCTCGGCCTCACACAGGAGGAGGAGCAGGTGTACATCACCCTTCTTGAGCCCGGAGTCGGAGACGTCGCGGGAGTCGTGACCTGTCTCGGGGCCGACACTGGCGCGGTCACGTCGGCGGTGGGCTCGCTGCTCCGTCGCGGACTGGTGGTGTGCGAAGAGGGAGAACAGCTCCGCGCCGCCCCGCCCGCCGAGGTGCTCGGCCTGCTGGCCCTGCGCCGGATGGAGGAACTGCGCAAGGCGAAACGTCAGATCGAGTGGCTCGCTCAGCGCTACGAGACCCGGGATGCGGAGACCCTCGCCATGCAGGTCGAGGTGGTGAGGGGTGCGGAAACGATGGCCGCCCGTTACGCCCTCGCTCTGCGCGGTGCGCAGCAGGAGATCTGCACCTTCGTCAAGGCCCCCGCTATCGTCACCACCCCGGCGGACAA
>DATGRS010000024.1:0-37785 GCA_035303365.1 Ornithinicoccus sp.
GACACCTCCAGCGACCGGGGCCGTTCGGACGTCATGGTGCTCATGCACGTCTCGGACGAGCGGGACCGCATCGACCTCATCCACTTCCCCCGTGACTACTTCGTGGAGATCCCGGGCTCCGAGCGCAAGAACAAGCTCAACGCCTCCTACGCGTTCGGTGGCGCACCTCTGCTGGTGGAGACCATGCAGCCGCTCATCGGAGTGCCGGTGGACCACGTGGTCATCACCGACTTCGAGAGCTTCAAGGCGTTGACCGACTCGGTGGGCGGCGTGGACGTCACCGTGCGCGAGGCCAGTCCGGGCTTCGAGGTCGGTGTCACGCACATGGACGGCGAGACCGGCCTGCGGTTCGTCCGGGAGCGCTACAACCTGAGCCAGGGCGACATCTCCCGTGGCCAGCGGCAGCAGGAGTTCATGAAGGCGGTCATGCTCAACGTGCTGTCCCGGGACACGTTCACCAACCCCGCGCGGCTTGCCAGCGTGGTCGACTCGGCCACCAAGAACCTCACCGTGGATGACGAGCTCAAGATCAGTGACATGCGCGACCTCGGCTGGAACCTCCGCAACGTCCGTGGGGACGACATCCACTTCATCACGGCGCCCTGGAGCGGCATCGGCAGTGACGACCTGGCTGGCTCGATCGTGATCCCGCACAACGCCCAGCTCGAGGTGCTCCGGGAGCACCTGCAGTCGGACACCCTGGAGGACTACTCCGACGACGTGTCGCCCAGGACCGGCTTCGGCGGCTGAGCTCCCGCGAGCTAGCCAGCTCTGGCGTCGCACCGCTCCCGTCAGCCGACGCGTTTGAGCTCCGCCGAGAGGTGACTGGTCAGCGGCTGCCCGACCGCGGCCATGTCCATGACCCACATGAGGTTGGAGTTGACCAGGCCGTAGAGCCGGTGGGCCGCGGTGTACTCCTTGGCGTGCGGACTGCGCACCACGCTGTCGGTGCGCACCTCGATCTTCGCCGGGCTGGTGGTGCCGTAGTACATCTCCAGGATGCCGGTCGGGTGGGTGAGCAGGAACTCCACCTCACCGTCGGGGAGGGGTCGCCAGAAACCCAGCTCCGTGGCTCCCGGGCGCACCTTGTTGCCCGCATCGTCCAGGATCCAGGAGCGAGACTCCCAGCGCAGGAACGGTCGCTCGTCGTGACTGACCACGATCTCCTGCCCGAAGTTGCGCGACTCGATCGTGGGGTAGCCCACGACGCCGGCTCCCTCCCATCGGCCGATCAGCCAGGCCAGGGGCGCCAGCTCGGTGGGCAGGTTCGGGTCCAGTTCAAAAGCCACGTCCCCATCGTAGGGCGCAGCGAGGTTCGGGCCCGGTCACGGCGGAGACCACGCGCGGGTTCACCTCACCGAACGCGGGTTCACCCCAGTGGACGCGCGACAACCCCCGCGCTCGCCAGGAGGAAGCCGCGGTCGCTTCGCCGGCCGGGTGGCCAGATCGGTCTCACCGGGCGGCTGGCCGGGACGCCTGCACCTTGCGGGACACGTCCAGGGCCATCCCGATGGCCACCAGCACCCAGGCCAGTAGCCCGACCCAGAACCACGTCGCGCCGACCCGCTCGACGAGCGGCAGATGGTTGGCCGCCCCGAGGTAGATCCCCGCGACGGAGTACATGCCCAGCGGGAACACCATGCTCCAGAGCGTGGGCTGGTAGACCAGCGGGATGCGCCGCAGCCCGTGACGCCACACCCCGGCGGCGATCAGCACCGGGACCAGCCAGGTGGCGAAGGCCCAGAACACCACCGACATGCCCGCGACGAGGTCGCGCGTCACGTCGATCATGGGGGCGTCCTTCATCTCGACGATCCGGGCACCGGCCACGACGGTGATCGCCACGGCGCCCATCGCCACCCAGTACGGCGGGTCGAGGTGCTGGGGCTCCAGCGGGTAGAGCATCACGCGCAGCGCGACGAAGACGGCCACCGCGGCATAGAGCACCACGCCGACCGACCAGGCAAACACGGCCAGGATGGCCAGCTCGTGGCGCAGGCTCTCGTAGATCGGCTCCAGGCCGGCTGCCACCACCGCGATGGACTGGCTCGCGACGACCCAGATGAACCAGGTGCCGTTGGCGGTGTCCAGCATGGGGCGCCGGGTGCTGCCCAGCACCGACGTCCACGGGATCACGTAGCCCAGGACCAACCAGACCAGCACGGAGACCAGCAGCAGGACGGAGGCGATTCGGTCATAGCCGGTCGCGACCAGCGCCGCGCCCAGCACGTTGGTCGCGGCGATGAAGGTGAAGAAGCCGAAGGCACGTGCGGGATCCCGGAAGTCGTCCACCATGTGGCTGCGCGTCGCGACGAAGCGCCACACCGTGAGCACCACGAGCACGACGTAGAAGGCGACCGAGATCCAGAACAGGACCGTCGCGAGGGCGGTGTATCCCTTGAGCTGGGCCCCGATCGAGACGATGCCGGTCGCCATCACGCCGGCGAAATAGCCGGGGGTCAGCCCCGCCGGGCTGAGTCGCGACTCGGCGGGGAGCACGGTGGGTTCGGTGGGCATCAGCTCAGTGCCACCGCCGGAAGGAGGGCCAGCGCCACGGCATACGCGATCGGCCCCGTCACCAACAGGGAGCAGACGGCCATGACCAGGCGCGGCCGGGAGTGGGCCATCGTCGGCAAACTGCGCATCACGCTACGCACCGCGTGGCTCACCGCCCCTGCGACCACCCCGGCGAGCAGGAAGACACTCCAGCTCTCACCGAGGAGGACCGCGACCCCGACCGCTGCCGCGCCGCCCACCATGAGCGCAATCGGCACCAACCAGGGACGGGCAGCCGGCCAGTGGCCCAGGGTGTCACTCACCGCGCTCGCCGCGGCCCCGGCGACGGTGGCGGCGACGAGTGCCGCACCCTGCGCGGTGTGCGCCAGCGGAACCAGCAGCACGCCGCACGTGAGCAGCCCGAGGGCGAAGGCCACGGAGCTCACCGACTCCACGATGCGTGGGCGCCCGTCGACGCGCAGGAGCTGGTGCACGAACGCAGCAATGAGGGACAGCGCCAACGCACCCGGCACCCAGGCCAGCCAGGGCCGGTCCACGTCGAGCCCCGCGCTGAGGACCAGGGCCAGCGAGCCGGCGAGGAGGACGACAGCCGTCCCGCGGGGAGCCGGAAGCGCCAGCATCCCGGCCCACCCCCAGGCCACGATCGCCCCGCCGATCCACAGGGCAACCGCGAGCACCGAGGGGCCGGCCATCGCCGTCAGGGCCACCACCAGAGCACCACAGGTCACCAGGCCCGCGACCTCCACGGCGGGGGGGACCAGCGATCTGCGGAGGTTCGGCACAGGGGACATGGTGCCATCTGCGGTGGGCGTCCACCACGCCCTCACCGGCGAGAGCCCGCCTGTCGGTGCACACAAGGGGACCGGCGGGTGAACAGGACCGGAGCCGCCCTCCCCTATTCTGACCACGTGGCCGAGTTGGCACTGCTCACCCCAGGCGGCGACCCGGCCGCTCCTGCCGTCGTGCTGCCCTCCCTGGAGCTGCTGCACCACCGGCTGCGCGTGCTGGACCTGGACCCCGCGCTGCTCCTGAGCGGTCGCCTGCCCGACGTGGTCCTGGTCGACGCCACCCAGGCCCTCGCGCAGGCCCGCACCGTCACCCGCACACTGGCTGCCATGCAGCTGGACTGTCCGGTGCTCGTCGTCTTCACCGAGGGCGGGTTGGTCGCCCTGGACGACCAGTGGACGATCACCGACTTCGTGCTGGCGACCGCAGGCCCCGCCGAGCTGACGGCGCGCCTGCGCCGGGTCGCTGAGGCCTCCGGCAACACGGCAGGCGCGCCACGGGAGCCGGCGAGCCCGATCAGCGTGGCCGACGTGGTTGTCGACGAGAGCAACTGGACGGTCCGGGCCGGCGGCGAACCGCTGAACCTGACGTTCAAGGAGTTCGAGCTGCTGAAGTACCTGGCCGGCCATCCCGGCCGGGTGGTGACCCGCGAGCAGCTGCTCGCCGAGGTCTGGGGCAGCGACTACTACGGCGGCCCACGCACCGTGGATGTCCACATCCGGCGTCTCCGGGCCAAGCTGGGGTCCGAGCGGGAGTCCCTGATCGGCACCATCCGCAACGTGGGATACCGCTTCTCTGGACCGTCCCGGGTGCCCCACGGCCCCGACGTGGTGGAATAGCGGGATGCAGCTGACGTCGATCGACACCCACCTCGAGCCGGCGCAGTCCGCCGACGTGCTGGCGCTGGCCGTAAGGGCGACGACGCATGACGGCGTCCGCCCGTTGTCGGAACAGTCGGTCATCGACGTGCGTCGGCTGCCCGGAACGCCGCCGGGCGACAGCCCGACCGTGCACCTGCTGAGCCACCAGGACCCTGACGCACCCCGTCCCGCCGTCATCGCCTACGCCCACGTCGAGCTGACCGACCCGCCGTCCGCGGAGATCGTGGTGGACCCCGAACACCGGCACAGGGGCTACGGGCGCAGCCTGGCCACCGAGGTGCTGCAGCGCTGGCCGAACACCCGGTTCTGGGCGCACGGCGATCTCCCCGCGGCCAAGATCCTCTTCCGCAGCCTCGGCCTGGAGCCGGTGCGCGACCTGTGGCAGATGACCCGACCGCTGCGTGGCGAGTGGTCCGAGCTGCCCGAGGTGACGTTGCCGGAGGGCTTCACCGTCCGCAGCTTCGAGCTGGGCCGGGACGAGGAGCGGTGGCTGGCCGTCAACGCACGGTCGTTCGCGAACCACGCCGAGCAGGGCCGGATGACCCTGAGCGACCTGCGAGAGCGCACGAGCGAGCCGTGGTTCGACCCCAAGGGCTTCCTGCTCATCGAGCACGGCGACGACCTTGCCGCCTTCCACTGGACCAAGATCGAGGCCGCCGAGCCCGGCCACAGCGTGCCCGCCTCGGGTGAGGTCTACGTCGTCGGGGTCGACCCGGCATACCAGGGCCGGGGGCTGGGCAAGGCAGCGACGTTGATCGGGCTGCACCACCTGCGCAACTGCGGTCTGGCCAGCGCCGCGCTCTACGTCGACGGGGACAACGCGCCGGCGATCGCGACCTACCACCGGCTCGGCTTCGAGCGCTCCGCAATCGATGTCATGTATGCCGCGGAGTCGACCGAGCCCTGACGCCGCACCGTCGCGTGACGGACGCGGTGGGCTCAGGAAGGGTACCCGGAGCGGTGCGGCGCGGTGGCAGACTGTGCCCTATGTCCACCGACTCCCGCATCGCGCCCGACGTCGTGGAGTCGGCCTCGGTCGTTCCACTGCCCACCATCCGCGCGGCACACCGGGCCCGGGCGTCCAACGGCCGGTTCGTCAGCAGCCGTAGCGCACAGCTGGCAGCTGACGCGGCTGAGGCACTGCCGGCGGACCGGTTCCTGGACCGCGAGGTCTCGTGGCTGCAGTTCAACGAGCGCGTGCTGCAGCTGGCGGCCGACCCGGCGGTCCCGCTCCTGGAGCGCGCACGGTTCCTGGCGATCTTCGCCAGCAACCTGGACGAGTTCTTCATGGTCCGCGTCGCCGGGCTGAAGCGCCGCATCGCCACCGGCATCGCCAGTCGCTCGGCCTCGGGTCTGGAGCCGCGCGAGGTGCTGGACGAGATCGGGATCGGTGCCCACGAGCTGATGGGTCGGCACGCCAAGCTGTTCCGTGACGTCGTGGGACCTGCCCTGACCGACGAGAACATCACGCTCGTGCGGTGGGAGGAGCTCACCGAGGAGCAGCAGTCACACCTGGGGGACATGTTCCGCAGCACCGTCTACCCGGTCCTGACACCCCTGGCGGTCGACCCGGCCCACCCGTTCCCCTACATCAGCGGGCTGTCGCTCAACCTGGCCGTGATCCTGATCAACCCGAACACGGGGCGCGAGCACTTCGCCCGCGTGAAGGTCCCCCCGCTGCTGCCCCGCTTCATCGAGCTGTCGGTGGACGACGACCTCTACGCCACCCAGTTCGTGCTGCTCGAGGAGGTCATCGCAGCCCACCTGGACGTGCTCTTCCCCGGCATGGAGGTCCACGAGACCTACACCTTCCGGGTGACCCGCAACGAGGACCTGGAGGTGGAGGAGGACGACGCGGAGAACCTGTTGGCGGCGCTGGAGAAGGAGCTGACCCGACGTCGGTTCGGCCCGCCGGTGCGGCTGGAGGTCGAGCAGGAGATGGACGACCACGTCCTGGACCTGCTCACCCGCGAGCTCCGGGTGCACCGCTCCGAGGTCTACCGGTTGCCGTCACCGCTGGACCTCACCGCTCTCAACACCGTCGCCGACCTGGACCGGACCGAGCTCAGCTACCCGAGCTTCCTGCCGGTGACGCATCCCGCCCTGGCGCCGGTGGAGCGCTCCGCGCCCTCCGACATCCTCGAGGCAATCCGCTCCGGCGACGTCCTCCTGCACCACCCCTACGACTCGTTCTCCACCTCGGTCCAGGCGTTCATCGAGCAGGCGGCGAACGACCCGCACGTGCTGGCCATCAAGCAGACGCTCTATCGCACGAGCGGAGACAGCCCGATCATCGACGCGCTGATCGACGCCGCAGCGGCAGGCAAGCAGGTCCTGGCGGTCGTCGAGATCAAGGCCCGCTTCGACGAGGAGAACAACATCTCGTGGGCGCGCAAGCTCGAGCACGCCGGGGTGCATGTCGTCTACGGCATGGTGGGCCTCAAGACGCACGCCAAGCTGTGTCTCGTGGTCCGGGAGGAGGACGGTGGCCTGCGCCGCTACTGCCACGTCGGGACCGGCAACTACAACCCCAAGACCGCGCGACAGTACGAGGACCTCGGCCTGCTCACGTGTGACGACGCGATCGGCGAGGACCTCACCCGGCTGTTCAACCAGCTCTCCGGCATGGCCCCGAAGAGCAAGTTCAAGCGGCTTCTCGTCGCCCCCCGGTCGGTGCGCTCCGGTCTGGTCGAGCTCATCGAGGCAGAGACCGCCAAAGGCTCGGACGGCATGATCCGGTTGAAGCTCAACTCCATCGTCGACGAGGCGGTGATCGACGCGCTCTACCGGGCCTCGATGGCTGGAGTCACCGTGGACGTGCTGGTGCGAGGCATCTGCGCCCTGCGCCCCGGGGTGCCCGGTCTGTCCGAGACGATGCGGGTCCGCTCGATCCTCGGCCGCTTTCTCGAGCACTCCCGAGTCTTCGCCTTCGGGAAGGGCAAGAACGCCACCGTCTACATCGGGTCGGCCGACATGATGCACCGCAACCTGGACCGCCGCGTGGAGGCCCTGGTGCCGATCAGTGACCGAGGGCAGATCAAGACGCTGGTCGACCTGATCGACCGCTCGATGTCCGACGAGGTTGCCACGTGGCACCTGGACGGGGACGGCCAGTGGCACCGGCAGCACCTCACGCCAGAGGGTGAGCCGCTCACCGACCTGCAGTCCGAGCTCATCGCGTCCTACGGTGCCCGTCGGCGGCCCGGTCGGCGCCGCTGACGGCGACGAGCGGCTGCCTGTGGCGACCCAGACCCAGCCCGCCCTGCTGGTGCGCGCCTCCGGGGTGCTGCCCTGGCGGCTCCGTCGAGGACGCCTTCAGTTCGCGCTGGTCCACCGACCGCGGTATGACGACTGGTCCTGGCCGAAGGGCAAGCTGGAGCGCGGCGAGGAGTGGGCCGCGGCGGCCGCGCGGGAGACGCTGGAGGAGACGGGTCTGGAGATCCGTCTCGGCACCCCGCTGCCGCCGGCGTGGTACGGCCTCGGCGAGCGCGATGGGCGGGCGCAGCTGAAGCAGGTGCGCTACTGGGCCGGGACGGTGTGCGGTGGCACCGGTGAGCTCGAGCACGAGATAGACGAGGTCACGTGGCTCGAGGCGGGCAGGGCGAGGGAACGGCTGACCTACCGACGGGACCGTGAGCAGCTCGACGCGGCGGTCGACGCACACGATGCCGGGCGGCTCGACACGTGGACGTTCCTGGTGATCCGGCACGCCCACGCGATGAGCCGCGGCGCGTGGAAGGGGACGAACGCCGATCGGCCGCTGTCCGAGGCGGGTGGCAACCGGGCGGCTCGCATGGTCCCCCTCCTGACGGCATACCGACCGACCCACCTGCTGACCTCGCCGTCGGTGCGGTGCGTCGACACGCTCGCCCCGTACGCGACGGCGAGCGGCCTGACCCTCAAGACCCGTCGGAGCCTCTCCGAGGAGGGATTCGCTCAGGTCCCCGACAAGGCGGCCAAGCAGCTGGACAAGGTGCTGGCCAAGGCCGAGGGCACGGCGCTGTGTTCGCACGGGCCGGTCTTCCCCGACCTGCTGCGCACGCTGGCTGACCACACTCCCAAGGGTCGGGACCGCACGATGCTCACCCGGCTGGCGAAGGACAACCTGGACAAGGGCGAGGTCCTGGCTGTGCACGTGGCCGGGGCGGCCGCTGAGGCGCAGGTCGTGCACGTCGAGCGGCACCGGCCCCCGCGCTGACGACCACCCGGCGTGGTCCCGGGGTCAGCCGAAGCGGCCGGAGATGTAGTCCTCCGTGGCCTTCTTGGACGGGTTGTTGAAGATCTTCTGCGTGTCGTCGAACTCCACCAGCTGACCCGGTTGGCCGGTGGCCTCGAGGTTGAAGAAGCCGGTCCGGTCGGAGACGCGCGCGGCCTGCTGCATGTTGTGGGTCACGATGACGACGGTGAAGTCTGCCTTCAGGTCGTTGATCAGGTCCTCGATAGCGAGGGTGGAGATGGGGTCGAGGGCGGAGCACGGCTCGTCCATCAGCAGCACCTGCGGCTGGACCGCGATCGCCCGAGCGATGCAGAGACGCTGCTGCTGGCCGCCGGACAGACCGGACCCCGGCTTGTCCAGACGGTCCTTGACCTCGTTCCACAGGTTCGCGCCGCGCAGTGAGCGCTCGGCGAGCTCCTCACCGGCCTTCTTGGAGATGCGCTTGCTGTTGAGCTTCACGCCGGCGAGCACGTTGTCCCGGATCGACATGGTGGGGAACGGGTTGGGCCGCTGGAAGACCATGCCGATCTCGCGGCGGACGTCGACCGGGTCCACGCCACGTTCGTAGAGGTTCCTGCCGTCGATGCTGACGCGACCCTCCACCCGCGCACCCGGGATGACCTCGTGCATCCGGTTGAGGGTGCGCAGGAACGTCGACTTGCCACAGCCGGACGGCCCGATGAAGGCGGTCACGGACTTCGGCTCGATGACCATGCTGACGTCCTTCACGGCGTGGAAGTCGCCGTAGAAGATGTTCAGGTCGTTCACGTCGATGCGTTTGGACATACGTTGCTCTCCAGGGTCAGCGGGTCTTCGGGGCGAAGAACTTGGCAATGGCACGAGCCAGCAGGTTGAGGGCGATCACGATGACGACCAGCAGCACGGCCGCGGCCCAGGCTCGCTCGAGGCTAGGGTCGCGGTACCCGGGGTTGAGCGGCCGGGTGAACATGTAGTAAGCGAACAGCGCCAGGTTGCTCATCGGCCCTTCCGTGGGGTCCACGTTGACCGCACGGGTGAAGCCGACCGCCACGAGCAGTGGTGCCGTCTCCCCGATCACCCGGGCGATGGCGAGCGTGATTCCCGACGCCAGACCGGAGGCAGCTGTCGGGAGCACGACCTTGGCGATCGTGAGCCACTTCGGGACACCCAGGGCCAGAGAGGCCTCGCGCAGCTCGTTGGGCACGATTCGCAGCATCTCCTCGCTGTTGCGCACGACGGTGGGGATCATCAGCACGGAGAGGGCCACGGCGCCGGCCATCCCGTTCTTGGTCCCTATCCCGAAGAGCACGGCGAAGAGGGCGAAGGCGAAGAGGCCCGCGACGATCGAGGGGATGCCGGTCATGACGTCCACGAGGAAGCGGATGGCACGGGCCAGCCTGTTCCGGCCGCCGTACTCGACCAGGTAGATCGCGGTGAACAGACCGATAGGCACCGAGATCACCGTGGCGATGCCGGTGATGATGAGGGTCCCGAGAACCGCGTGGTAGGCACCGCCGATCATCGGCGCGCCCTCCTCGACGTAGGCGCGGTCGTGCACGCCCGTCACACCGTTCATCGACTGCAACAGGTAGTCGGGCTGGAAGGCGCGCAGGGCACCGTTCTCTACCACGGTCCACAGCAGCGAGATGAGGGGGATGATCGCCAGCAGGAACGCCCCGTAGACGAGGGCTCGCACGGTCTGGTCCATCGCCACGCGTGCACCGCCGGCCACGCGGTAGGCGACGTGCACGGCGACTACGTAGGTGAGGTAGCCGAGGGTGGCGGCTGCGGCGAGCGGGAGGGCCACAACCAGCCACAGGACCGCCCCGACGACGACGCCGCCGGCCAGAGCCCACCAGACGAGGTGCGGAGAGGCCGGCCGGACGTGGGATGCCTCGACGCCCGCCAGGTGGTCGAAGTCGTTCTCCAGGGGGCCGGGAGCTGGCTGCCTCGTCTGCGTGCTCATCAGTTGGCTCCTGAGAACTCGGATCGGCGGTCCACGATCCGGCGGGCGAACAGGTTGACGGCGAGGGTGATCACGAACAGCACGAGGCCGGCCGCGATGAGCTCGGACAACCGCAGGCCGGCGGCCTCGGGGAAGTTCAGGGCGATCTCGGAGGGGATCGTCTGGTTGCCGCTTCCGATCAGGTTCCAGGAGAACGGACCGGGCGACAGGATGATGGCCACAGCCATCGTCTCGCCCAGCGCGCGCCCGAGCCCGAGCATCGTGCCACCGATCACGCCGGGGGCACCGAAGGGCAGGACGGCGGTCCGGATCATCTCCCACCGCGTGGCGCCGAGCGCAAGGGCCGCCTCCTCATGAAGCTTCGGCGTCTGCAGGAACACCTCTCGGGACACTGACGTGATGATCGGCAGGATCATCACGGCCAGCACGAGCGAGGCCGTGAGCAGCGTCCGACCGGTCGCGGACCCGCTCTCGAAGAACGGGAGGAACCCGAGGTTCTCCTCGAGCCACTGGTAGAACGGCGCTAGCTTGACCGCGAACACCTGCATGCCCCACATGCCGAAGACGACGCTGGGCACCGCGGCCAGCAGGTCGACGACGAAGCCGATGGCACTGCCGATCCGTCGCGGCGCGTAGTGCGAGATGAACAGCGCGATCCCCACCGCGATCGGCGTGGCCACGACCATCGCGATGATCGAGGCGATCACCGTGCCGGCCACGAGCGGCCACACGTAGCCCAGGAAGCCCGAGCCTCCGGTGACCTCAGCCTGCTCGGCGGTGAACGCGGGGATGGCCTCGACGGTCAGGAAGATCGCGACCCCGGCCAGGATGACCAGGATCAGCAGCGCCGAGCCCACGGAGGCGCCGCTGAACGCGAGGTCGCCGGGTCGGCGGACGATGCCGCTGCGCCGGGGGCGGGCGGACGTTTGGGTCATCTCACTCCTCGGAGCCAGGGCGCGGAGTCGACGGGCGGCCGTTGCCCAGGGTAGACCGACTTTCGCGCGTTGGCTGGCGGCACAGGTACGACGGCTACCGCGATGCGGTAGCCGTCGTACCCGACGAACTGACTACAGATGGGCTAGATCACTGACCGGCGTTGATCGAGGCGAGGGACTCCTCGGCCTTCGTGCGCAGGTCGGCGGAGATCGGAGCGGAGCCGGCGGCGTCCGCAGAGGCGGCCTGACCCTCCTCCGAGATGACGTAACCGACGAAGCTCTTCACCAGGTCAGCCTGCGCCGGGTCGGAGTACTCCTTGCACACGACGTGGTAGGAGACGAGCACGATCGGGTAGGCGCCGGACTCCGTGGTGTCACGCGCGAGCTCGAGGGCGAGGTCACCCTCGATGCCGGACTCGACCGGCTCGGACGCGTCGACGACCTTGGCAGCGGCCTCCGGCGAGAACGCGACGAACTCCTCCCCGACGCCGATGCGGGCGGTGCTCAGCTGACCGACCGCCGAGGCGTCGGCGTAGCCGATCGCGCCGGGGGTGGCCCCGACGACCTGGATGACACCTGAGGTCTGAGCAGCGGCTTCGCCACCGGCGACCGGCCATGCCTTGTCGGCCTCGTAGGACCAGTTGTCCGGGGCTGCTGCCGAGAGGTACTCCAGGAAGTTCTCCGTGGTGCCCGAGTCGTCGGAGCGGTTCACGACCGTGATGGCCTGGTCCGGGAGCTCGACGTCCGGGTTGTCCGCGGCAATCGCCTCGTCGTTCCAGTTGGTGATCTGCTGGTCGAAGATCTGTGCCAGGACGGCGGGGCTCAGGTTGAGCTCGGTCACACCCTCCAGGTTGAACGGGATGGCCACTGGGGAGATGTAGACGGGGATGTTCATCGCGCCGTCGCCGCAGACCTGCGCGGCCGCGGCCTGCTCCTCCTCGTCGAGAGCGGCGTCGGAACCGGCGAACTGCACCGCGCCGGCGATGAACTGCTCACGACCAGCGCCCGAGCCGACCCCGTCGTAGTTCACGGTCACGTTGGGCTCGACGTCGGCGTTGTAGCCGGCGACCCAGGCCGCCATGGCGGAGTCCTGGGAGGAGGCGCCAGCGCCCGCCAGCGTGCCGGAGAGCTCTCCCGCGCCTGCTGCCGGTGCCGCCGTCCCGGCGTCGGTGTCGTCCGAGGTCTCCTCGGCGGAGTTGTCGTTCGTGGCCGGGGAGTCATCGCCACAGGCGGCCAGGCCCAGGGATGCAGCCATCGCCAGGGCGACGGTGGAACCAACGCGGTGGAGCTTCAAGGTGTTGCCTTCTCTCGGTTTGAGGAGTCAGGGGTGCACGCGGACCGGCTACCTCCGCAGTCCGGCGTGGTGGCGTCGCTGCCAACTTCCATGCACGTTAGGGAGACGACGTGACCCGATCGGGCGTGCTGGGTTAACTCGGCGTGAACGACGCCTGAATCTGGCCCACACCCTGTGTGGCGTGCGTCACGGCCAACGCGGGTCAGATGCTCAGCGCGGCCCAGCAGAGCAGCGCACTGACACCCGCCACCACCGGGAAGGTCAGCAGCCAGGCCCAGAGAATGCGGCCGATGACGGCCCAGCGCAGCGCCGACCGGCGCCCGGTCAACCCGGTGCCCACGATGGCTGCCGAGATCGTGTGGGTCGTCGAGACCGGGGCGTGCAGCGCTCCCGCGAGGTAGAGGATGCCGGCGGCTGACGCCTCCGCGACCATCCCCTGCGACGGCTCGGGGGTCGGGGTGATGATGCGCCGCCCAAGGGTCCGCATGATCGGCCACCCCCCGGCATACGTGCCGGCCGCCAGGGCCACGGCTGAGGCAAGCATGACCTCCCACGGCACTCCCGAGCCAGAGCCGTGGCCGCTCGCGGTGAGAGTGAGCACCACGACGGCCATCGTCTTGGCGGCGTCCTGCAGTCCGTGCCCCAGCGCCATGGCGCCGGCGGAGGCGACCTGGGCGTAGCGCAGGTCGCGGTCCATCCTGCGTCGCGACGCGTTGCCGGCCATCCGGACCAGCAGCCGCATCAGGAGGTAGGCCACCACGAGGCCGGCGATCGGCGAGAGCAGCATCGGCAGGGCAACGTCACGCCAGATGCCACCCCACAGGACCGTCGACCCCGCGGCGAGCGAGGCCCCGGTGAGTCCGCCGATGAGGGCGTGCGAGGAGGAGGACGGCAGGCCCCGCCACCACGTGAGCAGGTTCCAGGAGATCGCCCCCACCAGTGCGGTGCTCAGCAGGATCAGCCCCTCCGCTCCGGCCGGCGGGACGATGATGTTCTCGCCCATGACCCGCGCGATCCCCTCGCCGAGAAACGCGCCGGCCAGGTTGAGCGCTGCCGCCATTGCCACGGCGATGCGCGGGCTGAGCGCACGCGTCGAGATCGCGGTCGCCACGGAGTTGCCCGCGTCGTGGAAACCGTTGGTGAAGGCGAAGATGAGCGCGAGCCCGATGACGAGCGCGACCGGGAGCCAGTCCACGCTCAGGCTTCCTTGACAACGATGCCCTCGACGACCGTCGCGACCTGCTCAAAGGCCCGCAGCACCAGCACCAGCTCCTCCACCACGGCTGCGGTGCGCACCGCCCGGAGCGGGTCGGCCGTGCCGGCCAGGATCTCCGCCAGCATCCCCCGGTGCGTCGGCTCCGCGCGCGCCACAAGCAGTCGGATCTCCTGCGGGTAGTCCGCCACGCCGTCCGCGGTGTGCAGGCTGGCCAGCGCTCTGGTCGTCAGCTCCGAGAGCCGCACCACGGCGTCCAGGAGGCTTGCGCTGCCCTCCGGGAACTCCTCGACGCCGTGCCGGATGCCGGCATCGACCGCCCGTTCCATGTGCGTCAGGCACTCCGCGAGCCGAACGGCGAGCTGATGGATGTCGCCCCGGTCGAACGGTGTCACGAACGAGTCACGCGCCAGCTCGACGATGGCGGACCGGGCGCGCTGTGCCTCCGCGTCGAGCGTCCGCAGTCGGTCCAGGTCCGCCTGCCGCGCCCGGACCCCCATCCCCAACGAGTCCTGCACGGCAAGGGCACCCTGCTGCACGAGCTCGGCGAGGCCACCGAACCCGGCCGCGAACGAGGCGGTGCGGGGGGTCCTGCGAAGGCGCACTGGTCTGCTCTCTGGGTAGGCCCGGCGCGGCGGCACCCGCCGCAGAGGCGATGTTACGCGGGAGAAGAGGTTGTGTGCCGGGCCGGGAGCGCCTCTCGGCGCGGGGCCGCTCGTAGCGGCGAATGTTGGAGCCCGGGGCTGCCGCGGCCCGGCACACGCCCCAAGGCTAACGCGGTGTCGCCCGAATTGTTCCCGTGCTGTGGACAACGGCGTGCCAGTGTCGGGCACGTGCCCGGGCCGGGCGCGCCGTTCTCCGCGGGTTGAGCAGGGACGCGGGACTGCGGACGCGTTGTCTCCGGCAGGTGCTCAGTGCAGGTCCGCGCGGAGCCAGAGCCGCGCGCACGCCTGCAGGTCTGCCGCGGTGTCCTGCAACCGGGCGGCACGACGCAACTCCTCCGACCGGTGCGCCTGCTCCTCCGGAGTGTCCGCCGGGGCCTGCGGGTCGGTGCCCTCGCCGTGGAGCACCGCCAGGCCCGTCGCGGTGACGTGACAGAAGGCGGCGGCCCGCTCGAGCGCCACGTCGAGGTCCCCCTCGAAGACGCCGTTCAGGATCTGGTGGGTCAGCTCGTGCAGGTCGTCGGGCTGCGGCGGCTCGACGACCCCGGAGATCACGCGGTAGACCTCGGCGTGGGCGGCGCCGGCGCTGAACGCGCGGGCCACCAGCTCCGGCGAGCGCTGGACCCACTCGTGCAGCACGTACAGCCGCCACAGTGCGCCCGGCAGCGTCCTGGCCGGCCGCTGCGACCACACCTCGGCCAGCGTGGCCAGACCGACGGTGCGCGGCAGGTCGATCAGCCTGGCTCGCACCTCGGGGTCCTCGTTGCTGCGCCCGCGCTCCACCAGGATGGCAGCGCTGCGGTGCGCCATCTCCGCCACCTCGAGCTGGTCGGGTGCCGGCGCGTTGGCGTCGATCGAGTCCGGCGACACGGGCACCGGCTTGTGGAACCTCATCGCCCCACCGTAGGTGCCGGAACCGATCGCCGCACAGTCTTGCCGTCCCCTCCGCGTGCGGGTCGCCACCCGGCAGCCCCGTGTGGGAGACCGCCGTGCACCGTCGCCGGATCGGTCAGGTGACCCCCACGACGATCACCGAGTGGGCCGGCAGCCGGACCGTGTCCCCCTCGACCTGCGCCCCGCCATACTGCCCTGCCGTATGCCGGGTGCTGGGCTGACCGGGTGCCGGCACCTCCGCGGCTGTGTCACCCAGGTTGGCCGCGACGTGGACCCGACCCCGGGTCAGGACCAGCACGTCGCCCTGCCGGGCCAGGCTCGACGCATCGAGCGGGGTGGCCAGGAGGTCCGGCAGGTCCCGGCGCAGCCCGATCAGGGTGGCGTACCACTGCAGCAGCGAGGAGTGCGGCTCCTCGGACCGTTCGGACCAGCTCAGCCGGGACGCGGTGACCGTGCCCTCGTCCTGCGGGTCCGGCACCTTCGTGGCCCACCCGTGCGCGGCGAACTCGCGGGACCTGCCCTCGCGGATGGCCTGGACCAGCTCGGGCTCGGCGTGGTCGGTGAAGAACTGCCACGGGCTGCTCGCGCCCCACTCCTCGCCCATGAACAGCATCGGGGTGTAGGGCGCGGTGAGGAGCAGCGCGGCGGCGATGGCGGACTGCCCCGCCGTCAGGCCGTGGCACAACCGGTCGCCCGCAGCGCGGTTGCCGACCTGGTCGTGGGTCTGCAGGGAGGCGACGAAGCGCCACGGCGGAGTCGTCGCGAGGTCGACCGGTCGCCCGTGGCCCCTCCCGCGGAAGGTGGAGAACGTGCCGTCGTGGAAGAACGGCGTGCGGGTGAGCACCTTGGGCAGCGCCTGCGGGTCGGCGAAGTCGGCGTAGTAGCCCTGCGACTCCCCGGTCAGCGCCGCGTGCAGCGCGTGGTGGATGTCGTCCGCCCACTGCGCGGTCATTCCGAACCCTCCGGCGCCACCTGCCCTGCGCGGGCTGACGGTCGCCGGGTCGTTGCGGTCGGACTCGGCGATGAGGCTGCGCGGCACTCCGGTCCGCTGCGCCACCTCGTCGGCCAGGGCCGCGAGGGACTCGAGGATGTGCTCGGCCCGCTCGTCGTGCAGCGCGTGGACGGCATCGAGCCGCAGGGCGTCGAGGTGGAAGTCCTCGAGCCACATCCGCGCGTTGTCGAGGACGAAGCGGCGCACCTCGTCGCTGCCCGGTCCGTCCAGGTTGACCGCCTGCCCCCACGGCGTGTGGTGCCGGTCGGTGAAGTAGGGCCCGAACTCCGCCAGGTAGTTGCCGCTGGGCCCGAGGTGGTTGTAGACGACGTCGAGACAGACCCCCAGCCCGCGCCGGTGGCAGGCGTCGACGAACTCCTGGAGCCCGCGGGCGCCGCCGTAGGGGTCGTGCACCGCGAAGAGTGCCACCCCGTCGTAGCCCCACCCGTGCCGCCCGGGGAAGCTCGCGACGGGCATCAGCGAGACCATCGTGACGCCGAGGTCGACCAAGTGGTCCAGCTGCCCGATGGCGGCGGCGAACGTCCCCTCATGGGTGAAGGTGCCGACGTGCAGCTCGTAGAGGACGGCCCGCTCCAGTCCCGCGCCACCCCAGTCCGTGTCACCCCAGCCGTATGCCGAGAGGTCCAGGAGGGCGGAGGCGGCATGGACCCCGTCCGGCTGGGACAGCGAACGCGGGTCGGGCCGCGGGTCGCCGCCGTCCACGCTGAACGCGTAGCGACCGTCGTCGCCCTCCTCGACGGGTGCCACCCACCATCCGGGGCGCTCCCCGGGCGTCATCCGACGCCCCATCCGGTCTGGGGTGGTGCCGTCGCCGACGGCCACGGTGACCTGGGCGGCGTCCGGCGCCCACACGGCATACTCCATCGGCTCCTCCTCGGTGGCTCCGGCCGATGATGCCACGATCAGCGCGGGCTCACCCCTGGCCGCCGATGTCGACGGCGTAGGCCTCGTAGACCAGGTCACCCCCGCGCTGGCGGTGCCGGACGAGCTCGCCCACCAGGGTCGTCGCGCGCTCGCGGAGCGCGGCGAGGTCCCCGTCGTCCGGTTCGTCCGTGTAGGCGGTCACGCACGCGTCGATCGACTCGCGCAGACCGACGTGCTCGGCGACGAGGTGCTCGGCCCGCGCCGCCAGCCGGGGTGCGGCCCTCCGGGCGCTGTCGTAGATCCCTCCCGGCCGCTCGGTCAGGTTGACGTGGTCCTCGAAGTCGCGGGCCAGCTCGGACAGCGCTACCGCCACCCTGGTGCGCCACGCCCCGCCACGGGCGATCGGCGCCGCCAGGGCGTCCTCGACCCGGCGGACGGCGTCCCGCAGCTCGGCGCGGTGCACCCGGACCTGCTTCAGGTATGCCGAGAAGTCGTCGTCAGCCGTCATGGCCGCCTCCTGAGGTTGCCCCCATCGTCCTACGCGGGCGCGGCCGGCGCTAGTGCACCTCGTCGCGGACGAGCAGCGCGACGGGGAGGTCCCGGAGCAGGTCACCGGACTCGACGCGCCCGACGTGGCTGGCGCCCGTGAACCGGTCGGTCCAGGTGCCGTAGGGCAGCTCGACCTCGACGTCCGGCACCCTGCCGGAGGCGTCGGGCCCGCGCGTCCCCAGCACCGCGACGTCGTCGCCCCGCAGGTAGCCGAGGAGCCGATCGCCGGCGGCCAGCAGGGTGAACCCGGCCATGAACGACGCGGGACGTTCCCGGCGCAGCCGCAGCGTCGTCGCCGTGAGCAGCAGCTTCTCGTCGGACAGGTCGGCAGGGCGCTCGCCGGCGTCGAGGCGGCGGAGACGCTCCGCGCGTCCGGCGAAGTCGACCGGCCGCCGGTTGTCCGGGTCGACCAGGGAGAGGTCGACCAGCTCACAGCCCTGGTAGGTGTCGGGCACACCGGGCAACGTCAGCTGCACCAGCTTCTGGGTGAGTATGACGGCGCGCGCCCGACCGTCGTTGGCGTCGAGCGCCTGACGGGTCACCTCCCCCAACGGACCCTCCGCCAGTGCGGAATGCGCCAGACCGAGCACGCGCGCCTCGTAGGCCTCGTCGACCGCGACCCAGCTCGTGTGCTCCTTGCCCTCCCGCAGGGCCTTGGTCAGGTAGGCCGTCAGTCGCTCCCCGTCCAGGTCCAGCCCGTGTGCCGGGTCTCCGCCGGCCCCGACGATCGTCTGCCACAGCAGGTGCGCCGTCGGTCCGTCCACGCCGTGCTCTCTGGCCGCCTCGCCGAAGGCGTCGGTGCACGCCTGCCACGCCTCGGCGTCCGCTGCGACGGCCAGGAGCCTCGCCCGCACGTCCTCGCTCCGCTTGGTGTCGTGCGTGGACAGCGTGGTCAGCCCCAGCGGCCAGTGCTCGAGCTGGTGCTGGGCCCACTCCTCGAGCGGTCCGACGCCGGGCTCGGCCGCCGGGTCGCCGCCGACCTCGTTGAGCGCCACGAGGCGGTGCCAGCGGTAGAACGCCGTGTCCTCAATCCCTTTGGCCATCACCGGCCCGGTGACCTGCTGGAAGCGCACCGCCACATCGCGGGCGGCGATCGGGTCGGCCGAGGAGTCCGGAGCCAGCAGCACGGCACCGAGCGCCCGCACGGTCTCCTGGTCGGCAGCGCCTCCGGCGGCCTCCTCGACCGCCTCCTGCAGCCGCTCGACCGACGTCGGCTCGGGGTCGTGGCCGGGACGGACGTAGGCCCGGTAGACGTCGACGGCCACGAGGAGACTCCGCAGGGCGTTGCGCAGGGCGTCCGGCTGCCGCTGCGGCAGGGCCTTGCGTGCCAGCCGCAGCAGCCGGACGGTCTCCGGAGTCAGCAGCGTGTCCACCGCCTCGCGCTTGGCGGTGTCCACCACGTCAGCCAGCGACGGGTTGCCGCCGACCTGCCGCCACGCGGCGTCGACCGTCCCCTCGGTCGTGGTGGGGACGAGAGCGGTCTGCAGGGCGGCGTTGGCGTCATACCCCGTGGTGCCGGAGCACTCCCAGGCGTCGGGAAGCCGCTCGGCACCCTCCAGGATCTTCTCGACCCAGACCGGCGTGCCCGGCACGGCCGCCTGCCGAAGGCGGTGGAGGTAGTCCTGCGGGTCGGCCAGCCCGTCCGGGTGGTCCACGCGGAAGGCGTCGATGACTCCGGAGTGGTTGAGGTCGAGCAGCAGCCGGTGGGTCTGCTCGAACACGTCGGGCTCCTCCACCCGCACGCCGATCAGCGAGTCGACCTCGAAGAACCGGCGGTAGTTGAGCGCGACCTCCGCCTCGCGCCAGTCGGCGAGCAGGTAGTGCTGCCGGCTCAGAACCTCGGAGACGTCGCCCGCCCCCGTGCCCGGTGCCACCGGCAGGACGTGCTCGTAGTAACGGATGACGGTCTGCCCGGCGGCCGGTCCCTCGTCGGGACGCCCGGTGTCGAGGGTGAGGTCGCCGGCGGCCAGGACCTCGGTCAGCGGGGCGCCGAGGACCGGCAGCCCGATCCGGCCGTCCAGGGCGTCCCAGTCCACGTCGAACCAGTGCGCCGTGGACGCCAGCCGGCCCTCGCGCAGCACCTGCCAGACCTGCGCGTTCGCCCACTCCGGCGCGGTCAGCGCCATGTGGTTGGGGACGATGTCGACCACCACGCCCAGCCCGGCCTCCCGACAGGCGGCCGACAGCCGCTCCAGACCCTCCCGGCCACCGAGCTCGGGGTCGATCTCGGAGTGGTCGAGCACGTCATACCCGTGCTGGGACCCCGGCACCGAGGTGAGGACCGGCGAGAGGTAGACGTGGGACACCCCGAGCCTGGCCAGGTAGGGCACCGCCTGGCGGGCGTCGTCGAAGGTGAACCCGGCGTGCAGCTGCAGCCGATAGGTCGAGGTCACGTCGCTGGGGGGCACCCCACCCAGTGTGTCAGCCGCCTCCGCCGCTCGCGGCCGGTGCGCAGGACCGCGCAGCCCACTCGACTATCCTCGACGGTGCCGTCCCCCTGGCCCAACTCCGGTTGGAAGTCCACAGCCGTGGCACGAGAGGCAACACATGAGCAGTACCGACCTGCAGACGCTGGCACGCGAGCGCATCCTGGTCCTCGACGGGGCCTGGGGCTCGATGCTCCAGCAGGTCGACCTGACCGAGGACGACTTCCGCTTCGACGGAGCCGACCCCGCGCGGAGCTACCGCGGTGACTTCGACCTCCTCCAGCTGACCCGCCCGGACGTGATCCGTGACGTCCACCGGCAGTACTTCGCCGCCGGGGCGGACATCGCCACCACCAACACGTTCAACTCGACGTCCATCGCGCAGGCGGACTACGGCACCCAGCACCTGGTGCCGGAGCTCAACCGCGCCGGCGCCCGGCTGGCCCGTGAGGTCGCGGACGAGCTCACCGCCCAGGACGGACGGCCGCGCTGGGTGGCCGGCGCGATGGGCCCGACCAACCGCACGGCCTCCCTCTCCCCCGACGTCGAGCGGCCGGAGTTCCGCGCCGTCACCTACGCCGACCTGCACGAGGCGTATGCCGAGCAGGCCAGGGCCCTGCTCGAGGGCGGTGCCGACCTGCTCCTGATCGAGACGGTCTTCGACACGCTCAACGCCAAGGCCGCGCTGCGGGCGGCCGACACGGTCAGCCGCGAGCTCGGCCGCGCCGTCCCGGTGATGCTGTCGGGCACCATCACCGACGCCTCGGGCCGCACGCTGTCGGGCCAGACCCCGGAGGCGTTCGTCATCTCGACCCAGCACGCCGACCTGGTCTCGGTCGGCCTGAACTGTGCGCTCGGACCTGCCGCGCTGCGCCCGCACCTGCGCGAGGTGTCACACGCCACGCCGCACCTGGTCTCGGTGCACCCCAACGCCGGTCTGCCCAACGCCTTCGGCGGCTATGACGAGACCCCGGAGCAGATGGCCCAGGTGCTGGGTGACTACGCCCGCGAGGGCATGGTCAACATCGTCGGTGGCTGTTGTGGCACGACCCCGGCACACATCGAGGCCATCGCCGAGGCCGTGCGCGGTGTGGCGCCCAGACCCCTGACCCAGCCCTCGCCATACCTCCGCCTGTCCGGTCTCGAACCGTTCACGGTGACGCCGGAGATCAACTTCATCAACGTCGGCGAGCGCACCAACATCACCGGCTCGCCCAAGTTCAAGAAGGCCGTCGCCGAGGGCGACTGGGACACCGGAGTGCAGATCGCCCGCCAGCAGGTCGAGGCCGGCGCCCAGCTCATCGACGTGAACCTCGACGAGGGCATGCTCGACGGCGTCGCGGCGATGACGCACTTCCTCAACCTGCTCGCCGCCGAGCCGGACATCTCCCGGGTGCCGGTGATGATCGACTCCTCACGGTGGGAGGTGCTCGAGGCAGGGCTGCAGTGCCTGCAGGGGCGCGGCGTGGTCAACAGCATCTCGCTCAAGGACGGCGAGGAGGAGTTCCTGCGGCGGGCCGGGATCGTGCGGCGCTACGGCGCGGCTGTGGTCGTGATGGCCTTCGACGAGGCCGGGCAGGCCGACACGCTGGCGCGCCGCCAGGAGGTGTGCGCCCGCGCCTACCGTCTGCTCACCGAGGAGGCAGGCCTCGCGCCGCACGACATCATCTTCGACCCCAACGTGCTGACCGTCGCGACCGGGATGAGCGAGCACGACCGCTACGCGCTGGACTTCATCGAGGCGACCCGCTGGATCAAGGACAACCTGCCCGGCGCGCTGGTCAGCGGCGGCATCAGCAACGTGTCGTTCAGCTTCCGGGGCAACAACGTGGTGCGTGAGGCGATGCACGCCGTCTTCCTCTACCACGCGATCGCCGCCGGGCTGGACATGGGGATCGTCAACGCGGGGATGCTCGGCATCTACGAGGAGATCGACCCTGAGCTGCGCGAGGCGGTCGAGGACGTGATCCTGGCTCGGCGCCCGGATGCCGCCGACCGGCTGCTGGAGCTGGCGGAACGCTACCGGGGCGAGTCCACGGGGTCAGGCACCACCACGACAGCCGTATGGCGGGAGGCCCCCGTGGCCGACCGGCTGCGGCACGCGCTGGTGCACGGCATCGCCGACTTCGTGGTCGAGGACGCCGAGGATGCCTACCAGGAGCTCGGGTCGGCGCTCGAGGTCATCGAGGGACCGCTGATGGACGGCATGGACGTCGTCGGCGACCTGTTCGGCAGCGGTCAGATGTTCCTGCCGCAGGTGGTGAAGTCCGCTCGGGTGATGAAGCGTGCGGTGGCCCACCTGACGCCATACCTCGAGGCCGCTGCCGCGGAGACCGGCGGTCACACCAAGGGCAAGGTGCTGCTCGCCACGGTGAAGGGCGACGTGCACGACATCGGCAAGAACATCGTCGGCGTCGTGCTGGCCTGCAACGGCTATGACGTGCGGGACCTGGGGGTGATGGTGCCCGCCGAGACGCTGCTGGACACCGCCAAGGAGTGGGGCGCCGACGTGATCGGGGTGTCCGGGCTGATCACCCCGAGCCTGGACGAGATGGTCGGCGTCGCCACCGAGATGAGCCGTCGCGGGCTGAGCACGCCGCTCCTCATCGGGGGCGCCACCACGAGCACCGCGCACACGGCGGTCAAGATCGACCCGGCCTACTCCGGCACGGTGGCGCACGTCGCCGACGCCAGCCGGGCGGTGGGTGTGGCCGGCGACGCGATCCACCGCGAGTCCGAGCTGGCCGCCCGGGTGGACAAGCAGTTCTCGGAGCTCCGGGAGCGGCACGGGGGCAGGCACGTGAAGCTTGTGGACCTGGCGACCGCGCGCGCCGACACGCGGGCCGTGTCTGCCCCGGGTCAGCCGGCACCGCTGCAGCTGGGCCGGCACGTGGTCGAGCCCTCGCTCGAGGAGCTGGTCGAGGTCATCGACTGGACCCCGTTCTTCAGTGCGTGGGAGCTGCGCGGCACCTATCCCAAGCTGCTCGACGACCCGCGCCAGGGCGAGCAGGCGCGGGCGCTGTTTGCGGACGGGCAGGCGCTGCTGCGGCGAATCCTGGACGAGGGCCTGCTGACCCCGCGGGGGGTCGTGGCGCTGTGGCCGGCCCGCCGCCTGGGACAGGACGACATCGAGATCACCGAACCGGACGGGTCCACCACGGTGTTCCACACGCTGCGGCAGCAGAAGCAGCGCACCAACCGCTACGCCGCCCTGGCCGACTTCGTGGCGCCAGAGCGGGACCACGTCGGGGGCTTCGCGGTGACGATCCACGGCGCGCACGAGCTGGCCATGGCCTTCAAGGAGGCGCTGGACGACTACTCCGCGATCCTGGCCCAGGCGCTGTCGGACCGGCTGGCCGAGGCGTTCGCCGAGTGGCTGCACCGCAAGGTCCGCACCGAGCTGTGGGGCTACGCCCGTGAGGAGCAGCTCGAGGTGAGCGAGCTGATCAGGGAGCACTACGACGGCATCCGGCCTGCCCCGGGCTATCCGGCCCAGCCGGACCACACGGAGAAGCGGACGCTGTTCCGTCTCCTCGACGCCGGCGAGATCGGCCTCGAGCTCACCGAGTCCTGCGCGATGACGCCGACCTCAGCGGTGTCCGGTCTCTACCTCGGCCACCCGGAGTCGGTGTACTTCGCGGTCGGTCGGGTGGATCGGGACCAGGTCGCCGACTACGCCGAGCGCAAGGGCTGGACCATCGAGGAGGCCGAGCGCTGGCTCGCGCCCAACCTCGGCTACCAGCCCTGAGCGGTCTGCCTCCAGCCCACCGTCGGTCCGCGCGTCTTCGGGGCGGTTCCGTGTCTTGGAGCTGGTGATAACCGGCTCCAAGAAACCGAACCGGGGGCAAGTTGCCGACCGTTGACCGCCGACCGTCGTTGCAAGTGCCGGGAAAGCTTCCCGGTGATCTCCCGCAGCGCTAGTCGTTGTCACCACCGGTGTCCGAGCCCGGCGCGCCGGAGCCCTGCGTATTGTCCCTGTCGTTGAACACCCACTCGGCGACGTCCGGGATGTCCTCGCCGTGCTCGCGCGTGTAGTTGCGAGCGCGGACCCGGAGGTCGAGCATCTCCTGACGCAGCCCGGCGGCCCGCTCGGCCAGCCCGGGAACCCGGTCGATGACGTCGACGACCAGCCGATAGCGGTCCAGGTCGTTCATCATCAGCATGTCGAAGGGCGTGGTCGTGGTGCCCTCCTCCTTGAAGCCCCGCACGTGGATGTTGTGGTGGTTGGTCCGCCGGTAGGTCAGCTGGTGCACCAGCGAGGGATAGCCGTGGAACGCGAAGATCACCGGGCGGTCGGTGGTGAAGAACGAGTCGAAGTCCCGGTGGCTGAGCCCGTGCGGGTGCTCCTTCTCGTCCTGCAGGCGCATCAGGTCAACCACGTTGACGACCCGCACGCGCAGCTGGGGCAGGTGCTCGGCCAGCAACCGGGCGGCGGCAACCGCCTCGACCGTCGGGACGTCACCGGCGCACCCGAGCACCACGTCGGGCTTCTCACCGGGCACCTCGGAGCCGGCCCAGTCCCAGATGCCGAGCCCGCGGGTGCAGTGCAGGACCGCCTCGTCCATCGTCAGCCACTGCGGTCCCGGCTGCTTGCCGGAGACCACCACGTTGACGTAGTTCTTGCTCCCCAGGCAGTGGTCGTAGGTCGACAGCAGCGTGTTGGCGTCCGGCGGCAGATAGATCCGGATCACGTCGGCGGTCTTGTTCATCACGACGTCGAGGAACCCCGGGTCCTGGTGGGAGAAGCCGTTGTGGTCCTGGCGCCAGACGTGCGAGGAGAGCAGGTAGTTCAGCGACGGCACCGGCACCCGCCACGGGATGTCGCGCGTCGCGTCGAGCCACTTCGCGTGCTGGTTGAACATCGAGTCGACGATGTGCACGAACGCCTCGTAGCTGTTGATGATGCCGTGCCGACCCGTCAGCAGGTAGCCCTCGAGCCAGCCCTGGCACTGGTGCTCCGAGAGCACCTCCATGACGCGGCCCGTCGGCGACAGGTCGACGTCGGTCTCGACGACCTCCCCGAGCCACGTCTTGCCGCCCTTCTCCACGGTGGCACCGAGCCGGTTGGAGTGCGTCTCGTCGGGCCCGAAGATCCGGAACGTCTCCCGGTTGCGGTCCACCACGTCGGCCAGCCAGGTGCCCAGGACCCGGGTCGCCTCGGCGGTCGCGCCGCCGGGAGAGGGGACGTCCACGGCATACGACCGGAAGTCCGGCAGGTCCAGGTCGCGGGTGAGCATCCCACCGTTGGCGTGCGGGTTGGCGCTCATCCGCCGGGTGCCCACCGGGTTGTTGCGCGCGACGTCGGCGACGACCCGGCCGTCCTCGTCGAACAGCTCCTCCGGGCGGTAGCTGCGCATCCAGTCCTCGAGCAGGCGCATGTAGTCCGCGTTGCCCCGCACCGCCGACATCGGCACCTGGTGGCTGCGCCAGGTGCCCTCGACCGGGAGCCCGTCGACCTGCTCCGGGCCGGTCCAGCCCTTCGGGGTGCGGAAGACGATCATCGGCCACCGCGGACGGCCTTGGAGTATGCCGTCGGCCGCCTCGGTCCTGATCCGTGCGATCTCGTCGAGCACCTCCCCGAGCAGCGCCGCGAACCGCTGGTGCGTCTGTGCGGGCTCCTCGTCGTCGAAGCCGCCCTCGAAGAAGTAGGGCCGGTGGCCGTAGCCGACCATCAGCGCCTCGAGCTCCTCGTGCGGGATCCGGTCGAGGACGGTCGGGTTGGCGATCTTGTAGCCGTTGAGGTGCAGGATCGGCAGCACGGTGCCGTCCACCGTGGGGTTGAGGAACTTGTTGCTGTGCCAGGCAGTGGCCAGCGGCCCGGTCTCGGCCTCACCGTCCCCGACGACCGCGACAGCGATCAGGCCCGGGTTGTCGAAGGCGGCACCGTAGGCGTGGGAGAGGACGTAGCCGAGCTCACCGCCCTCGTGGATCGAGCCGGGCGTCTCGGGTGCGACGTGACTCGGGATGCCGCCCGGGAAGGAGAACTGACGGAAGAGCGCGTTGACGCCTCGCTCGTCCGTCCCCACGTGCGAGTACACCTCCGAGTAGGTTCCCTCCAGCCATCCGGCGGCGACCAGGGAGGGTCCGCCGTGCCCCGGCCCGGAAAGGTAGACGATGTCGAGGTCGCGGTTGATGATCTGGTGGTTCAGGTGCGCATAGAGGAAGTTCTGTCCCGGCGAGGTCCCCCAGTGACCGAGTAGCCGTGGCTTGATGTCCTCGTCGGCGAGCGGCCGACGCAGCAGCGCATTGTCCATCAGGTAGATCTGCCCCACAGCGAGGTAGTTGGAGGCGCGCCACCAGGCGTCGATCGCCTGCAGGTCGTCCTCGGACAGGGGGTCGTTCAGGGCCTCTGCCGTGCCGCTCATCGCCAGCTCCTCGGGTTGATGGTTATCGCCCCCAGCCTGCCCCCTGGCCAGCGGCCTGGCGAGTCGGAGTCAGAGGAACGCGTTGATCAGCCAGAAGCTGACCGCTGCGACGAGCCCGGCACCCGGGAAGGTGAAGACCCACGCAGCGACGATGTTGCCTGCGACGCCCCAGCGGACCGCGGACAGGCGCCGGGTCGCGCCGACGCCCATGATCGCCGAGGTGATGGTGTGCGTCGTGGAGATGGGGGCATGGAAGACCAGCCCGGCGACGTAGAGAACTGACGCCGCCACGCTCTCTGCGGCGAAGCCCTGCGGCGGGTCAAGGTCGATGATCTTGCGGCCCAGCGTGCGCATGATCCGCCAGCCCCCGGCATACGTCCCGGCCGAGATCACCAGCGCCGAGCTGACCGTCACCCAGATCGGGATGCTGTCGCCCTCGTGGTAACCACCGACGACGAGCGCCAGGACGACGATGCCCATCGTCTTGGCGGCGTCCTGCAGTCCGTGGCCGAGCGCCATCGCCGCGGCCGACACCGTCTGGGCACGGCGGAAGTTGCGCGACATCTTGCCCGGGTGGCCGTGGCGGAAGATCCACAGGATCGCGGTCATCGCCAGGAAGCCCAGGAGCATGCCGGCGATCGGCGAGATGAGCATCGGGATGACGATCTTGTTGAGGATGCCGTCCCAGAGCACCGCGGTGCCGGCCGCCAGCGAGGCCCCGGCCATCCCGCCGATCAGCGCGTGCGACGAGGACGACGGCAGGCCGTACCACCAGGTCAGCATGTTCCACCCGATGGCGCCCACGAGGGCGGCGGCGACGATCGCGAGGCCCGTCATCCCCTCCGGGGGGTCGATGATGCCCGACCCCACCGTCTGCGCGACCCCGGTGCCGAGGAAGGCGCCGAGCAGGTTGAAGAAGGCCGCCATGGCCAGCGCGACCCGTGGTGTGAGCGCGCGCGTCGACACGGAGGTCGCGATCGCGTTGGCCGCGTCGTGGAAGCCGTTCGTGTAGTTGAAGCCCATCGCCAGGAGAATGACCAGGACGACGGGGAGCAGGTCCACGCTCACCGGCTCAGGACTCCTTGGCAGCGATGCTCTCGACGGTGTTGGCCACCATCTCGAAGGCGTCGGCAGCAGCCTCCAGCTCGTCGTAGAGCTCCTTGAACTTGATGATCTCCACGGCGTCGTGGTCGTCCTCGAAGAGTGCGGCGATCATCCGGCGGTAGTTCTTGTCGGCCTCGTTCTCGAGGCTGTTGATGGCGATCCAGTACTCGCGCAGGTGCTGCATGCGCTGCAGGTCGGGCATCGCCTCCTGCGTCAGCTCGGCCATCTTGACGAGCACGTCGGCTTGCGCGGCAACCTGCGGTGTCAGCTCCCCCACCCGGTAGAGCACCATGATGTCCAGGCTGGCCTCGATGTGGTCGAGGCAGTCGTCGAGCCGGCTGGCCAGCGCGTAGATGTCGTCGCGGTCGAAGGGGGTGATGAACGAGCTGTTGACCGCGCTGAAGATCGTGTGCGTCGCCTCGTCACCCTCGTGCTCGATGTCGTTGAGCCGGGAGGCCTCCGCCGGCCACTCCGACGGCGACTTGTCCATCGCTGCCCGCAGGACCCGTGCCCCGTCCAGGATGTACCCCGCCGATTCGGCGAAGTAGCCGTAGAAGGACGCGTTCTGGGGTGTCAGCTTGAAGCGCACGCCGATGATGCTACTTGGAGTCCACCCTCCCGCCACCTCCCCCTCGCTTCTGGTTCTCCCCAGAGACTCCCGGCAGGAAGCCCGCTCGGACGAACACCGTTGCGGCTGAGCGCCACGGCTCCTATGGTTAACCTTATGGTTCACTATTCAGGTGTGACGGACGCCACCGCACCGACGCTCGTCTTCGCGGCGCTCGGCGACGAGCGGCGCTGCCTGATCATCGATCTCCTGGCACAGCGGGACCGCACAGTCTCGGAGCTGGCGGCCCGCATGGCGATCTCGCTGCCGGGGACGCTCAAGCACCTGTCCGTCCTGGAAACCGCCGGACTGGTCAGCCGGAGCAAGCAGGGACGCACGGTGACCGTGCACCTGGAGCGGAGTCAGCTCGAGGGCGCCGAGGAGTGGCTGCACCGGACGCGCACCTTCTGGAGCACGCAGCTGGGCAACCTGGCCCAGTCGTTCAGTGACACCCGGACGGAGCAACGCTCATGAGGCACGAGCTTGTCGTCACCCAGCACGTCCACGCCGCCCCGACCGAGGTGTATGCCGCGTGGCTGACTCCCGAGGGGATGTCGCGGTGGTGGTGGGTGAGCATCGGCGACACCACCTATGACGTCGACGGCCGGGTCGGTGGTGACTACCTCGTGCGCTCGCAGGGTGCCGATATGGGCGTGCGTGGCACCTTCACCCGGCTGGAGGAGCCGCGCCTCATCGAGATGACCTGGGTATGGCTGGACGGCGACGATGCCGGACCCGAGGAGCAGGTCCGCGTCGACCTCGCCGAGCAGGACGGCGGCACGCTCGTGACGGTGACCCACCTGGTCGCCGACGCGGACGGCGTGGAGTCCTACCGCCAGGGCTGGCAGTACGTCCTGGGCAACCTGGCCCGGACGCCAGAGTCATCGATCACGCTCACCCAGCACGTGCCCGCCGAGCCCGGCCGGGCCTATGCCGCGTGGCTCGATCCGGAGCAGCTGGCGACCTGGTGGTGGCCCGGCCAGGACACCTCCTACGAGGTCGAGCCCGAGCGTGGTGGCCGGTTCAGCATCCGTTCGGCGCAGACCGGGCTCGGCGCCACCGGCACTTACGTGGAGCTGGTCGACAGTGAGCGCATCGTCATGACCTGGAACTGGGAGTCCCCGGGGCCGGCGGCGCCCGAGGACCTGGTGACCGTGACGTTCGCGGCCTCGGACGGAGGCACGCTCGTCACGCTCGTCCACGAGTTCGCGCAGCCGGCGCTCGACCACTCCAACCCGGCGCACGGGTGGAGCGCTGTGCTTGCCGATCTGGCGCAGCACGTGGCGGATCCGGGCGTCTGAGCGGGCGCTCTTAGGGGTTTTCGGCGCAGCGCGGCACCCCCATCGCGGACCGAGCGCGGGTTTGTCCCGGCAAACGCAGGGCGCTGGATGCCGACTACGGACCGAGCGCGGGTTTGTCCCGGCAAACGCAGGGCTGGATGCCGACTACGGACCGAGCGCGGGTTTGTCCTGGCAAACGCGCAAAAGTTCGCGCGGGCGGTGGGACAAACCCGCGCTCGGTCCCAGCTGTCGCGCTGAGAACCACACCACGGTCGGCTCTTGTCACGGGGTCCCCACAGAGCGCGGCGAGGTCAGAGGCGGCGCATCGCGGTCGCGAGGAGCACCGGCTCACCCACCTCGTCGGAGGCGTCCAGGTCACACACCGCCTCGATCACCCAGTCGTGGTCGCCAGCCGGGTCCGCGATGGTCTGCCGCACCTGCCACAGCCGCACGTCGGCCGGGCCGCTCGACGCCACCCCGGGCACCTCGCGCACACCCGGCTGCGGACCGACCAGCGGCGTGATCTCGAGCATCGACGGTCCCCGCGCCTCCGGCCCCAGCCCGATCTCGTCGTGATCGTCCCAGTAGGCCTCCAGCGCGGCGTCCCAGTCGTCGACGGTCATCACCGGCTCGCGCGGCGGGTCGGTCAGCTCCGCCACCGCCCGCTCCAGCTCGGCCAGGTCACGGTAGACGTCGCGCGCCGCCAGCTCCACCCGCCGGAAGACCGCGTTGCGCACCATCACCCGGAACGCCCGCTCGTTGCCGGTGATCGGGCGGCTCGGCGCCAGCGGTGCGCCCTCGGCCGCCCGGGCCGCGGCGGCGGCCACCAGCTCGGGGTCGGTGAGCGCCTCCCACTCGTCCAACAACGAGGAGTCGGTCTGCCGGATCGTCTCGCCGAGCCAGTGGATCAGGTCGTCGAGCTCCTCGGTCTTGGCGCTGTCCGGCACGGTGTTGCGCAGCGTCCGGTAGGCGTCGGTCAGGTAGCGCAGCACGATCCCCTCCGAGCGGGTGAGCTGGTAGAACCCGACGAACTCGGTGAAGCTCATCGCCCGCTCATACATGTCCCGCACCACCGACTTGGGGCTCAGCGCGTCCTCACTGACCCACGGGTGCGCCTTGCGGAAGATGGCGAGCGTCGCCTCCAGCAGCTCGGCCAGCGGCATCGGCCAGGTGACGTCCTCGAGCAGCTCCATCCGCTGGTCGTACTCGATGCCGTCGCCCTTCATCGACGCGACCGCCTCCCCCTTGGCCTTCGACTGCTGGGCATAGAGCACCTGCCGCGGGTCCTCGAGCACCGACTCGATCACCGAGACCACATCCAGGGCGTATGCCGGGTCCTCCCGGTCCAGCACCTCCAGTGCCGCGACGGCAAAGGGGGCCAGGGGCTGGTTGAGGGCGAAGTTCTCCTGCACGCCGGCCGAGAGGATCACCCGACGGCCGGACTCCTGGGCCTCCGGGAGCCGCTCCAGCACCCCGCTGTCGAGCAGGCTGCGGGCCAGCGTGATCGCCTTGCGCGACAGCCGCACCTGCGCGCGCGGGTCCTCGTGGTTGTCGCGCAGCAGCTTGCGCAGGTTGACGAACGGGTCACCCTGGCGCGCCACGACATTGAGGATCATCGAGTGGTCCACCCGCATCCTCGACACCAGCGGCTCGGGCTCGGCCGCCACCAGCTTCTCGAAGGTCTCCTCGGTCCAGTTGATGAAGCCCTCCGGAGGCTTCTTGCGCTGCACCTTCCGCAGCTTCTTGGGGTCGTCGCCCGCCTTGGCGACCGCGCGGAGGTTCTCGACGTGGTGCTCGGGAGCCTGGACGACGACGTAGCCGCTCGTGTCATAACCAGCCCGACCCGCGCGGCCCGCGATCTGGTGGAACTCCCGCGCGCGCAGCACGCGCTGCCGGGTCCCGTCATACTTCGTCAGGCCGGTGAACAGGACGGTGCGGATCGGGACGTTGATGCCGACGCCGAGCGTGTCCGTGCCGCAGATGACCTTGAGCAGGCCGTCCTGCGCCAGCTGCTCGACCAGCCGGCGGTAGCGCGGCAGCATCCCCGCGTGGTGCACCCCGATGCCGTTGCGCACGAGCTTGGATAAGGTGCGCCCGAAGCCGGCGGTGAACCGGAAGGCGCCGATCCGCTCGGCGATCGCGTCCTTGTCCTCGCGACTGACGATCTTGAGCGACATCAGTGACTGCGCCCGCTCCAGCGCCTCCTTCTGCGTGAAGTGGACGATGTAGACCGGCGCCTGGTGCGTCTCCAGCAGCTCGGTGATCGTCTCGGTGATCGGGGTGACGGCCCAGCTGAAGCTGAGCGGGACCGGCCGCTCGGCCCCTGCGACGACCGCGGTCGCCCGACCGGTGCGGCGGGAGATGTCGTCGACGAAGCGCGTGACGTCGCCGAGCGTGGCGGACATCAGCAGGAACTGTGCGTCGACCAGCTCCAGCAGCGGCACCTGCCAGGCCCATCCGCGGTCCGGCTCGGCATAGAAGTGGAACTCGTCCATGATCACCAGGCCCACGTCGGCCTGGGCGCCCTCGCGCAGCGCGATGTTGGCCAGGATCTCGGCGGTGCAGCAGATGATCGGCGCGTCGGCGTTCACCGCGGCGTCCCCTGTCAGCATGCCCACGTTGTCCGCGCCGAACACCTGGCACAGGGCGAAGAACTTCTCGCTGACCAGCGCCTTGATCGGCGCGGTGTAGAAGCTGACCCGGTCCTCAGCCAGGGCCTGGAAGTGGGCGGCCGTCGCGACCAGGCTCTTGCCCGACCCCGTGGGCGTCGCGAGGATGACGTTCGAGCCGCTCAGCAGCTCGATGACCGCCTCCTCCTGGTGCGGGTAGAGCGGCGTGCCGCGCTCCTGAGCCCACTGCGCGAAGCCCTCGAAGAGCTGGTCCGGGTCAGGGTTGGTGCCCTCGGGCGGGAGCAGATCAGTGAGTGTGCTGGAAGTGGCCATCCCGACCATCATCGCCCACCGCGCAGGCTTCGTGAGGCCGGGGAGTATCGGCTCCCCACGTTTCGGAGACAGACTCTGAACGCCCGAGCGAGGAGGTAGCGCCGTCAAGATTTCCGACGGGGCAGCCGCACGAAGGATGGGGAACCGCGGCCGGTGCCGCAGTCGGTGCGGGACTCAGCCCTCGCTGGCGGCCTGGGCCTCCTGAGCTGCGTCCTCGATCTGCTGGCGGTGGCGCTCCCAGTAGTCCTCACCCTCGCCCGCCCACATGTTGTCCATGCCCTCGCGCACGCCGACGGCCCCGTCGATGAGCTCACGGATGATGTCGGCGTGGCCGGCGTGCCGGTGCGTCTCGGCGATGACGTGGACGAGGACCTGCTGCAGGGTCACGTCGGCGCGATCACCCCACCACGGCACGTGCCCCAGCGCGTCTAGCTCCAGGGCCTCGACCGTGGCATCGGAGTGGGCAGCCACCTGGTGGTGCAGATCGATGATGAGGTCTCGTGACTCGTCGGCCGGCACCCACAGGTCGGCGTTGGGCACCTCGTCGGCCTCGTCCTCCGGGAATCCGGGCAGCTCGATGCCCGAGGGCCGGCCCATCACCGATCCGAGATAGCCGTCGGTCACGCCGACGACGTGCTTGACCAGACCGAGCAGGTTCGTCCCGGTCGGGGTCATCGGGCGCCGCACGTCATACTCGCTGAGCCCGTCCAGCTTCCACAGCAGCGCGTCGCGGCCGGCCTTGAGATAGCGGTGGAGGGTCGCCTTCTGATCCGGTGTGTTCATACGGACACCCTGACATCGACGCCCACGATGTGCCACGAGGTTTGCTTCGGCCGCGCAGACGCCGCGCGTCTGGGCGGAGCCGGGCTCAGCTGTCGAGCTTCTCGAGCACCTCGTCGGTGGTGCGCACGAAGAGCTGTGGGGCATAGACGGCCATCGTGTCCAGCGCCTGCTGGTGGTTCTCATCGCTGGAGCCGGCACACGCGTCGGAGACGACGGTCACCTGCGCTCCGTGGTCGATCGCGGGCAGGGCTGTCGAGATCACACAGCAGTCAGTGGCCACGCCCGTGAGCACGAGGTGCGGCGTTCGCCCGGTGATCGCGCGCAGCTGCTCGCCCCACTTGCCGAACGTCGGCTCCGAGACCGTATGACGGACCTCCAGGGCCTCGGCGTCCGGCACCAGGTCGAAGAGCGGGTCCTCCGGTGGCTTGTCCGCGAACGGGAACTCCTCGAAGTAGGGCACCCAGGACCCTTCCTTGGTCTCCGGGGGCACCCACCGCGTGACCACGACCCGGTCGCCGAACGCGGCCGCGAGCCGACGCAGGGGCTCGACGATCTCCTGGAAGCGGGGCGCGGCCCACTGGGACGAGGGGTCGGCGAAGATGACCTGCGGGTCGACCACGACGAGCCAGGGCTCCTGGGCGGAGTCTGCGGGGAGGTCTGGCTGGTCGGGTCGGGCCGTGGGCTGGGACTCAGGACTCGGCATACTGCATCATGCCACCGGCACGTTGTCCCTGGCGGCCGGAGCGACAGGCTCGCTCTCCTGGCGACGGACGGCGCCGGCCTGCAGCACGGCATACCCCACGAAGCCGATGACCAGCGCGAAGAGCACCCCGAGATTGGCCCACGCCCAGTCACCCTCGCGGCCACCGAGGCCGAGCGGCCCCAGCAGGTAGCCCTGCCAGTTGTTCCACGAGGCGGCGTCCGCGAAGTTGTTGATGACCAGGCCCCAGCCCACGAACGAGGCGACCACCATCAGGCCGATCGAGGTCCAGTTCCAGTTGCCGTAGCGGCCGCGTCCGTCGAAGAGGGCCGTCTCGTCGTAGTCCCGACGGCGCAGCATGATGTCGGCGATCAGGATGCCGGCCCACGCGGCGATCGGGACACCGAGGGTGATCAGGAAGCTCTGGAACGGCGCCAGGAACGACTCGGCGAAGAACACGACGTAGATGGTGCCGAGGGTCAGGATCACCCCGTCGATGAGCGCGGCTGCGGGGCGCGGGATGTCGATGCCCAGGCTGAGCAGCGTCAGCCCGGAGGAGTAGATGCCCAGCACCGCGCCGCTCACCAGGGCCAACACGGCCGCGATCCAGAACGGGATCAGGAACCAGGTGGGCAGGATGGTGGCCAGCGTGCCGATCGGGTCGTTGGCGATGGCGTCGGTCAGCTCGGGGTTGGAGCCGGCGAGCGCGAGGCCGTAGCAGACCAGGAGCACCGGGGCGATGGCGCCGCCGAAGGTGTTCCAGAAGACGATCTTGGCGCCCGAGGCGTCCCGCTTCTGGTAGCGCGACCAGTCCGCGGCGATGTTGATCCAGCCGAGCCCGAAGCCGGTCATCACCATGACGAGGGCGCCGATCAGCGCCTGGTTGGAGCCGGCGGGCAGGGCGGTCGCCGCCGACATGTCGATCTCGCTGAAGGTGATCGCGATGTAGCCGATCGTGACCAGGCCGGTGACCCAGGTCAGCACCGACTGCATGCGGATGATGGTGTGGTAGCCGGCGACCGACGCCAGCACGATGAGAGCCGCGATGACTGCGCACGCGATGACCTTGGTGGCGGTGCCGCTGCTCCACCCGAGCTCGGCGAAGACCGTCGCGGTGGCCAGGGTGGCCATGATCGCGAGGAACGTCTCCCAGCCGATCGAGATCAGCCAGGAGAAGATCCCGGGGACCCGCTGCCCGGTGACACCGAACGCGGAGCGGGACAGGATCATTGTCGGCACCGACCCGCGCTTGCCGGCGATGGCGATGATGCCGCACAGCAGGAACGAGATGGTGATGCCGATGACCGCGACCAGCACGCCCTGCCAGAAGCTGACGCCGAAGCCGTAGACGAAGGCGGCATAGCTCAACCCGAAGACCGACACATTCGCCGCGAACCACGGCCAGAACAGGTCGGCAGGCTTGGCCGTCCGCTCCGACTCCTGGATGATGTCGATCCCGTTGAGCTCGACCAGCCTGGGCGGCGGAGTCCCGGGCACGGCGGTGTGCATCTCAGTCATACGGGGAATCCTCCCACTTCACGTGCGTCAGCGCAGGTAGCTCTCCAGCGCCTCCAGCGTGGCGTGGCTCACGACGCCGGTGCCGCCGAGGACGTGGATGTCGTAGGGGTCCAGGTGCTCGAGCGCCTCCGCGGCACCGGAGTGCACGCGCGTCTCCAGGGTCAGCACCACCGGGACGCCCCGTCGACCAGCCAGGGCGGCGCCGACCAGCGCGTCCGGGAACTCCTGACCTGAGGCGACGAATGTGGAGCTCACCGAGCCCGGGTACTCCTGGGCGACCGCCGCAGCGGTCTCGTAGCGGTTGGCCCCTGACAGGCGCCGGTAGCTGCCACTCGTTGCATGGCCGGCGGCCTGCTGCGCCACAGCGTCCGAGATGACCGCCGAGCCGCCCAGCACGACGACCTCGCCGGGGTTGAGCCGGTCGAGCTGCTCCAGGGTCGCGGCGTCCAGCCGGCTGCTGCGGGTCAGCAGGAGCGGCGTGTGCTGCTTCCCGGCGAGCGCTGCAGCGGCGAGGGCGTCGGGGAAGTTCTCGCCGCTGGCGAGGAACACCCGGGACTGCCCGCTGGCGTAGTAGGACGCGAGGTCCGCCGCCGTCTCGTAGCGGTCCGCGCCACCGACCCGTTGCATGGTGCCCGGGCTGTAGGTGCGCAGCTCGTCCTCCACCGCCTTGGTGACGGCGCCGGTGCCGCCGACGACGACCAGGCGCCCGGGCTTGAGCCGCGTCAGGGCGCTCCTGGTGGCCGACGGGATGCTGTCGCGCCGCGTGAGCAGCACGGGCGCGTCATAGATCCCGGCCCGCGCGGCGGCGGCCAGGGCGTCGGCGTAGTTCTCGCCCGACACGACATAGACGACGCTGACGCCGGCCGCCCACGCCTTCGAGACCTCTGACGCAGTCTCGTAGCGGTCGCCACCGGCGATCCGGGTCACCTCGCCGCTGGGCGGTGCCGGAGCCTCGCCCGGGTCGCCGAAGGTGAAGTAGTCGGAGGACAGGCCGGTGTTCCAGTTGGGCCACGGCCTGGCCAGGTAGAGCCCGATGCCGCTGGCGTTGGCGTAGGTGTAGTTGCCGCCGGAGGTGTAGCCCTCGACCTTCGCGGACAGGATCCGACCTCCCCACTGTCCGTAGCCGTCGCGCTCGGTCACCTGCACGCGCGTGACGTCGTGGATGCCGTATCGCGCCTCCAGGGACGTCGCCGTCAGCTGGGCGGTCCACCGGTGGCGGGTGTTCAACGGGGTGTTGTCGTAGGGGTCGGCCTGCGCCTTCAGGTAGGGGTGCCCCGCCCCACCGGGGATGGTCCACCCACCGGTCGACGCGGCATACATCGTGGTGGCCAGGGCCTTGCCGCTCGGGAAGTTGTAGGTCAGTACCTGGCCGTTCGTCGCATCCACGGCGGCCGTGTTCTCGGCATACTCATAGCTGGTGATGCCGCCGTCGCTCTGGCGGGCACCCCGTCCGCGGTAGGCCTGGCACGAGGTCGTGTCGCAGGTGTCGTAGTAGCCGGTGCCGTTCACGCCGCGCTGTGCGTAGGTCCGCGCGGCCACCGACTGGGCGCGCAGTGCCTGCTGGTGGAAGTAGGGCGACATCTCGATCGACACGACGGACCGCAGGTAGTGCTGCATGGGCAGCCGGTTGACGGTCGCGAGGCTGCTCGAGCCGCGGTGGGTCGCGGTGAGCTGCCCGCGGTAGATGCGGCGTGAGCCGCTGGGCAGGTAGAGGTCGACGGTGCCCTCGGTCGGGGAGGAGAAGGTGACCGGGCAGCCGGTCGGCATCCCGGACGGCCAGTAGCTCGACCAGCTCGACCCGTTGTAGCCCTCCAGGACGCAGCTGCTCGCGGTGGTGGAGGTCGCTCGCACCCGCCACTGCTCACGCTCCGGGAGGGTGTATGTCGTGCTGCTCGTCCCGTGGCTCACGGCCAGGCCGGACCGGTGGTCGACCCTGGTGGTCCCGTCGTTGTCGATGGTGATCCCGATCCGGATCATCCCGATGTCGCGGGTCTCCAAGGAGGTGCCCGGGTAGTAGAAGTCGAGGATCTCGTCGTGGGTCAGGCCAGCGATGCCGGCTCCGTGGGCGCCGTACTGGGACATGCCGATGCGGTGGCCCCAACCTCCTCCGGTCACGGTGTAATAGCCGGTGGAGGGCATCGGGTAGACCTCGGCCTGTGTCTCGGCGGCCGGCATCTCGGTCAGGCTGGTGACGACGGTGGGCTCGGAGACCGCCACGTCCTCGGGGTCGCTGGTGACCAGGCCGTACTCGAGGTCGAGGTGCTCGTCGGGGACTGCTTCGGCGACCTGCTC
>DATGRS010000025.1:0-8834 GCA_035303365.1 Ornithinicoccus sp.
ACGAGCTGTCGTTCGTCCTGAACCAGGCCGGTGTCCGGCTCATCGTGGTCGCGGAGCCCTTCCGGACCAGTGACTATCCCGCGATGGTCGAGCAGGTCCGTGACGAGTGCCCGGAGCTCGAGCACGTGGTCGTGATCGGCCGGCCGAGCTGGGACGAGCTGGTTGAGCGCGGGGCAGAGGTGTCTGCGGAGCAGCTCGCCGACGTGCAGGGCTCACTGACCCAGCACGACCCAATCAACATCCAGTACACCTCCGGCACGACGGGCTTCCCGAAGGGCGCCACGCTGTCCCACCGCAACATCCTGAACAACGGGTACTTCGTCGGCGAGGGCTGCAGCTACACCGAGGTCGACCGGATCTGCCTGCCGGTGCCCTTCTACCACTGCTTCGGCATGGTGATGGGCAACCTGGCGGCAACCACGCACGGGGCCTGCATGGTCATCCCGGGGCGCGGCTTCGACCCGGCGACCACGCTACGGACGGTGCGCGAGGAGCAGATCACCTCCCTCTACGGCGTGCCGACGATGTTCATCGCGGAGTTCGAGCTGATCGAGAAGGGTGACGAGTTCTCCGTCGCCGACCTGGCGACGGTCCGCACCGGCATCATGGCCGGCTCCCTGTGCCCGGCCTCGCTGATGCGCAAGGTCCTCGACGCCGGCGTGACCGACATGACGATCTGCTACGGGATGACCGAGACCTCTCCGGTGTCGACCCAGACGACGCCGTCCGACCCGTTCGACAAGAAGGTGGGCACGGTGGGCCGGGTCGGTCTGCACCTGGAGATCCAGATCGTCGACCCCGCGACCCGCGAGGTGGTGCCCCGCGGCGTCCCGGGTGAGTTCTGCACCAAGGGCTACTCGGTGATGCTGGGCTACTGGCAGGAGCCCGACAAGACGGCCCAGGTCCTGCAGGACGGCTGGATGGCCACTGGCGACATCGGCGTCATGGACGAGGACGGCTACGTCGAGATCACCGGCCGCATCAAGGACATGGTGATCCGGGGCGGCGAGAACATCTATCCCCGGGAGATCGAGGAGTTCCTCTACACCCACCCGGACGTGCTCGATGCCCAGGTCGTCGGGGTGAGCGACCCGAGGTACGGCGAGGAGCTGATGGCCTGGGTGCGGATGCGTGCCGGTGCCGCGCCCCTGACGTCGGAGGCACTCCGGGCGTTCTGCACCGGCAAGCTGGCGCACTACAAGATCCCGCGCTACGTGCAGGTGCTCGACGAGTTCCCGATGACCGTCACCGGCAAGATCCGCAAGGTGGAGTTGCGCGACCGGGGCGAGGAGATCATCCGGGCCCGGTCCTGAGCTTTGGTCCTTGTCCCGTCCTGAGCTTTTCGTCCAGAGTCCGGTCCTGAGGTTTTCGTCCGGAGTCCGGTCCTGAGCTTTTCGTCCAGAACCCCTGTCGCAGCACACCTTCCGCGTGCTCTGATGGGTCATGGGCAATTTCATGAAGGCCATCGAGGATGAGTCCGAGCGCTTCCTGGAGGTCGTGCAGGTAGCCGACCCCACGGCTCAGGTCCCGACCTGCCCGGAGTGGTCCGCCGATGACCTGCTGTGGCACCTCACCGAGGTGCACGCCTTCTGGGCCGGGATCCTGCGCAGTGGGGCCCAGACCGATGAGGACACGGAGGCGGTCGAGGTCGCCAAGCCACAGCGGCCGGCCGACCGCGGTGCAGCGATCGAGCTGTTTCGGGAGCAGACGGCGGCGCTGCTGGCCCAGCTGGAGGATCGCGAGGACCAGGACCCTGCGTGGTTCTGGCTGGACACGGCCAGGACGGTCGGATCCATCCGTCGGATGCAGGCGCACGAGGCCACGATGCACCGCGTGGACGCCGAGCTGGCTGCTGGCCTGCCGTCTGGGCCGATCGACCCGGACCTCGCCGCCGACGGCATCAACCACGGGATCACCGTCATGTGGGCGTGGTGGTCCACGCTGCCAGGGTTCGAGTTCCGGGCCGCCGACGGGATGGTCGTGCTGCGCGCCACGGACGTGGACCGTTCCTGGCGAGTGCAACCCGGCCGGTGGCTGGGCGTCGGCGAGTCGGGCAAGTCCTACGACCAGCCCGGCGTAGTGCTCATCGAGGATCCCGAGGGCTCAGAGCCGACAGCGGCGGCTGCGTCCGTCACGGGGAATGCCGAGGAGCTGATGCGGTGGTTGTGGGGACGCGGTCCAGAGCCCGAGACGGACGGGGACCCGGAGACCCTGGACGCGCTGCGCGCGGCGCAGCAGGCCGGCATGCAGTGAGAGAGCCGGCAGCGAGGAGAGCCCCGTGACGGTCCACGGCACCGTGCTGACCCTCCGGGCCGGGGACTACACCGCCGAGGTCGCGCAGGTGGGCGCGACCCTGCTCTCGTTGACCCACCAGGGGCACCGGCTGCTCGACCCGGTGGCGCCGGGCCAGCTGGACGACGCCTGGCGCGGTCGCACGCTGGTCCCCTGGCCCAACCGGGTCGTGGACGGGCGGTACGAAGTGGGCGGAGCGGCATACCACCTGCCGGTCAACGAGCCCGAGACCGGAGCAGCCCTGCACGGGCTGGCCGCTTTCCAACGATGGGACCTGCTGAGCAGCACGGCAGACAGCGCCGCCTGGGAGCTGGGGCTGCCCGCGTCCTACGGCTACCCGTTCCAGGTGCGCTGCACCACCACGTACGCCCTCGCCGCCAGCGGCGGACTCTCGGTCACCGTGCAGGGCACCAACACGGGTGCGCAGCCCGCTCCCTTCGGGGCCTCGACGCACCCGTACCTGACCTGCCATGGTCGTCCGCTCGATGAGTGCCGGGTCGCCCTCCCGGCCGGGTCGGTGCTCCTCAAGGACGAGCGCTCGTCCCCCACCGAGGTCGTGGCGGCCGCCGCCGTTGGGATCGAGCCGACCGGCCCGACCCCGCTGCGCCGGATATCGGTCGACAACGCGTTCACGGACCTGCCCGTCCCGTGGGCGGTCGAGCTGACGCACCCGGAGGTCACCGGCGTCCGCGTGGACAGCGACGCACCGTGGGTGCAGCTCTACACCGGTGAGCGCATCGGCCGGCGCGCCGCAGCTGTGGAGCCGATGACCTGCTCGCCGGACGCGTTCAACCGCGACCCCGACGGCGTGCTGCTGGTGCCGGGCGCGACCCGGACGCTCAGGCTGCGCATCAGTGTCCTGCCGCCGGCCGGCTGACTCCCCCGGTTGAGCGGCACCCACCACGGCATCGTCGGGGTGCCGGGTGCAGGTCACCCGTCGTTGCTGCCGGATCCCAGCACCTCCCCCAGCCAGCTGGCCGACCGCACCCACTGCTCGTGATCGCCGCCCTCGTGGCCGTTGAACGGATAGACCTCGATGGCCGGCGGCACGGGAATGGCATTGGCCGCGGCGAAGACGGTCGACGGCGGGCAGGTCTGGTCCATCAGCGCGACCGACACCATCGTCGGCGCCGTGATGCGCCGCGCCATCACCACCCCGTCGACGTAGGACAGCGTCCGGAACACCTGGCCGCGCATGCCCCGGTGGACCGCGAGGTAGGCAGTGATCTCCGCGTACGGGGCCGCATCGGTGATCGTGATCGCCCGGTCGACGTGGCACAGGAAGGGCACGTCTGCCACCACCGCTGCCACCGCCTCGTGCAGAGCTCCGGCGGCCAGCGCCATACCTCCACCCTGGCTGGTGCCCACGACCGCCACCCGTCCGGGGTCGACGTCGGCGCGCGTCAGAGCGTGGTCGACCGCCCGCACGGCGTCCGTGATGAGCCGCCGGTAGTAGTACTCCTGCGGCGACCCGATCCCCCGTGTCATCACACCCGGGTGCGCCGGCCCCGACCCGTGCGGGTCTGCGGTGGCGCCCCCGCTCCCCCACGTCGAGGCCTGGCCTCGGGTGTCCATGACCAGGTGCGCGTAGCCGGCCGCAGCCCACGCCAGTCGTTCGTGTGCCAGACCCCGTCCCCCGCCGTAGCCGACGAACTCCACCACGCACGGCAGCGGCCGCTCCGCGCGCGGTGCCACGAACCAGGCCCGCACCGGCTCGCCGTCGAACCCGGGGAAGGTGACGTCCTCGACCCGTAGCGCCGTGACCGGGGTGTCCGCCGGGACGCTCGTGGCGTGGGCCTCGACAGCCCGCGCCTGGGCCAGGGTGCTGTCCCAGAACTCGTCGAAGTCCTCCGGCTCGGGCACCTGCGGCCGGTAGGTCCGCAGCTGCTCCAGTGGCAGGTCGGTGTGCACGTCTCTCCTCTCAGGCCACCAGGAAGCCGGCCGGCCCGGCCACGACCCGGGTCAGGTGTAGCAGCGCCCCACCGGTGGAACCAGGCACGTCGTCGGCGTCCCGGAGCACCTCCAACGGCATGAAGTCGGCGGCCATCACCCGGGCCCGTAGCCGCCCGGTCACCGTGGGAGAGATCCGCTCCGCCAGGTCACCGATCTCCCCGCCGAGCACGATCGTCGGCACGTCGAGCAGGTTCACCACGCCGGCCAGCACGACACCCAAGGCCTCGGCGGCAAGGTCGATCGCCTCCCTCGCCCCCACATGGCCACCCTCGGCCAGCCGGTCCAGCTCCGCCAGGGTGGTCTGCGAGGGCAGGCCGGCGCGACGGGTCATGGCGAGGCGTCCGGCATACCGCTCCAGGCAGCCGTCCGACCCGCATGGGCACGGGTCCCCGCCGGGCCGGAACGGCATGTGCCCGATCTCGCCCGCGAACCCGTGCCTCCCGGTCTGCACCCGCCAGTCCGTCACCACCGCGCCGCCGATGCCGATCTCGCCGGACACGTAGACGAAGTGGCCCGACGGTCCCCGCCGGCCCGGGGCGGGCTGGGCGAACGCGTGCGCGGCGAGGTTGGCCTCATTGGCCAGGCTCAGCGGTATGCCGTCCAACCGGGCCCGCAGGTCGGGCCCGGGGTCCAGGTCGCGCCAGCCCAGGTTGGGGGCGCGCAGCAGGCGCTCCCCGGTCGCGTCCACGACGCCGGGAAGGGCGAGCCCGGCGCCTAGCACGCGACCACCGGCCGGGGTGGCCGAAAGTACCTCGGACAGGTGATCGCCCAGCAGGGTGAGCCCCGCCACGGGCTCGGACCCCACGAGGTCCGGCTCGGACCGCGACTCCGCCACCACCCGGCCCCGGAGGTCGATCAGCCGGGCGGCCACGTGGGCGGCGTTGATCTGCAGGCCGACCGCGCAGACGTCGGAGGAGGGCAGCAGGGGCGTGGCCGGACGGCCTGGACCGGCCAGCAGGGCGGTCCCCTCCTCCACGAGCCCGCCGGCAACCAGCTCGTCGACCAGGCGTGAGACGGTCGAACGCGTCAGTCCGGTGTCGACCGCCACGCCTGCCCGCGAGGGCGGGTCCTCGGCGGAGCACACGGAGCGCAGCACGACGCCCAGGTTGGTCTCGCGCAGGGTCGACTGGTGTGCCAGGACTGGCGGGACCGCCACGGGGACCGGGTGCATGGCCGTAAGCCTACGCATCACGACCCCTTGCGCGGAGATCCGGAGCGGGTTAGTTTCTTCCTAATAGTTTCCTGGCGCAATCAATGGCGGAGACTCCCGTGGGGCCGATGCCCCTCGGCAACATCAGCACCCTCAAAGGAGAGCACAGTGCGACACCTTCCCCGATCCCTCGTCGTGGCGGCAGCCGCGGGCGCTCTCGCGGCCGGCGCCGTCGTCCCTGCCGTCAGTGCGGCCCCGCCGGACCACGCCCAGGGCCACCAGGACACGCTGCGCCGGCAGGCGCCCCGGGACCTGGAGATCGGCAGTGCCGTCTGGGGCCAGCGCGACCTGATGGACTACGACAAGCGGGAGCCCACGGACTACCAGCGGGTGCTCGCACGGGAGTTCAGCTCGATCACGCCCGAGAACGACATGAAGTGGGCGGAGGTCCATCCCGAGCCCAGCACCTACGACTTCAGCGGCGCTGACGCAGTGATGGAGTTCGCCAGGGCAAACCACCAGGAGGTTCGGGGCCACACGCTGCTGTGGCACAGCCAGAACCCGCAGTGGGTCGTCGACGCGAGCGCCGACTGGACGTGCGAGGAGGCGCGCGACGTGCTTGAGGACCACGTGCGCACGGTGGTCGGCCGCTACGCCGGTGAGATCTACGAGTGGGACGTGGCCAACGAGGTCATCCAGGACGACTGGGACACGGGCGGCATCAAGCTGCGCACGGAGGTCAACCCGTTCCTGGCTGCCTGTGCCCAGGACCCGGTCGCACTCATCGCAGACACCTTCCGCTGGGCGCACGAGGCCGACCCGGAGGCACGGCTCTTCCTCAACGACTACAACGCCGAGGGCATCAACGGCAAGACCGACGCCTACTACGCCCTCGCCCAGGAGTTGCTCGCCGACGGCGTCCCACTGCACGGCTTCGGCGCGCAGGGCCACCTGAGCCTGATGTACGGCTTCGATACCTCCATCCAGGCCAACTTCGAGCGGTTCGCCGACCTGGGGCTGGACGTGGCGGTGACCGAGGCCGACGTCCGGATGCCGATCGACCCCAGCACCGGTGGGCCGACTCCCGAGCAGGTCGCCCTCCACGCCGACCGGTACGACGCCATGCTCGAGGCCTGCCTGGCGGTGCCCTCGTGCACCTCGTTCACCGTGTGGGGCTTCCCGGACGCCAACTCGTGGGTCCCGGATGTCTTCCCGGAGGACTGGGCCACGATCTTCGAGAACGACTACACCCCCAAGCCCGCCTACTACGCGATGCTCGAGTCGCTGCGCGAGGCGACCCCGGGGGTCTCACCCAGGTCTCCGCTCGGGCGGTGAACCCGGCTCACCGGACACCGTGGTCATGGCGGGGCCAGCCTGCGCCGGTCCCGCCACGCGGGGGCCGATAATGGTGCCATGGTGACCAACGGCCGGGTCCGCATGGAGGACGTCGCGCGGGCCGCGGGCGTCTCGGTGGCGACCGTGTCAAAGGTGGTCAACGGCCGCTACGGCGTCGCGGCCGACACCACGGCCCGCGTCCACGACGTCATCGCCGACCTCGGCTACGAGACGAGCCTGGGGGCGCGCAGCCTGCGGAGCTCGCGCACCGGGATCCTCGGTGTGCTGGTCGCCGAGTTCGAGCCGTTCAGCACCGAGCTGCTGAAGGGCGTCTCGGACGCCATGGCGGACACCGATTACGAGCTCCTCGCGTTCGCCGGCGCCACCCACGGCGAGACGGTCGGATGGGAACGCCGGTCCCTGCGCCGTCTGGGCGGCACCCTCCTGGACGGGGCGATCATCGTCACCCCTACCGTGATCGAGCCGGGCAGCGCGGTGCCGGTTGTCGCGATCGACCCGCACACCGGCAGCAGCGACGTCCCCACGGTGGACTCGGACAATGTCGGGGGTGCCCGGTCGGCCGTGCAGCACCTGATCGACCTGGGGCACACCCGGATCGGCATGATCCGGGGCCGCGAGGACCTGGAGTCCGCCCGACTGCGCGAGCATGGCTTCCGGCAGGCGATGGCCTCCGCCGGGCACGAGGTGGACGAGACGCTCCTGGCCACCGGTTCCTACCGCTCCGAGTCCGCCGTCGCCCCTGCACGGTTGCTGCTCGACCGTCGCGACCGCCCGACCGCGGTCTTCGCGGCCAACGACCTCATGGGGATCCGGACGGTCGAGGTCGCGCGACAGCTGGGGCTGAGCGTGCCTCGGGACCTCTCGGTCGTCGGCTTCGACAACGTCCCGGAGTCCGCGCTGACCGACCCGCCGCTGACGACCGTCGCCCAGCCGCTGCGCGCGATGGGCCGGACCGCGCTCAGCATGCTGCTGACCCTGATGGCGGGTCGTGAACTCGACGAGACGCACGCTCGGCTGGACACCCGGCTCGTCGTCCGCGCCTCCACCGGCGCCCCGGCACCCCAGGAGCCCTGAGCCGTGCTGCATGCCCGAGCGACGGTCCACCCGGCGTTCGTCGTCGCACCGCTCAACCGCAGGCTCTTCGGCTCGTTCGTCGAGCACATGGGTCGATGCGTCTACACCGGCATCTACGAGCCGGGCCACCACACCGCCGACGACGACGGCTTCCGCCAAGACGTGCTGGATCTCGTCCGGGAGCTCGGGGTGAGCACGGTCCGCTACCCCGGAGGCAACTTCGTCTCCGGCTACCGCTGGGAGGACGGCGTCGGGCCGGTCGAGGACCGTCCCACGCGGCTCGACCCCGCCTGGCGCTCGATCGAGACCAACGCGTTCGGGCTCAACGAGTTCATGCGGTGGACGCGGAAGGCAGGCGTCGAACCCATGCTGGCGATGAACCTCGGGACCCGCGGCCTGCAGGAGGCTGTCGACCTGCTGGAGTACTCCAACCATCCCGGGGGCAGCACCCTGTCCGACCTGCGGGTCGAGCACGGTGCGCAGGATCCGCACAATATCCGGATCTGGTGCCTCGGCAACGAGATGGACGGCCCCTGGCAGCTGGGGCACAAGACCGCCAGCGAGTACGGCCGGCTGGCTGCGGAGACGGCCCGCGCCATGCGCCAGCTCGACCCCGACCTCGAGCTGGTCGCGTGCGGGTCCTCGAGTCGCGAGATGCCGACCTTCGGCGCGTGGGAGGCCACCGTCCTCTGGCACACCTACGACCTCGTCGACCACATCTCGGCGCACGCCTACTACCAGGTCCGCGACGGTGACCGGGCCAGCTTCCTGGCGTCCTCGGTCGACCTGGACCGCTTCATCGACCAAGTCGTCGCCACCGCCGATCATGTCGGCGCGCGGCTCGGGTCGGACAGGCGGATCGACATCTCCTTCGACGAGTGGAACGTCTGGTACCTCGACGAACTGCGGGCGGCCGGCGGCGGGAGGCCACGGGACTGGGCGGTGGCACCCCGGACGAGCGAGGACGCCTACACCGTGCTCGACGCGGTGGTCGTGGGGTCCTTGCTCA